>JAXGQG010000009.1:0-71414 GCA_040766535.1 Dehalococcoidia bacterium | reverse complement strand
GTCGACGGTCCTGTCCCCGCCGTAGTAGTCGTATCCCCATACCCGGCTCAGCAGCACTTCGCGGCTGAAGACCCTGCCGGGACTCCCCGCCAGGAACTTGAGGAGACTGTACTCCTTGAAAGTGAGTTCGATGAGGCGTCCGCCGAGGCTCACCTCACACGTCGCCGAGTTGATTGCGAGGTCGCCGCGCCGGATGATCTCGCCACTGTCCGGGTGTGCGCGCAGCAGTCGCTGTATCCTCGCCAGCAGGTCTGTGCCACAGGTGTCGAGGGTCGTGAAGTCATCCACCGCCGTCTGAGCCGCGGTCGCCTGTACCATGTCCGGCAACACCACCGCCATCAGAGGGCTGCGAGTGAACGCCTTGATAGTTCGGACAAGATGGGACAGCTCGTCGGCCGTGGCGGCAACCACGACAACCAGGGTTGGCGAGGGATGAAGGGCGGCCTCGAGCGAATCGGCGGCGACCATCTCAACGGTTGCCGGCGTGGCCGCGACCATGCGTGATATGTCCGGTGCAAGCGCATCCTCAGTCTGAACCACGACGATATGCGCTTGGGTCTGAGTCAATTCTCTCCCCCGTCAATAGGCGTAGAGCTTGCCGTACGGTCGCAAGTATAGGGGAAAGAGCTTGATGAAATCGGCGTCCAGTATCTCCGCGGCATTGGCCTGGAAGTGCGCCGCGTACCTCTCGACGGCGGTCTGAAGCACCTGCCTTTCCCGCTCATCGAGGGCGGCGACCCCGACCTCCTTCCCCAGTTGATGGCTCTCGATCCGGCCTCTCAGATAGATGGCGCCGCCATGCATGCCTGTTCCCACGAATCTGGCGCGAGACCACCCGGATCCATGGCGGCCCAATCCTAGCACGATGAGCGTGCCGCCTGCCATGTACTCACCGAGGAAGTCCTGCGCCCCTCCGCCAACAACTACAAGAGGGCCGTTCCCTTCATACTCCTTCATGTGGATGCCGGTGCGGTAGCCGGCGCCGTCCCGGACGAGAATCGTCCCTCCGCGTGCCGCGAGACCAAGCGCATCGCCCGTATGTCCGTGGATGACGATCTCACCGGCGTTCATCGTGTTGCCGACGCCATCCTGCCCGTTGCCGTGGACTATGATGGAAGGGCCGTTCATGAAGGCGCCAAGGTCGTTTCCCGGCGTGCCGTGAAGCTCAAGCGTAACGGCGCCGTTGAGATTGGTGCCGATGTACCTCTGGCCATTGACGTTGCGCACGGAGATGTGCTGCGCCCCCGCGGCCAGGGAGGTCTGCAGGGTGGTATTCAAGTCGTGATACGTCTTGCCGTTCGCATCGATTTCTATAGCTGTTCTCTCCATGGAGCACCCCCGCGCCGCTCAGTTGCCTGCCATTCGCACACCCAGCACGTTCAGTTCATTGTCGTTCAGTCCGATACCCCTGAGATGCAGCCGGTTGCCCCGAAGGCTTTCGATGGCGTTGATGCCCATGCCTCCGAGCATGTCCTTGATTTCCAGGCTCCATCCCCTGATGAGATTCACCAGCCGTTCCGCACCGATTTCGGGGTTGATGCGCCTGGTCAGCGCCGGGTCGCTCGTGCAGATGCCCCAGGTGCATTTCCCGGTGTGGCATTGCTGGCATACGTGGCATCCCAGGGCGATGAGCGCCGCGGTCCCGATGTAGACCGCGTCGGCGCCCAGCGCTATCGCTTTCGCGATGTCCCCACTGGAGCGAAAGCCGCCGGCTGCACTGATCGATGCCTGGTTTCGGATTCCCTCCTCGCGCAGACGGGTGTCAACCGATGCCAGGGCCAGTTCGATCGGGATGCCAACGTTGTCTCGTATCGCCTTCGGCGCTGCGCCCGTGGCGCCGCGGAGACCATCTATGGCGATGATGTCCGCACCGGCTCGAACCATGCCGCTGGCGATAGCCGCGACGTTATGGACCGCCGCGATCTTGACGGAGATCGGCTTCTCATAGTTCGTTGCTTCCTTGAGCGCGTAGATGAGCTGACGCAGGTCCTCGATGGAGTAGATGTCGTGATGGGGCGCCGGAGACAGCGCATCCGTGCCCCTGGGGATCATCCTGGTCCTGGAGACCTCATCCGTGACCTTCTCACCGGGCAGATGGCCGCCAATTCCGGGCTTGGCGCCCTGGCCGATCTTTATCTCGATGATGCGGGCGGAGTGCAGGTACTCGGAGTGGACGCCGAAGCGTCCCGACGCGACCTGCACGATGGTGTTCGGCGCGTACCGCAGCAGAGAAGGGTGCAGACCGCCCTCTCCGGTATTCCACAGAGTTCCCAGCTCCGTTGCCGCCCGTGCGAGCGAGGTCTGGACGTTGAGACTCACTGCCCCGTAGGACATGGCTGAGAACATGATCGGCGTCTCCAGCTTCACCTGTGGGGCGAGTTCCGTTGTCATTCTGCCCGTGCTGTCGAATTCCACTCTGTCGGGCTTTCGTCCCAGATACGTGCTCAACTCCATCGGCTCACGTAGAGGGTCGATGGATGGGTTCGTGACCTGGCTCGCGTTCAACAGCAGGTGCTCCCAGTAGATCTTGTGATTCTTGTCATCGCCCATGCCGGTGAGCAGCATTCCGCCGCTCTCAGCCTGCTTGAGGATGTCCTCAATCACCTCAGGCCTCCAGTTGGCGTTGGCACGGTACTCCAGCGGATTCCGGCGTATCGTGAGTGCACTCGTTGGGCAGAATGCCACGCAGCGATGGCAGCCGACGCAGTTGTGTTCGTGCGCTTTGACGACATTCTCGTCCTCGTCGAAGTAGTGCACGCCGAAGGTGCACTGGTTGACGCATACCTTGCACTGGATGCATCGAGCCGGGTCGCGCTCCACGATGAATCTGGTCGGCAATAAGCTCTTCATGCTCTTGTCCTACATGCGCACTGCCACGCCGTGATCGGCGAGGTAACGCTTCGTGGCGGCAATGCTCGTTTCACTGAAGTGGAAGATGCTGGCCGCAAGGACTGCGTCCGCCTTCCCATCGTCGAGCGCCCGCAACAGGTCGTCCGCCGAGCCGGCGCCCCCGCTCGCGATAACGGGGATGTCAACACTCGTGGATATCTCGCGGGTCAGTTCGATATCGTAACCCATGCGGTGACCGTCGGCGTCCATGCTGGTGAGGAGGATCTCTCCGGCTCCCAGGGATGCCGCCCGCACGGCCCAACGCACGGCGTCCAGTTCAACGGCCGTGCTGCCTCCATAGGTGTGGACCTGCCAGCGGGGCGGATTTGAGCCGGGTACACGCTTGGCGTCGATAGCGACCACGATGCACTGGCTGCCGAAGCGGTCGGCTGCCAGTCGGATCAGTTCCGGATGCTGTACCGCGGCCGTATTGACTGAGACCTTGTCGGCTCCGCTGAGTAGCAGCCGCCGCATATCTTCCACAGACCGCAGTCCGCCGCCAACGGTGAGTGGTATGAACACCACGTCGGCAACCTGTTCCACTACGCCTGCCATGGTGTCCCGGTGCTCCTTGCTGGCCGTGATGTCGAGGAAGACCAGTTCATCGGCGCCTTCAGCGTAGTACCGGCGGGCAAGCTCGACGGGATCGCCGGAATCACGCAGCGATTCGAAGCTCCTGCCCTTGACCACGCGCCCGTCTTTCACGTCGAGGCAAGGGATAACGCGTTTAGTGAGCACCTGCCGGCACCTCCACCGGGGACCAGGTATCCTCGGACGTGGGCATGTGGCCGAGACGCGCGATCACCGGTTGACCGCCTACAGGGATCCAGACATCATCGAGTTCAGGAGAAACCAGCCGGATGGCCGACTCCTCGGATGAGAGATAGAGCCTGGCTCCGTGTGATGCCACCACAAGAGGACGGAGACGTATTCGGTCGGTCAGCCCCACCATCTCTCCAGAACGCGCAACTATCACGGTGAATGGACCGTTCAACAGCAGGCCACCGTAGGTCATACGCAGCGTCTGCTGTGCCCTGGTTGCGGCCGGGTCGCTTCCTGAGAGGTCGGACCAGAACGGAGCGGCGATGACGCGCGCTGCGGTCTCCATGGACAACCCATGGCGCCGAACCAGCAGATCAACGGCATACGCGACCACCTCGGTGTCCGTCTGCAGCGAGCAGACATAACCATACTGCTCCAGGAAACGCTTGTTGATGCCGTATGAAGAGATCTCTCCGTTGTGTACCACTGTCCAATCCAACAGACTGAATGGGTGAGCACCTCCCCACCATCCGGGGGTATTGGTGGGGAACCGGCCATGCGCGGTCCACAGGTAGCCGCTGTACCGCTCAAGCCGGAAGAAACGAGCGATGTCGTAGGGGTGCCCCACACCCTTGAACACTCCAAGGTTCTTGCCCCCGGAGAAGACGAAGCTGTCTATGATGCTGGTGTTGATGTACATGGTACGTTCCGCAACGAACTGCGGCTCGTCCGCCCCGGCAAGCCGGTCGGGCCGGACGTAGGCGAAGTACCGGTACATGAGTGGAGCGTTGGGGATTGCCCCGGGGTCCGTCTCCATCGGCTCCGACTGCACGATGCAGAACGACTGCGAGAGGTAGTCCTCGGTGTCGCGCTGGCCCTGCCTGCTGGTGTACATCACGTGAAACGCGTACTCGTCGGCATGCTCCGGGTACAGGCCGTACGCGGCGAATCCACCTCCCAGACCATTGTCTCTGTCGCGCATGAGGTCGATGGCGCGGATCGCCACATCCGCGGGGATTGGAGTACCCGTCGTATCCATCACCCCGAAGATGGAGCACCCGTCGGAGACTTTGTCGTCGAGGTATCTGTTGTTGAGCCGCGTTACGTCTCTCATTGTCATTGCACTCCGCCGGTCAATCCTGTGGCATCGAGCGCCCATGGCCAGGGCGCTGGACCGTATCGTGCTGATTCATTGCGCTGTGATGCTATCGCGCCAGAAGTCTTCCGGCAGGGAGAGGACTCCAAAGTCGTCGCTCACCAGTGCGTCTTTGTACGTGGATACGTCCGACTTGTGTCTCATCAGCGTGTAGAGCAAGCCGCACTTGCTCGTGTCGCCGGCGAACACCATGCCGACGATCACGCCGTTGCGCAACACCACTTTCCGGTAGTAACGAGGTCCGGAGGAGATCACCACCTCGTGCAGTGCCGGATCGTGGTCCACCACTCCCGCCGAACCAACGGACAGTCCAAAATAGGGCAGCGCATTGAGCGTCGTACCACCCTCGTATGATCTATGCTGTCCCGCCATCGCCGCTCCGGCCGCCGCACCTCCGGCGACTGCGTTCGGCCAGACGGCGAGCACGGCGTCTCGATCACGAACGAAATCGTGCGACTGACAGGCGTCCCCGCACGCGAAGATGCTCGGGTTGCTGCTCCGCATGGAGCGGTCCACGAGTATTCCGCGGTCGAGCGCGACCAGTCCCTGTGCCAGCTCGGTTCTCGGCCTTACGCCCACTGCCAGTATAACCAGCTCGCACTGAATCCTGGTACCGTCGTCGAGCGTGACACTCGAGACCGACAGTGACCCGGGGTGGTCGCCGTTGATTGACACGACCTGGCGACCGGTCGCGATCCTGGCGCCGGCGGCCATGGCTGCTTCCTCTGCGATGTGCGATGCCGCCGCATCGAGCATCGTGCTCAGGAGTCTCGGCTGCATCTCGACCACAGTCACCTCGATATGACGCTTCAGCAGCGCGTCGGCCGCGCTCAAACCTATGAAGCCGCCGCCCACGATGCACGCGTGCCGCACCGTGGAGAGGGTCTGTGCGATGGCCCGGGCATCGTCGTACGTGGTGAAGGTGAACACACCTTGTCTCTCACGCCCGGGGATCTGAGGTACGATTGGGGCCCCTCCGGTGGCCAGCAGCAACGCGTCCCAGGCGACAGCCGTTCCATCGTCCAGCTGGAGCAGGTGTTTCTGAGCGTCAATGTGGACTGCTCTCGTCGCCAACCGGAGTTCTATGCCGTTCGCGGAGTAGTAGTCGGGATGGGCCAGCTGCATCGCGCCGATGCTCTTGCCTTCGGATATGTGCTTGGCGATGAGCGGCCGGGAATACGCCATATAGGGCTCGTCAGAAAGCATCAACACGGGGCCCGACGCGTCGACACGACGTATCTCACGTGCCGCCGCAAGACCGGCGGCCGAATTACCTACGATGACGTACCTGTAGCTGTCCATAGTGCTGTTCCTTCTGGTGGCCTGCGACCTCGTCACGCCGCTGCGAAGCGCGCGAAATTGCGGTAGAGTTGCAGTCCGTTTGCGCCGCTCTTTTCCGGGTGAAACTGGGTGGCGAACACCGCCCCACGCTGCACCGCGCTGCAGAATGGCACCCCGTAGTCGGTGGATGCCGCCACCACTGCTTCATCGTCGGGACGGGCCGCATAGCTATGCACGAAGTAGAAGTCCGAGTTATCGGGTATCGACTCGAACAGTGGCGAATCCACCTTATAATGCACCTGGTTCCATCCCATGTGAGGCACCTTGAGACCCTCTGGCAGGCGGACTACGCGCCCGCTGATGACATCCAGACAGTGCTGCCCGCCTCCTTCCTCGGAATGGGTAAACAGCACCTGCATGCCCATGCAGATGCCGAGGAATGGACGTTCAGCAGCAATCCAGTGGACGACAAGATCGGCGAGGCCGCGGTGCAGGAGGTTCTCCATGGTGTCCGCCGCGGCGCCGACGCCTGGAAGCACCATGGCGCGCGCGGTCTGCGTGTCTCGTGGAGACTCAGCTACCACCGTATCGCAGCCAACGCTCCGCAGCGCGGAGACCACGCTGCGGAGATTGCCTGCCCCATAGTCCACAATGGCCACTTTCACGTCTTCGTCCTCAATCTCAATCTCAGTTGTTGACGGCTACCCGTACTGTGTTCGTGCGGGCGACCACGCGTTGTTGGCTGCCGTCCTTCACAAACACATTCATCTGTTCCAGTACTTCGTAGTCTCCATTGGCGACCGTGCTCGAATCCCAGGACACCTGGAAACCGGATGATGGTTCCTCCGAGGCTCCCAGCTGCAACCATGTGTCCTCGCCGAGCCTGCGAATGAACCAGTGGTTCATAACCTTCACCACGGGCCCCGCAAGTCCCATGGAGTCGAGGTCCCAGCGCAGGAGTCCCTCATCCAGCTCTTCCTTCAGCAGGACACGGCCTGAGAGGACTCTAGCTGCGTCACCTGATGCTATGAAGCGTGGTCCCCAGTTATTCTGTCTCATCTTCCTTCTCCTTGAAACAGGGTCGCTGCAGCCGTACTATCGGGTGTGCATCGACGCAGTGTGCCGCGTGTATTTCGGTCTACAACTCCTAACCTTCGAGTACCGCCAACGCGTCCTCTCGGTACGCGTTCATCACGTAAGGAATCCCGGTCACTTTGACACATTCCTCGGTCAGTGACATAAGGTCCATCCGGCTGATCGTGGTGAGGTTGAAGTTGCGGTTGCCCGCCATGATCTGCTGCAATCCCACCTTCAGCTTCTGCACGTAGCTGTAGATCCCGATGGCGCCCAGAGGGATGTTCTTCATCTCATCCGCCCCGACGAGGTTCTTGACCTCCTCATAGCAGACGAATATCTCCTCGGGAGTGGAACCGAACTGGCTGACGGTGCTGGGCAGTTTGCCTTCGGCGAGCCACCGGGCGATGTTCTTGCCCACCATGCCTGGAATCATCAGGGCGCGGCCCATGCAGATGGCCTTGACGTATGGTGCGCCGAGCGCGAGTCCCTTGAAGACGCCGTCCTCGCTGCTGAACCCGCCGGCGAAGGCGATGTCGGGCGGACGTTCGCCGCGAGCCGCGAGGCGCTGACAGAAGTCATAGGCGGCTGAATGCAGGTAGAGGCTGGGTATGCCCCACTCCTCCATCATCCTCCACGGGCTCATGCCGGTGCCTCCGGGCGCGCCGTCGATAGTCAGCAGGTCGATATGTGCCTTCGACCCCCATTTGATGGCCATGGCGAGTTCGCGCAGGCTGTAGGCGCCGGTCTTGAGAGTGATGCGCTTGAAGCCGATGTCACGTAGCCTCTGGACGGCCTCCAGGAAGGCCTGTTCGTCGATGAATCCCAGGCGGCTGTGTCGTTCCACTTCCTTGAGCGCCCCGCTGCGGAAAGCGGACTGGCTGGTGGGGTCGGACGGGTCCGGTGTCACAATGTAACCCCGCTGCTGCAGTTGTAGCGCTCGCTCCAGACTGCCGACCTTGATTTCGCCGCCGATGCACTTGGCGCCCTGTCCCCACTTGAGTTCGATGGTCTCGAGCCCGTGCTTGCGGTGGACATACTCCGCGGCCCCAAGGCGTGCGTCCTCAACGTTCATCTGGACCAGTATCTCTCCATATCCGTCGTGGTAGCGGCGGTATGTCTCGATTCTGCGGTCCATGTCAGGCGCGTAGACTACTTTGCCGTTGGCGTCCAGCTGCAGTTCGGGATCGATGCCGCAGACGTTCTCTCCACAGACGAGGGTGATACCGCTGATCGCGGCGCCGATGGCGAAGTGCTCCCAGTTCTTACGGGCGATCTCCGTTGAGCCAAGCGCGCCGGTGAACACCGGCACACGCATCGTCACCTTTGAGTCCCAGCCGTAACTGGTCTCGGTGTTAACGGCTGGGAAGGTTGCCGTGTCGGAATTCGCCGCCACGCCTTCGGGCAGCCCCTTTGCCCCCATCGCATAGCCCTGGATGTTGAGGTGTGAGTAGTCGACCGGGTAGTCCTTGTCTGCCCCGGCGGTAATCTCTCCGAAAGGTCCGGGATAGATCAGTTCCCGGCCCCGGAAGGTCGCCTTGAAGACCTCGCAGTTGCCGGTGCAGCCATCGATGCAGCGTGAACATAGACCGCTCATCGGTACGACGTCGCGTGACCGGTTGGTGGTCCTGGTGGCATCATTGGCATTCGGGCGTTTCAGATTCACTGTACTACCTCCTTGTGCTCCTACGTGCTTGATGACGGCGTGACGCAGCGGAATTCGGTCATCACCGCGAAATGGCAGCTGTGCGCAGTCCCGGTAGTTCAACTGCAACCAGGGCTCCGTTGGGGCAGACGCTCACGCACCGGGGTACCTCGTCGAGGACAGCCGTCGCGCTTGACCACCTTGTGTGATGCCTCGTCTCGCTGGATAGCGCCGAATGGGCGCACCAGCATGCAGGTGCCGCATTGAATGCGGCGATCGGCTTCGATAGTACCGATCCCGACTCCTCGTCTCGATGCATGGCTCCGGTGAGGCACGCGTCTATGCATGGGGCCGGATCGCAGTGGCGGCAGCGGACGGAGGAGGCACTGGAGTCCGTTCTGTTCAGCCCTGATGCCGTAAATGGTAGTGCAGTCCTGTGCTTCAGTGACTTGAGCGGGTCGTCTGTAGGCGTGGTGTGCCTCGCAGAAGACGCGGCAGAGCCCGCATGCGATGCCAGAGGTCTTCTTTCACGTACTCTCGTTGCCATTGAGCACCCCAGGCGCCGCCGTAATGGTAAGCGGCAGGCGGCAACCTATTGCCGCATAACACTAGCATTGAAGCCCTGTCAAGACACAGCGACACGTATTAGGGTGAAAACTCATAGGATGGCGGTCATTATACGGCAATGTTTCCGAGTGGTTGTTGCCGTATGGGTGCACTGATCTCAGAGAAATCGGCTCTCTACCGGCCCTTCTTCATTGACACTGCCGTATCGCGTACCTATAATGCTGGCAACCGGCAACCGGTCTGAAGCATGGCACGACATATCTTCGTCACCGGCGGTGTTGTCAGCTCTGTTGGCAAGGGCATCACCGTCGCCTCCATCGGCACTCTTCTCCAAGGCCCGCGGCGTCAATGTCGCGGTGCAGAAGCCGATCCTATCTCAATGTTGATCCCGGCACCATGTCGCCGTATCAGCATGGCGAAGATCTATCGCCAGGCCGAGGACGGCGCCGAGACGGATCTCGACCTCGGCCATTACGAGCGGTTCATCGGTGCGGATCTCTCCGCGGAGGCCAACGCGACATCGGGCCGGAGTCTACAGCACGGTCATCAACAAGGAACGCGAAGGACAGTTCCTTGGCGGTACCATCAGGTTGTGCCGCACGTGACGGATGAGATCAAGCGGACCATCCTCGCCTGTGCCGAGCATCTGAAGGCCGACGTGCTCATTACGGAGATCGGTGGCACCGTCGGCGATATCGAAGGACAGCCGTTTATCGAAGCGATACGCCAGATGGACGTTGGCCGTGAGAACGTCCTGTATGTCCCCGTCGCCTGCCTCACCTGCGTTCGACAGGAGAGTTGAAGACGAAGCCCGCAGCGCAGCGTGCGCGGGGTGCGCAGCATGGGGATACAACCGGACGTTATCGTGTGCCGCAGCGACTTCCCTATGCCTCCGGACCTGAGAGCCAAGATAGGGCTTGTTCTGCGTGTCGTAAAGCGGTTATCCCGCTGCCGACGGTGGACAACCTATGAGGTGCCGCTGGTGCTATCGCGCGCAAAGTTGGGACGGCTGGTCGCGCAGCGGTAAGGTCTACCAGGACGACGGCGACCTATCGGCGTGGGAAGACATCGTTTCCGCATTCGGCGTGGAAGAGGTATCCATCGCGCTGGTAGGGAAGTATGTGAGCTCGAGGATACCTATCTCTCCGTCCGCGAATCGCACTGAAGCACGCCGCGCTGTTTCACAACCGGCAGTTGAAGCTGTTCTGGGTGCAGTCCGAGCAACTCACCGATGAAAACGCCATGCAGGGGCTCGCATCGGCGCAGGGCATCGTCGTGCCGGGCGGGTTCGGCATTCGAGGTATCGAGGGAATGATCACCGCGGCCCGGTACGCACGCGAGGCGGGTATTCCCTATCTCGGCCTGTGCCTGGGGATGCAGGTGATGGTGATCGAGATCGCCAGGGCTGTATTGGGCACGGCGTGCGTCAATTCGACCGAGTTCGATCCGCAGGTGGAGCATCCGGTGATCGACCTGATGCCAGAGCAGCGGAACCTGTCACGCATGGGCGGCACCATGCGTCTGGGCAGCTATCCCTGCCGGCTGGTGCCCGATACCAAGGCGGCAATGGCGTACGGGGTCGACCTGGTCCGGGAACGACACCGCCACCGCTTCGAGTTCAACAACGATTACCGTGACATCCTGTCGCGGCACGGCCTCGTGTTCAGCGGGCTGTCCGAGGACGGAGGGCTGGTGGAAATCGCCGAGGTGGCGGACCATCCGTGGATGCTCGGCTGTCAGTTCCATCCCGAATTCAAATCGCGTCCGCAGCGTCCGCATCCCCTGTTCCGTGACTTCGTGGGAGCTGCGGCCGGCACTATGCCGCCGGGCAGTCAGGCCCAGCTACCGCTTTAGCTTGACTGGTGCCTTGGCTACGGAATACACTGTACCGGTCTTCGCGGTGGCGCATTCGTCTAGCGGCCCAGGACACCTCCCTCTCAAGGAGGAGATCACCGGTTCGAATCCGGTATGCGCTACCATTCTTTTTGTCAGATAGTTGAGGGTTTTCATGGCCAAGCGAGCGTTCTCGGGAGCCCGTCCCACCGGCAGACAGCACATCGGCAACTACTTCGGCCACATCATGAATCTGCTCGCACTGCAGGAGCAGTACGAGTGCTTCGACTGCGTGGTCGACCTCCACGCGCTCACTACGGTCGAGTCCACTGCCACGCTACAGCAAGACATCAATGACATGGTGCTTGACTGGCTCGCGGCCGGCGTCGATCCCGCCAAGAGCGTGGTCTTCGTCCAGTCGCATGTGCCGGAGATCACGGAACTGCACCTGTTGCTCAGCATGGTGACGCCGCTGAACTGGCTGCTGCGGGTGCCCACCTTCAAGGAGAAGGTGCGGATGCATCCGGAGAATGTGAACTACGGACTCGTCGGCTACCCGGTGCTGATGACTTCTGACATAGTCCTCTACAAGGGCGAGATCGTGCCGGTGGGGGAAGACCAGCTTCCGCACCTCGAGCTGGCGAGAGAGATAGTCCGGCGCTTCAATGCGCTCTACCGCAACGTCTTTCCGGAACCGGAGGCGAAGCTGACCCAGTTTCCGATGATCGTGGGATTGGACGGCGCCGGCAAGATGAGCAAGAGCGCCGACAATCACCTGGAGATCGCCTCTTCACCGGATGAGATACGCCAGAAGGTGAGCAACGCATTCACCGACCCGGCCCGAAAACGCCGGGCGGACATCGGCCATCCGGAAGTGTGCAACGTATTCAGTCTGCATCGAATCTTCACCCCCGGGAGGGTCGACGAGATCGCCTCGGAGTGCCGCCAGGCCGGCATCGGCTGCGTGGACTGCAAGAAGCTACTCACTCAGGGTATCGTGGACTACTTCGCACCGTTCCGGGAGCGAAGGGCGGCGCTTCAGGCGCGGCCTGAGTATGTTCGCGAGGTTGTTCGAGATGGCGCCGCGCGGGCGTCACGTGTCGCCCGGGAGACGATCCACGAAGTTAAGGCGGCGATGAACCTGTTGTCCTAGAGAGAGGATCTCAGGGCGAGGATGCGTTCGGCCGCCACCTCAGCCGCCACCGCACAGACGAGCGGGCAGCCTGCATCATCATGACCGCCCGCATCGATGAATGCCTGGCGTTCGTCTTCTCTCACCATGTTGAACGAGCGGTTGTACAATCGCCGCTGGATGTCCGCGCAGAGCGTCGAATCCAGGGCCTGGGCGAAGCCGAAACGCGACTGAAGCTCGCTCTTGAACGCATCCACCACGCGCTGAGCCTCCGCCATCGCGCGTGCATACGCCGCGGTGTCGTCCATACGCTCGCGTCCGCAGGCGATGCCGAGTGCCATGAGTGCGCCCAGCAGTGCCCCGCACGTCTCGCCCCTTCGCGCCACACCTCCGGACAGAACGGTTGCCGCTTTGAACGCGTCCATTCCACCGAGATCAAGGTGTCGCTGCAATGCGTCCAGAACAGCCTGTGAGCAGCCGCTCAGTTTGTCGTTCTCCAGGGCGGTTCGTCCCGCTGCCGCGACGATTCCCTCGTTCCTCATGCTGTGCCTCCTCCCATGGACCTGGTGACGCGGAATCAACGTCGAAAGAAATGGCGAATGGCGTTAGAGCGCAGGATGGCGGAGATGCCAGTCCGTGGCCTGCTCATAGGCATGGCCGACCCTGAGCAGCAGGTCTTCGCGGAAGCGGTCGGCCATGAGCTGCAGACCGATCGGCAATCCGTCCGCGAATCCACATGGCAGCGAGAGACCCGGGATGCCGGCGATATTGACCGGTATCGTGAAGACATCGCTCAGATACATCTGAATGGGGTCGTCCGTCTTTGAACCAAGCGCGAAGGCGACGGTAGGGGATGTGGGCATAGCCAGCACATCGTGCTCTTCGAAAGCCCGTTTGAACTCCTCGCTGATGAGGTGGCGCACCTTCTGCGCCTTGAGGTAGTACGCGTCGTAGTAGCCGGCGGAGAGCGCATAGGTGCCCAGCATGATGCGGCGCTTGACCTCATGACCGAAGCCCTCGCCCCGGGTGGCGTTCACGGAATCTTCCGTGGTGGAGAGCCTGTGCGCGAAGCCGTACTTGACGCCATCGTAGCGAGCGAGATTGGCGGACGCCTCCGACGGAGCGATGATGTAGTAGGCCGCCAGCGCATATTTCGTCGAGGGCAGCGAAAGCTCGCGGTTGACCGACGCGCCCATGCGTTCGAGCAGCGCGATGGCCTCCTCCACGCTGCGGCGCACCTCCGGCTGCATGCCCTCAATGAAGTACTCCTTGGGGACGCCGATTCTCAGCCCGCGCACATCCCGGGTCAGGCACGTGGTGTAGTCCGGCACCGGAACAGGCGAAGAAGTCGAGTCATGGGGACAGAATCCGGAGATTGCGTTCATTATCAGCGCGCAGTCTTCGACATCGGCGGCGAAGGGCCCTATCTGGTCCAGCGAACTGGCGAATGCCACCAGACCGTATCTGCTCACGCGTCCGTACGTTGGTTTCAACCCTACCACGCCGCAGAAACCGGCGGGCTGCCTGATACTGCCGCCCGTGTCAGAGCCGAGCGAGAACAGCGCTTCATGTGCCGCGAGGCAGGCCGCGGAACCGCCGCTGCTGCCTCCCGGGACGCGGTCGAGGTTCCACGGATTGTGCGTGGCGAAGAAGGCTGAATGCTCGGTCGAAGAGCCCATCGCGAACTCGTCCATGTTCGCCTTGCCCACCATCACCGCGCCCTGCTCCAGCAGGCGTGTGATCACCGTCGCATCATACGGCGGAACAAAACCCTCGAGGATGCGGGAGCCGCACGTAGTCGGGATG
Source organism: Dehalococcoidia bacterium (assembly GCA_040766535.1). Taxonomy (GTDB): domain Bacteria; phylum Chloroflexota; class Dehalococcoidia; order GIF9; family AB-539-J10; genus SKVJ01. The sequence goes on along the minus strand of JAXGQG010000009.1, from coordinate 57,269 downwards.
CCGCGCGTGCACAACAGGTCTTTGGCAACGAACGGGATTCCGGTGAGAGGCATTGCCTCTCCGGAGGCCAGCAGGGCATCGGCCTCGCGGGCCTGTGCCCGCGCGCTGTCGGCACACACCGTCAGCAGCGCCTTCACCTGCGGTTCAACCTGCTCGATGCGGGTGAGGCATGACTCAGTCAGCTCCCGCGCCGAGATCTGACGGGAGTGCAGCAGTTTACGAGCTTCGTGAATCGACAGCGAATGCATCTGTTCACCACTCATCTGACCGTTCCTCTGGCACGACACCGCGCCGTATGACCCTACTCGAGGATCGGCGGTACGCGGAAGTAGGCTTCGTCAGTGTCAGGCGCGTTGCAGAGAACCTCGTCACTGGACAGCGACGGCGCCGGGACATCCTCGCGCAGAACGTTGTGCAACAGGCTGGCGTGGGCGGCAGCCGGGACACTGGTGGTGTCGAGTTCCTCAAGCGCCTTGAAATGCTCGAGTATGACCGACAACTCCTCACGGAACCGGTCAACCTCGGAGTCAGTCACCCCGAGGCGTGCCAACCACGCGATGTGACGAACCTCTTCGTTTGAGAGCGGCATATGACCTTACGAACAGTGGCATTGTAGCATCGCCTTCGGGCACTCGCAATCCTTGCGAAGGCCAAGGCCGTACTCGTATAATCAGGCTGATTTCGCCGTCATATCGCTGTCCTTAACAAAGGAGTACTGCCGTGGAATCATACTCACCTGAGAAGCTGCGTAATGTTGCATTGCTGGGACACTATGGATCCGGCAAGACGACTCTTTCGGAGGCGATGGCGTTCAAATCCGGGGCCATCAAGCGGCTAGGCAGCGTTGGTGAAGGCACCAGCACGTCGGACTACGACCCCAGCGAGATCGAGCGCCACTTGAGCCTCAATCTCGCGCTCCTCCCGCTTGAATGGAAGGGGCACAAGATCAATGTGCTGGATACGCCTGGATACCTTGACTTCTCCGGAGAGGTGAGGGCGGCGCTCCGTGTTGCCGACGCGGCGATCATCGTCGTCTGTGCCAGCAGTTCCGTCGAGGTTGGCACCGAGCAGTACTGGGGCTTCGCGCGCGAAGCGGGACTGCCCGCGATGGTGGTGATCAACAAGATGGACCGCGAGAACGCGGATTTCTCGAAGACGCTTGGCGACATTCAATCCCGACTGTCCAATCGCTGCGTGGCCATCCAGATGCCCGTCGGCTCGCAGTCCGATTTCCGTGGCTATGTGGATCTGGTGACGATGCGTGCGTTCATTCAGGACGCGGAGCAGGATGTTCCCGCCGAACTCAAGGACGAGGCTCTTGGGCTTCGGGACAAGCTGGTGGAGGTGGTGGTCGAGATCGATGACGACCTGATGAACAAGTATCTCGAAGGCACTGAGCTCACCACGGCAGAGATCGCCGATGCGGTTCGGCGGGCTACGGCGGCCGGCGTGGCCGTTCCGGTAGTGGTCTCTTCGGCGGTCAAGGGCGCAGGCATCGATACGCTCCTGGATACCGTATGCGCATCGTTGCCCTCGCCAGCCGACCGGCAAGTACCGGGCACGGGTTCGGCCTCGGATGCGGCGCTGGCGCTGGTATTCAAGACCACTGCGGACCCCTTCACGGGCAAGATCAGCTACTTCCGTGTGTACTCCGGCGAGATTGCGAGCAACTCGCAGGTCGTGAACGTCAACAAAGGCGCCACCGAGAGAATCGGCCAGCTGTTCCTGCCCCTGGGCAAGCAGCAGCTCACGGTGACGAAGGTTTCCTCTGGCGACATCGGCGCCGTCGCGAAGCTTGGCGTCACGGTCGCCGGGGACACGATCGGCGCCAAGGATCAGACTCCGCTGGCCGGCATCGTGTTTCCAAAGGCCACCTACAGCATGGCCGTCCATCCTGAGTCCAAGGGAGATCTGGACAAGATGAGTACCATCCTGCCGAGGATGATTGAGGAAGACCCGTCTCTCGTCCTGCGCCGCGATCCTGATACCGGTGAGAACCTGTTGGCAGGTGTTGGCGATACACACCTGGAGGTGGTGAAGGACAAGATGAGCCGCAAGTTCGGCGTCAAGGTAGTCCTGAGTCCGCCTCAGGTGCCGTACAAGGAGACGATCACCGTACCGACCAAGGCCGAATACAAGCACAAGAAGCAGACCGGCGGTCACGAGCAGTACGGCCACGTGCTGCTGGAAGCAGCCGCTTCCCAAGGGCGGCGGGTTTGAGTATGAGACCAAGATCGTGGGTGGTTCGATACCGTCCAACTTCCTTCCATCTGTCGAGAAAGGCGTCAACGAAGGCAGGCGGGAGGGCGTGCTCGCCGGGTTCCCCTCGTGGATATCAAGGTGATCCTCTACGACGGTAGCTTCCATGCGGTCGATTCCTCGGATATCGCCTTCAAGATCGCAGCGGCGCAGGCGCTCAAGAAGGGCCTGCAGCAGGGGCAGCCATTTGCTCCTCGAACCTATCGTGAACTTGACCGTGAGGGTACACTGAGGGTATGACCGGTGATGTGATCAGCGATCTCAATACCAAGCGCGGCCGTGTTCTTGGCATGAATCCCGAAGGGGGCTTCAATGTCATATCGGCCCAGGCGCCGTATTCTGAGTTGCTCCGCTACGCCATCGATCTGCGCTCCATGTTGCAGGGCCGGGGCGACTTCGATATGGAGTTCAGCCACTACGAAGAGGTCCCGGGGCACATGAGTCAGAAGATCATCTCGCGCCACCAGGCGGAGAAAGCGGAGTAGTCACTCTTCAAGAACGGCTAAAGGGCCGCGCGGCAAGCTGCCGCGCGGCCCTTCTTCTATCCCTCTGGAACGCTAGTCCGCCAGAAGCTCCTTCAGCTTCGCGGTGAAGGCCGGAATCACGTCCTCGAACTTGCCCACGACGCCGTAGGTCGCCTCGCGGAAGATATTGGCCTCCGCGTCCTTGTTGACTGCCACCACGGTCTTGGAGCCCGAACAACCGGCCATGTGCTGACTGGCGCCTGAGATGGCGACCGCGATGTACAGTTCGGGCGCCACGATCTTCCCCGTCAGACCGATGTGCATCGCCTCCGGCGCCCATCCATTGTCGCAGGCGGGACGAGATGCGCCCACGGCCCCGTGCAACACGTCGGCAAGCTCCTTGAGGACTGTGGTGAATGGAGCGGGGCCGCCCACGCCACGGCCACCACTGACCACCACGGCGGCATCCTCCAGCTTCACTCCGGTGACCTCCTCGATGATGCGATCCTTGACCGCGACCTTCGCCGGGGGCACTTGAAGGGTGAGGGAGACGGTTCGGGTAGTCCTGCCTGCCTCCGGCTCCCCTGCGGACACCGCCTTGGGACGAACCGTTGCTACCTGAGGCGCAGTCTCGGCAACGAAGTCCGCCAGCGCGTTGCCGCCGTAGACTGGCTTCGTCATCATCAGCCGACGGGACTCCGGCTCGATCTTCAGATCGATGCAGTCCGTGGCGACGGCGGTGCCGAGGCGGAATGCCAGCCGCGGGCCCAGTTCCCGGCCCAGTGCCGTGTGTCCAGTGAGTATGATCGATGGCCGGGCCTCATTGGATGCAGCTACGGCCACAGCCAGATGAGTCTCGGTATCGGGAGCGGTTGTCCCGTCGAGGCTCGCGGTGTAGACGGTGGAAGCTCCGCGTGAAGCGGCTTCCTCGATGACGGCCGCGGGTATCTGTCCCGCGAGGACGCACGAGAGATTCTGCCCGAGGTCCAGTGCCAGCTTTCGGCCGCACTCCAGGAGTTCGCACGTTGTACTGGCCAGCTTGTGCCCAGCTATCTCACCGTAGACCATCACGCCGCTGTACTCTTCCATTGGTGACCTCCTGTTGTCTCACAACTTGCTAGACGACCTTGGCTTCGCGCAGCCGCACAGCGAGATTGGCGCCGGCCTCGGCGGCGGTTTCACCCGCGACTATCTCGCAATGGGCCTCCTTGACCGGCTGGTACAGACGGTTCAGCTTGAGGCGTCTGCCCTGGCCGCCGACTGCCGAGGGGTCGACGCCGAGGTCCGCAGGAGTCCACACCACGGGTTGCTTCCTGGCGGCGGCCATGATCCCCTTCAGTACCGCATAGCGTAGATTGCCGAGTTCGCTCGTGACGGTGACCACGGCGGGAGTGGGCACCTCAACGACCTGAAAGCCGTCAGGGATAACCTGTTCGATGCGCAGGCCGCCATCGATTGCCTCGACTTTGCGGGCGAGAGGAACCAGCGGCAGTCCGAGCAGTTCCGCGAGACCGGGGCCCACCTGGCCCGAGTCCCAGTCCGATGACTGGCGTCCGCAGAAGATGACATCGAAGCCCTCGAGCTTCTTGATGGCGAGCGACAGTGCGTAAGCAGTGGACCAGCTATCGCTGTCTTCAAACGCGGCATCTTCCAGCAGGATCAGCTCGTCTCCTCCCACCGCCAGCGCCTTCTTGATGACGTCACGCACCAGCTTATTGCCCAGACTGAGCACCGTGACCTTTCCCCCATTGGCGTCCTTCAGCCTCAGCGCGGCCTCGAGTGCAAACTCGTCGTACTGGCCGATGACGGGCTTGATGTCGGCGGGCAGGGTCATACGTTTGGTGGCGGAGTCGATCTTGAATGCCGTGGGCGCGGCTTCAGGATCCAGCGTCTGCTTGCAGCACACAACCATCCTCAGTTCTGGCATCTCAGAACCTCCTTCGATTACCGTTTGCCTTCGGGGGTGGGACTGCGAATCTACAACTTCACGGTCGAGGCGGCATCCGCGAGACGCTTCAGCGTCCTCGCCTTGCCGAGTACCTCCATGGTATCAAACAGAGGCGGCGCCGCGGTCCGGGCGGTCAGCGCGACACGGAGCACGCCGAACAGCTGCTTGGCGGATAGACCGAGTGTGTCACACATGGGCCGCACGGTGGATTCAAGCGTTGCCGCTTCCCACGGCTCGATGATCTCAATAACCTGCGAGACGGCTTGCAGGGCGGCGAGCGTCCCGCCAGCGTCCATCCCCTTGGCCACGAGGTCGGCCGACGTGTATGAGAGCGTGTCGACGAAGAAGAAATCACTGAGGCCAGCGACCTCGGACAGCACCTTGGTGCGCTCCTGAATCAGTGCGGCAACCTGTACGACGTAGTTGAGGTCCAGCGGCCGGACCACCGACGCCGGCAAGTCTCGTTCAAGATAGGGCAGTGCGCGCTGCGCGAACGCCTCGCGCGTCAGACCGCGGATGTAGACGCCGTTCATCCAGTCGAGCTTCGGCATGTTGAACACCGCGGCCGTCTTGCCCACGCGCTCAAGCGAGAAAGCGGCAACCAGCTCATCGCGCGTGAACAGCTCGGTCTTGTCATCCAGCGCCCAGCCCAGCAGCGCGAGGAAGTTGAATAGAGCCTCGGGCAGGTAGCCCTGCTCGCGGTATTCCGTGACGGTGGTGGCGCCGTGGCGCTTCGAAAGCTTGGCCTTGTCCGGCCCCAGGATCATCGGCAGATGTGCGAACGCGGGAGGCCTCCAACCGAAGGCGTCGTACAACATCACGTGCAGCGGCGTACTCGATATCCACTCGTCCGCACGCATGATATGCGTGATACCCATGTCATGGTCGTCGACGACATTGGCGAGGTGATACGTGGGATAGCCATCCGACTTCAACAGGACATAATCATTCAATATGGTGTTGCTGAACGTGACGTCACCGCGGATGAGATCGTGAACCACCGTCTCTCCCTCGATAGGTGTCTTGAAGCGGACGACGGATGGTTCTCCATCCGCCACCCGTTGTGCCGCCTGGGCAGGATCCAGCGTCCGGCAACGACCGTCGTATCTGGGGGGCAGCTTCTGGCGTGCCTGCTCGGCCCTCACCTGCTCAAGCCGCTCGGCGGTGCAGAAGCAGTGGTAGGCCATACCTTTGTGGATGAGGGTCTCGGCAGCAGCCCGGTAGAGGTGCAGCCTGTCCGACTGGAATACAGGTCCTTCATCCCAGTCGAGGCCGAGCCACCGCAGGCCGTCCATGATCGACTCGACAGCTCCTTCCACCCGGCGGGCGGTATCGGTGTCCTCGATCCGCAGGATGAACGTGCCGCCGTGGTGGCGGGCGAAAAGCCAGTTGAATAATGCTGTGCGGATATTGCCTACGTGGGGGAAGCCGGTGGGACTCGGTGCGAAACGTACTCTGATCTGTGCCTCAGTGTTGTTGGTCATACGCGGTTCTTCCGGAAGGCCGCCGGACCACGGTGTTGGGGTGGAACACCTGGCCGCACCGTCGCGGCCGCTATTTGGACAGGACTTTCTGGAGGCCCTTCAGCCGCTCGACGTGCTTCTTCAACTTCTGTACCAGTTGTTCCGTCTGGCGGATGGCCATCTCCGTATCCTCTATCTCCGCCTGTATGGAGAAGAGGAGCCGGCTTTCCTGCTCCGCGAGATTGGCCTCGTACGAAGCAAGATCGTCGTAGCCCGCCTCGCCCAGCAACTCGGAGAGCAGCTTGCTTTCGCGACGGTTCTGGTCACCTGACAGCCGTTCGAGCGATTCCAGGTATTTGTTGCTGTCCATCGTAGAGTGGATGGCACTATAACATGTCGGCTTGTGGCGGGCAAGGAGTGGCGCACGCCTGTCTCCGGGCTTCATCCAGCGCCAGCTGAAGGTCCGGCGGCAGTGACGATGTGAATGCACGCTCCGTGGCGGCATGAGGCAGCCGGAGCAGAATGGCAGCCGCGTGCAGGAAATGGCGGGGCAGGTATTGAGCCAGAGAACGCGAGGCGGAACGGCTGCCGTAGACGTAATCGCCGGCGACGGGATGTCCGATGAAGGCGAAGTGTACTCTGATCTGGTGAGTGCGGCCGGTAACCGGATGTGCCCTCACCAGTGTGTAGGCGCCGAGATGCTCCACGATCTCATACGTGGTCCTGGCCGGCTTGCCGGTGGGCACCACTGCCATGCGCTTCCGATGAACCGGATGCCGCCCGATCGGGCCCTCGATGACGCCGTCTGCTTCGATTCTGCCTGATACGAGTGCGAGATAGGTCTTGTGTACCGCGGCCGACTTGAACTGAGCGACGAGCCAGTCGCGCGCCTCTGATGTCAGCGCGACGACCATGACGCCCGACGTGTCCTTGTCCAGTCGGTGGACGATTCCGGGGCGCATCGTCTCTCGGCATTCGATGTCCGGATGCCTGCCGAGGAGGGCGTTGACGAGGGTGTGTGTGGCGTGACCCGGCGCTGGGTGCACCACCATACCCGCGGGCTTGTCTATCACCAGCACCTCGTCGTCCTCGTACAGGACGGAGAGAGGCACGTCTTCCGCGACAGGCGAGTGCGGTTCGGCTGCAAGCAACGCCTCTACCAGGTCCCCCTCGTGTACCGCCTGGGCCGGCCTGGCGGGTGACCCGTTGAGGGTGACTGCTCCCTGCTTGATGAGGCGCTGCGCATGAGAGCGCGTGCCGATTCCCGGCTGCTGCGACAGGAACACGTCGAGGCGGTCGCATGCATTTGCCGCACGGAATAAGACGATGTCACCGTGGGTATCAGGGAGTGGCATTGTGCTCGACCTCGTGTGAACCGTGGCGGGCTAACACGATGAAGAGCATGATCGTGGCGACGACCACGCACGAGTCCGCCAGGTTGAACGCCGGCCAGTGGAATCCCGGGAACAGCTCGATATCCACGAAGTCAGTCACCGCTGAACGCGTAACGCGGTCGATGAGATTGCCGATGGCGCCGCCTCCGATAAGGCCTACGCAGGCGGCCTCGAGCTTCGTGATCATGTATCCGTAGCGAACCTTGAGGTGTCGGATGATCAGCGGGATAGCAATGAGAATGAGTATGGTCGCGATGGTTGGGATGACGAAGTACCCCTGTCCGATTCCGAACACGGCGCCCGCATTCTCGACGTACGTCAGATTGACGGGACCGCCGATGTGAACGGACTCTCCAACGTGAAATGTGGTGCGAACCCAGACCTTGGTGAGTTGGTCTGCAACGGCCACTGCGGTCAGCAGCGCCAGTGCGACCGCTGCGCTACTGCGATGCACTTGCCGCGCTCTTCTGCTGCAGCGCCTTGCAGCGCATGCAGACACTGGCCTGCGGGCGCGCGTCGAGCCTGTCCGGCTCGATGTCGTTGCCGCACATCTCGCACTTGCCGTAATCGCCCGATTCGAACTTGGCGAGGGCTCGCGTGACCTCGGCGAGGCTATCCTTCAGATTGCGCTCCATCGCCATGCGCTTCTCCAGTTCAAATGCTTCGGTAGCCTCTTCCTCTCTCTTGCCGAACGGACTGCCTTCCCGCGTCTCGCCGGCGCTGTCGCTGTCGACTTTCAACAGCTCCAATCGCTCGATGAGCTGAGCCTTGTCACGTTCGAGTTTGGTACGCAGTTCTTCCATGGTCGCCATGTCGGATTGCCCTCACCTTCGCACCGATTAGTCGGTATTGTACCTGCTTCCTGTCACAACACCAAGACATGGTAGCAGCCATCCTGCGCAGCTCAGCGGTGTTCTGTGTCTGCGCAGGATGGCGGATTGCACTTGAATGCGAGTACTACTCGAAGACGCGCCGTATCGCCGGGTTGAGCTGGCTCCCGAGCTTCTCAATCGCTTCGCGGCGAACGAGATTCAGTCCGCGCTGATTCTCATCGAATTCCGCGGCATTGAACAGCTTCTCAGGATGGAAATAGATGTCGTCCACCGCCCTGACGGAGCCGGGTACCTGGAAGCCCGTGGGAGAATCAACCCAGTCCTCCAGACCGCCCCTCAGCAGGGAGTCAAGTATCGCCATCGTGTCCTGCAGTCCGATGTCGCGGTATCTGCTGTCCATCGCCTCGTCGAGGTCACCGCCATTGCGGGAGAGGACGCCGATTCCGCCCGTGTTAAGCAGGAAGAACCGGGTCTCCGGCAATCCCTTCAGAATGTCGTAGAAGCGGTTCGCGTGCTCGGCGCGGTTGCCCGCCACGAAGGGGTCGTAGAAGAACTCACCGCGGATGGTGCCGGCGAGCGCCGGGTTACCCGCCGAGGATTCCATGGCCTGACCCAGCACCATCAGCGCGGCCGCCTGTTCGCAGTTGAGACGCGAGATGGCGGGTATGAGCGGCCCCCTGGTGATGAGGATGAAATTGTCTATCTTCGGCACATCGATATGCTGGCTGGCGTGCATGAAGTCGCTGCGCCGTACCACCGCACGTCCATTCGACGTCCGCGAGAAGTTGTAGAAATCGAACTCGCCGGTGCCATCCACGTACACGTTCTCGCAGAGCGTGGAGGGCTTCAACAGTCCATAGAATATCTCCGCCTGCGTGCCCGGGTTGACGCCCTCCGTCTTGACGAATACTCCTCCACCCTCGAATCCGCGGAATGAGCCGTCAGGATACAGCGTGCCGCCGTCGTCCTGAATGAGCCAGGACTTCTCGTTGCCCTTGCGGGCCAGGATCTTGCAGGTGGTGGAGGTCTTGCCGTTGGCGCTCAGGGCCACGAGCAGCGTCCGGACGGTGCGATAGTCCCCGTGTGAGGATTGCAGGTGGTCTTCACGGCAGCCCGCGTGCAGGAATATCCCCTGGCCGTACGTCTTCTGCGTCCAATCCTCCGCCGCGAATACTCCCTTCTTGTACTCACCGATATAGTTGCCGTTCCGCACCACCTTGACCACCTTGCCGCCGTCCAGCATGGCCAGCCGGATGGTGATGTCCTTCTGCGCCAGGGGGAGGTCGCGATTGCGGTCGAAGGCATCATCGTAGAAGAACACTATGTGGTAGGTGGGCTCGGTGACCGGGCTGAGCGGTGGAAAGAACAGGTTCCGGCCTCCGTAGGCCACGTGTGCGAACCGCTCGGGAACGAGCAACCGGACGCTGGTGCTGCTGTGCCGGTTGCCCACGATCCTGTCAACCGAGACAATCCGCTGATGGGAGAGGCGCTCCTCGCATTGCGCGAGGAGCGCCAATTCGTCCTCACCGAACGCATCGTCGACGCTGTTCTTGGTGAAAATGGCAGAACGGGAGGTGGGCTCGCTATCAGCGACGTAGTTCCCGTAGATGGTGCGTCGCACTCCGGGTTCCCGTTCGAGAATGGACGCCAGCTCGGCGTCGGTAGGATTCTCGACGAGCCTGCCTTCGGCTCGCGCCCTCTCGTAGATACGTATAGCGGTGCGTTCGAATTCGCGTAGATCCATGCTGTTCCTTTATACCTCTCTGAACTCGCCCTCAACGGTACCGTCGTCCGCGTCCTGTTGCCCTGCGGGACCGCCCTGTGCAGGCTGTCCGTATACGGCGGAACCGGCCTTCTGTATGGAATCCGACAATGCCTGCATCGCGCTCTTGATGGCGGAGACATCCTGTCCCTGCAGCGCTGTCCGCAGTGTGGCCGTCTTGCCTTCGATCTCCTGCTTCACGTCCGCGGGGAGTTTGTCCCCGTGTTCGCGGAGCGTCTTCTCGGCAGTGTAGGCCAGGCTGTCGGCGGCATTGCGGGTTTCCACTTCCTCCTTGCGGCGGCTGTCCTCGCCGGCGTGGCGCTCTGCCTCCTGCCGCATCTTCTCCACCTCTTCCTTGCTCAGGCCGCTGGAGGCGGTGATGGTGATCTTCTGTTCCTTGCCCGTACCCTTGTCCCGGGCGCTCACATTCAGTATGCCGTTCGCATCGATCTCGAACGTCACCTCGATCTGTGGCACGCCTCTCGGGGCGGGCAGGATGCCGTCGAGCATGAACCTGCCAAGCGTCCGGTTATCCCCGGCCATGGGCCGCTCACCCTGGATGACATGGATCTCCACACTTGGTTGGCTATCGGTTGCGGTGCTGAATATCTGGCTCTTCTCGGTCGGGATGGTGGTGTTCTTGGGAATCAGGGGAGTCGCGACTCCGCCGAGCGTCTCGATGCCGAGAGTCAGAGGAGTCACATCCAGCAGCAGGACCTCGCCAACCTCGCCTTTGAGGACGCCGGCCTGAATGGCCGCGCCGAGGCCAACTGCTTCATCGGGATTGACGCCCTTCACCGGATCCTTGCCGAAGAACTGCCTGATGACCTCCTGCACTTTAGGCATTCTGGTCTGTCCACCGACAAGGACCACATCGTCGACCTGGGAGGCGGAGATGCCCGCATCCTTCAAGGCCTGGCGTACAGGCTCGAGTGTCCGCTCAATGAGGTCGGCGGCGAGTTGCTCCAGCTTCCGGCACGCGACAGAGTCATCGCTCGGTGGTGTTTCGGCCGCCGGCACCGCCGATGAACGGCAGGTTGATCTCGGTCTGCGCGACTGTGGACAGCTCCTTCGCCTTCTCCAAGCCGTATCCTTGATACGCCGTAGAGCTTCATCCGGTCCTGCTTCAGGTCGATGCCGGATTCCTTCGAACTCATCGCAGATCCAGTCCATGACCCGCTGATCGCCGCCGATCATCGATGTCGTCGCCACCAAGATGCGTGTCCTTGTTGGCTGGACTCACCTGGAATACCGTCGCCGATGTCGAGTATCGAGATGTCGAATGTACCGCCGCCGAGGTCGTAGACCGCGATGGTTCGGTCGCCGGTCTTGTCCATTCCGTACGCGAGGGACGACGCCGTCGGCTCATTGATGATGCGCAGCACATTCAGTCCGGCGATGGCGCCGGCGTCCTTGGTGGCCTGTCGCTGGCTGTCGTTGAAATAGGCCGGGACCGTGATGACTGCGTCGGTAACCTTCTCTCCGAGATACGCTTCGGCATCAGCCCTGAGTTTCTGGAGGATCATCGCTGATATCTCCTGGGGGCTGTGCTCTTTGCCGCCCATCATGACGCGGCAGTCTCCGTTCGGCGCCGCGACGATCTTGTAGGGCAGGCGCTGGATGTCGTATTGCACCGAGGTATCCTGGTACTTGCGCCCGATGAGACGCTTGATGCTGAATACGGTGTTCTCAGGATTGACGATTGCCTGTCGCTTGGCTATCTCTCCCACGAGCCGCTCACCGTTCTTGCTGATGGCGACCACCGATGGTACGAGATTGCCACCCTCGGCACTCGGAATAATCTTCGGTTCACCACCCTCCATGACTGCTACCACACTGAGGGTTGTCCCCAGGTCGATTCCGATAGCTTTCCCCATCTGATTCCTCCTTGCTCCTTACTGCTCAAATCCTTCGTTGATTGATTCCTCTGTTCCAACCACTACCATGCTTGGCCGCAGCACGCGGCCGTTCATGATGTACCCCTTCTGCATCTCTTCGAGGACGACCCCCTCCGCTCCGGGCCGCCTCATGACGGCCTGATGGAAGCGCGGGTCGAATGGCTGACCGACGGCCTCGATCTGCTGGACACCCTCACCCTCGAGCGCGGTCTTCAGTTTCAGAAAGCTCAACCGTGCGCCATCGGCCCAGGCAGCCTTGCGCATTTCCGCCGCGGGACGCGCAAATGTACGTTCCAGATCGTCCAGCGCGCTCAACAGCTTTGACATCAGTACGCTGTTTGCCACGTCGCTGGCCTCTCTCCGTTCCTGCTGGGCCCTCTTCCTGTAGTTCTCGAGGTCCGCCTGGGTCCGCTGCCAGTTGGCAAGATACGTACGAGCCTGCTCCTCTGCCACACGCAGCCGCTCCTCAAGCTGCGAGGCTGTTGTTGTGGTCTCTCCCGAGCCCTCCTCGACGTACTCGTTGAAATCCTGCTCGTGCTGCATGACCGGAACGCACCTCCTAGTGGACGGAATCGTTGAGTGACTCGCTTAACAGAGCTGCGAGGTAGTTCACGGATGATATAGCCCGAGTGTAGTCCATTCGTTTCGGACCGACCACTCCGATCACTCCGCGCGAACGGCCGCTGAGTCCGTAGTTGCCTATCACGAGGCTGAGGTCCTGTAGCGCCTCGTCGCGGTTTTCCTGACCGATGATGACGCGGATGCCTTCATCTATTGACGCAGGGCCCAAGGCCGTTTCAAGCCAATCATCACGTTCGATCATTCGAAGCAGGGTGAGCGCCCTCGGACTCTTCGCGAATTCGGGCTGGCTCAGGACGAGATGCAGGCCTTCGAAGTAGGCCCTGCCCAGTTCGGGACGATCCTCGGCACGCATCACGTCCAGGATCTGAAGCATGATGTCCTTGTCCTGATCGGCTTTCTCGATTTCGGCCAGAACGTCGTCGACCGTCATGCCCGCAAGCCGCTCTCCCAGCCGGTTGGACAGCGTGGTCAGCTCGTCCTGGGACATCGATTGGGGCAGAGTGATGGTCCGCTGGCGCACCACGGCCGGTTCACACAGGACCAGAATGAGGAGAGCGAGCGTATCCTGGAGCGATACGATGTGAAGGTGTCTGAGACTGGCCCGGGTCGCCTTGGGCTGCGTCACAAGCGCCGCGTTGTGCACGAAATGCGCAAGCAGAGTGGCGATGAGCCTGAGACGCGTGTCCAATTCCTCGCTGGCATCGTGACAGACGCCGGCGATGAGCAACTGGTCCGCAACGGGCAACTGAATGTCATGACCGATCGACTCCACGTAGAAACGATACGCGCGGTCGGTGGGTACGGCTCCCGCCGACGCGTGTGGACGTGTGACGAAGCCCTCCTCCTCGAGGGCGGTCACGTCATTCCTGATGGTCGCCGGGCTGACGCGAACGTCGGTGAGTGATATCACCTTGGAGGCCACGGGGGCCCCGGTGGCGACGTATTCGCTCACTATCGTCCGCAGTATCCGCTCTCGTCTCGCTGTGAGGTCCATTAGCACTCAGCTTCTCCGTCTGCTAATTCACGGTAATCTACCACGGCGTGGTACTAGTGTCAAAGAACCCGCGTGAGTGCCGGGTTGACCCGGTGTGCCGCAGGTAGTATAGTACCGACTCCATGACTTCTCCCGTCTCCGACAACTCACTGCGTGCTTTCGACCCCGCCCTTGCGACGCTTATCGAGCGTGAAGGACGTCGTCAGGCGGCCACCATCGACCTGATTGCATCTGAGAACCATGTAAGTCGTGCGGTCCTGGAGGCGATGGGAAGCCTGCTCACCGACAAGTATGCGGAGGGCTACCCGGGGCGGCGCTACTACAGCGGATGCGGCGTTGTTGATGAGGTGGAATCGCTCGCCATCAACCGAGCGAAGAGCCTGTTCGGTGCCGAGCATGCGAATGTGCAGCCTCACGCCGGAAGCCAGGCCAATTTCGCCGCCTATCAGGCGCTCATTCCCTCCGGCTCGACGATCCTCGGTATGGACTTGAGCCACGGAGGTCATCTCACGCACGGGGCGGAAGTCAACTTCTCGGGCAAGCTGTTCCGTTCGATGACGTACGGAGTTGACCGCAAGACGGAGCGTATCGACTACGACCATGTGCGGTCGCTCGCGTTGCACCAGAGGCCTAACGTGATCGTGGCGGGCGCCAGTTCGTATCCGCGGATCATCGACTTCTCGATATTCGGCGAGATCGCGCGTGAAGTCGGCGCCCTGCTCATGGTTGATATCGCCCACATCGCGGGCCTCATTGCGGGAGGAGTGCATCCGTCTCCCGTGGCCTGTGCCGATGTGGTCACCGGCACCACTCAGAAGACGCTTCGAGGCCCGAGAGGGGGCTTCATCCTCAGTAAGGCCGCTCACGCCTCCAAGATCGATGCCGCGGTGTTCCCCGGCAGCCAGGGCGGACCGTTGATGCACGTGATAGCGGCCAAGGCGGTCTGCTTCCTCGAAGCTTCGTTGCCGTCGTTCAAGGATTACGCTGCGGCCATCGTGGCGAATGCGCGCATCCTGTCGGATGTGTTTGTGGAATCGGGACTTCGGGTGGTGAGCGGGGGCACGGACAACCACCTCGTGCTGGTGGACCTTGCCAATCTGAACATCACCGGTAAGGAAGCGCAGGACGCACTCGAGCGAGCGGGGATCGTGGCCAACCGGAACAAGATCCCGTACGACACAAGATCCGCCATGATCGCCGGCGGCTTGCGTGTCGGCACACCGGCCATCACCACCAGGGGATTCTCACCCGATGAGGTGCACACAGTAGCCCGCCTCATCTGCCAGGTGTTGCGCGAGCCGACGTCTGAGTCGGTGAGAGATCGTGTGCATGCGACCGTTCGCGGTCTTTGTAAGAGTCACCCGATTCCCGGGGCAGCCTGAGGGACCACACTCCGGATCGGCCTGAAAGGCCTTTCCACGCCGGACCACGGTGTTATAATGCGGCTGCAACCGCTTCTCCTCTGAGGTGTCTTCTGGATGGACGAACTCAAAGTCTTCACGGGCAATGCCCACCCCGCTCTCGCGGCCGCCGTATGTGAGTACCTCGGAATGCCCGTCGGCAAAGCCGAGGTGTTCGAGTTCTCCAACGAGAACACTTTCGTCCGGATACTTGAGAACGTCAGGCAGCGCGACGTCTTCGTCATCCAACCGATCTGCACTCCAGTGAATAACAGTCTCGTTGAGCTGTTGATCATGCTGGACGCGTTCAGACGGGCCTCGGCCGGACGCATCACGGCCGTGGTGCCGTACTATGGCTACGGACGAACGGACAAGAAGGACCAGCCGCGCGTTCCCATCACGGCGCGCCTGGTGGCGGACCTTCTGACTACCGCGGGCGCGAACCGCATACTCACTGTCGACCTTCATGCGCCGCAGATCCAGGGTTTCTTCACGATCCCTGTGGATGAACTCACGGCCGTGTCACTGCTCAGCCAGTACTTCCGCGGCAAGAAGCTGCAGGATCTTGTTGTCGTGGCCACCGATATCGGCATATCCAAGAGGGCGCGCGACGTCGCCGCGAACCTGGGAGCATCTCTCGCCATCATCGAGAAGCGGCGTCTGGGCAATAACGACGCCACCGAAGCGCTCAATGTCATCGGCGAAGTGAACGGGCGTACAGCCCTCACCGTGGATGACGAGATCGATACCGCCGGATCGCTGACCAACGTGGTGGAGACGCTTCTCAAGAAGGGCTCCCGCGAAGTGTATGCCTGTGCAACACATGCCGTGCTTTCTGGCAAAGCCATCGAGCGCATTCGCAACTGCCCGGTGAAAGAGGTGGTGGTTACGGACACCATACCGATACGTGAAGAGAAGCGCCTGGACAAGATAACGGTGCTTTCGATCTCCTCTCTGCTGGGTGAAGCTATCCATCGTATTCATACGGGACTCTCGATCGGCGCCATGTTTGAGTAGCTGGCCCGTTTCGCGGTACACTGACGAACCGTGGCGAACATCGGCTCCCTCATCGGCAAGAAACTTGGCGGCCTCTTCGATTCCAACGAGAAGCAGCTGAACCGGCTACAGCCGTCGGTGGCGCGCATCAACGAACTCGAACCCGAGTTCCAGCGACGTACCGACGACGAACTGCGCGAAACCACCGATTCCCTGCGGAACCAGCTTGCCTCCGGTGCTGAACTGGAGGAAGTACTCCCCGAGGCGTTCGCCGCAGCTCGAGAGGCGTCTCGCCGGACCATCGGACTCCGTCACTTCGACGTTCAACTGCTGGGCGGCATCGTCCTGCACCAGGGACGCATCGCTGAGATGAAGACGGGCGAGGGCAAGACGCTCGTGGCCACGCTTCCCCTCTATTTGAATGCGCTGCGCGATGAAGGGGCGCACCTGGTCACGGTGAACGACTACCTGGCCAAGCGTGACTGTCTCTGGATGGGGCCCATCTATCATGCGCTCGGTCTGTCCGTTGCCTGCATCACCGGACGGCAGGACGACCTCAACATGCAGCCGTCGTTCATGTATGACCCGGAGTATGAAGACCCGACCGGCCGCTGGTCCAGGCTTCGCCCCATTTCGCGGCAGGATGCCTACAAGGCGCATATCACCTACGGTACGAACAACGAATTCGGCTTCGACTACCTGCGTGACAACATGGTGACGGACCTGGGGCAATGCGTGCAGCGGTCACTCAGCTACGCGATCGTCGACGAAGTGGACAACATCCTCATCGATGAAGCCCGCACACCGCTCATCATCAGCGCCCCCTCGGAAGAGGCAGCGAATCTGTACGTCCTGTTGGACAGGATCGTTGCGACGCTGGCGCGTGACCGGGACTACAACATCGATGAGAGAACGCGCACCGTGCACCTGACCGATGATGTGGGGATACCGAGGGTGGAGGATGCTGCGCAGCCAGGGCTGCTGAAAGGTCCCAACCTGTTTGACCGGTCGAACTACTCACTCACGTTCTATCTGCAGAGCGCGCTGCGAGCCCACGCTCTCTTCCGGCGCGACAAAGACTATGTGGTGAAGAACGGGCAGGTCATCATCGTCGACGAACACACCGGACGGCTCATGCCGGGACGACGCTATTCCGAAGGGCTGCACCAGGCGCTTGAAGCCAAGGAGCATGTGCAGGTGCAGCGTGAGAGCGTCACCCACGCGACCGTCACTTTCCAGAACTACTTCAGGATGTACGGCAAGCTCGCGGGAATGACCGGAACCGCTCTCACTGAGGCGGAGGAGTTCGGCCGCATCTACAAGCTGGATGTGGTGGAGGTTCCGACACACCGCCCCATGATCCGCCAGGACCAGCCCGACCGGGTCTACAGGGATGAGTCCTCCAAGCTCAAGGCGGTGGCGAGAGAGGTCAAGGCACTGCATGAATCAGGCAGGCCGGTGCTGGTCGGGTCCACTTCAATTGAGTTGTCCGAGGTGATCAGCGACATCTTCCTGCGAAACGGTGTCCGCGCGCAGGTCCTGAACGCGAAGAACCACGAACGCGAAGCGGCGATAGTGGCTGAGGCCGGGCGGTTGGGGGCGGTAACGGTTGCCACCAATATGGCTGGCCGCGGAGTCGACATAATCCTCGGCGGTACGGTGGAAGGACGGGATACTGATGAATGGCAGCGGGAACACGATAAGGTGGTTTCGCTGGGAGGTCTCGCCGTCGTAGGCACGGAGCATCATGAGGCCAGACGCATAGACAACCAGTTGCGTGGGCGTGCGGGGCGGCAGGGCGACCCCGGTTCTACCGTCTTCTTCGTGTCTCTGGACGACGAGATCATGCGCCGTTTTGGCGGTGACAGAGTCAAGTCGGTGATGCAGTGGGCCGGGATGGACGACGAGACCCCGATCGAGCATCCCATGGTCACAAAGGCGCTGGCAAACGCGCAGGTGCAGACCGAGGGATATCACTTCGATATCCGGAAACACCTGGTCGAGTACGACGATGTCTTGAACAAGCATCGTGAAGTGATCTACGCCGAGCGCCGGAAGGTCATCGCGTCGACCGATCTTAGGGAGAACATCCTTTCGATGCTGGGCGACGAATTGCGGCAGATCGTGTCGAACCGGGTGGACGAGAATCTCGGAGAAGTGGACCGCGAGGGGCTGTCACAGGATGTTCTGGCACTCATGCCTATGATGACGGAGCAGGTGGCCACGCTGTTCGACCGGCTGCCGCCAGGAGACATGCTTGAAGAGATGGTGAGCCGCGTAACCGGCCTTGGCGTCGCGGCCTACGAGCAGCGTGAGCAGGAGCTGGGTGCGCAACAGATGAGACTGGCGGAACGCTTCATCATGCTGCACGTCATTGACCGTCTGTGGATGGAACACCTCATGGCGATGGAGTACATGAGGCAAGGGATCGGCCTGCGTGCGGTGGCGCAGCAGCAACCCCTGGTGGTGTACAAGAAGGAAGGCCATGCGCTGTTCCAGGGAATGCTGGACGCCATTAAGCACGATGTGCCTGCGATGATGTTCCGCGTGTCCGTCAAGACACAGCAACCCGGGATTCGTTCCGTCGGGCCTCAGCCTCAGCCTGCGCCTCTGCCGGGGACCGGTGCGACTGCTGCCGCCGGGAAGAAGGTCGGCCGGAATGACCCCTGTCCCTGTGGCTCCGGCAAGAAGTACAAGCACTGCTGCGGCAAGTAACCCGGCGGACGGGCGTTTCGGCGTCTTGAGAGGGGTGGTGCAATGGTGGGTTACGAAGGTGGACGGGAGCCCATGGACAACGCATCCCTGGCACGCGTCTTCGAGGACATCTCACGGCTGCTCGAAGTCAAAGCGGACAGCCCCTTTAAGATCAACGCGTACCGTACCGGCGCCCGGGCCATAGCGGCGTATCCGGAGCAGTTGCGTGACATGATGGCGCGGGGTGAAGACATCCGGCGTATTCCGGGCATCGGCGAGGCAATCGCGAACAAGACGGTGGAGTTGCTCACGACCGGCCATCTGGTTTTCTTTGACAGGCTGGTTGAGTCATCCCCTCCGGGAGTACTGGAACTCATGCGTCTTTCCGGCATCGGTCCGAAGACCGCGGCGCGCCTCTCGCAGGAACTTGGTGTGTCAAGCCTCGACCAGCTGGAGACTGCACTGCGGTCCGGCGCGGTGAGCCAGCTTTCGGGCTTTGGCGACAGGACAGTACACCGGCTTCTCGCCGAGATCGAATCGCATCGGCGGCAGGGTTCTGATCCCTTGAGGGAAGAGCGTCAATCCGTGTAGGCCAGGTGTGAGTCTGCGCCTTGACTGCCGGCTCTCGCGGCATTCCTGCTATCAGCCAGAACGATCGGCGCGCCTAAGGCGGGTTCCGTACTATACTTTCCGTCTATGGTTTCCGCAGACGCTGCAGAGATAATCACCGCTATGCGCGAACGCATAGCTGCGGGGCAAGGCTGGTACGGCTCCATGCTGGACGCACGTGCGTGACTGGCCGCTGCAGGAAGAAGACGTCGATGGCGAGAGATTCGTCTATCTCATCGATGGGGAGGCGCTGGACCTGATGCGCCTGTGTGAACGGCTGTGTGCGGAACTTCGTGACCTCGTGAATGAGGACGATCTCATCGCACTGATCGCGAATGACCGCCCGCCTCAGGAGTATGCGCGTTCCGGACCTCAAGGACCTGATCGGGCCTGAGAAATACCGTGCCTATCTCAACTTCATCTATGGGGTGCTGGTGGAGGAGATGGTGGTGCACGCGGTGGTGGGGGACTTGAGGAAGAGGCGCAGGACGTCAGGTCTGACGCGCGTACGACGCCGAGATTGATGATGCCTACGTGTATGTGTACGGCAGCACGCGCGCGGAGCTGGTCAGCCTGTATAGGCGGGTAAGAGGTCTGCCCCGACGCAGCCGCATCAGCCTCACCGAGATGAAGGAATTCACGTACTGGCTGGTTCAAGCTGCGGCTCAAGAACTCCGACAAGTCACGCGTGGCGAGCGACGACACGAAGCGTGCGCTGACGGTGCTGCACCGCTACACATCGGCAAAGGCGGCACAGGGGCGCTAGCCCAGTTCCTGCAACTCGGCCCTCCAGCCGTGCCAGCTTGTCCCGCAGGTCTGCTGCCAGTTCACGCTGCTTCTCAACAATGGCCGACGGAGCCTTCGCGAGAAATGCCTCGTCCACCAGTCTGGCATCCACGGACTGCAGCCGGTTCCTTGTCGTTTCCGCTTCCTTCTCCAGCTGTTCTCGAACCCTGTCGATGTGCTCCGGGAAGCGTCTGCAACGACTATTTCGGCGTCGCTGAGGACCAGCGCGCCGCGGGTGGCGGACTCTTCGACGCGGCTGTCCCGGTGCTCGGCCGAGGATATGAGTCCGCGAGAGCGTCTCGATGGCCGGCAGCAGCTGCTGGAGGTCGGAGAGGATGCTTGTGTAGAGATGGGCTTCCAGCCAGTCCGTCGGCTCCATCTTCCGCTCGGTCTCGTGTTTCGCAGCGCGCGCACGATGTCTGCGCCGCGCTCATGCTGCGTTCCGCATCGGGATCGACCCATGCTTCGTCGGCGACAGGCGCTGGTGCGATTATGATCGATCGCGCTTCGCTATCGCCTGCAGCCGGCGCGGGCGCTGCCAGTTCCTCCGTCACGAACGGCATGAACGGGTGAAGCAGCCTGAGCGACATGTCCAGGAGCGACACAAGGTATGGCGCCGGCGATGGAGCATCTTGAACTGCGTCCTTCGCGCGCAGGCGAAGCTTGGCCATTTCGATGTACCAGTCGCACAGTTCGGTCCAGACGAAGTCATGTATCTGCCTCTCGGCTTCGCCGATCTGATAGTCGTCCATGAGCGAGCGGACTGACGTAATGAGCCGATGGGCTCTGCTCAGCAGCCAGCGGTCCTCGATCCGCTGCGGAGTTGGCAACGGCGAGCTGGCTGCCGGCGAAGAGCGCCACTCCTCGGTGCTCTGGAGCACGAACCGTGTCGCGTTCCACAGCTTGTTGACGAAGTTCCTCGAAGACTCGAGTTTCGCCTTTCCGAGAGAGAGGTCGTTTCCGGGCGAGTTACCGGTGGTCAGAGCGAAGCGCAGAGCATCGATGCCGTAGCTGGCTATGGCATCATCGGGTTTGATGACATTGCCCCGCATCTTGCTCATCTTTTGGCCCTGTTCATCGCGTATGAGGCCGTTGAGGTACACAGTGTGGAACGGGATCCTGCCCGTGTCCTCGATGCCCATCATTATCATTCTGGCCACCCAGAAGAAGAGGATGTCATAGCCGGTCTGCATCACCGAAGTGGGATAGAAGTAGCGCATATCCTCCGTGTCATCCGGCCAGCCAAGCGTCGAATGCGTCCACAGAGCGGAACTGAACCAGGTATCGAGCACGTCCGGATCCTGCTCCAATCTGCTGCCGGTGCATTTCTCGCACGCGGTTGGGGTATCCACGCTGACCGTGAGCGCGCCGCAGTCGAGGCAGTACCACACCGGGATGCGGTGTCCCCACCACAACTGACGGCTGATGCACCAGTCCTTGATCGACTCCATCCAGGCGTAGTACACGCGGGTGAAATGCTCCGGGATGATGCGAATCTCCCCGTTCCTGACGACGCGGATGGCTGCCTCCGCGAGAGGTTGGGTTCGCACAAACCACTGGGTACTGATGCGAGGCTCGACAGCCGCTCCGCACCGGCCACAGTGTCCCACCATGTGACTGTAGGGGGTGATTCCCGCGAGCAGTCCCTTCTCCTCGAATTCCCTCACCACACGTTCGCGGCAGGCTTCCCGCGTCATGCCCTGGCAGGCGCCTGCCTCAGCGTTCATGGTCCCGTCTTGATTGAAGACATCGATATGGGCCAGGCCGTGCCGGTCGGCGATCTCAAGGTCGGTCGGATCATGGCATGGGGTTATCTTGAGTGCACCGGTCCCGAACTCGGGGTCCACGGACTCATCCGCGATGACCGGGATAGGCCGGCCTGTGACGGGCAGTATCACGGAGCGTCCCACTACGGCGCGGTAGCGCCCGTCGTTCGGGTTGACGGCCACAGCCGTGTCTCCGTAGCAGGTCTCGGGTCGGGTGGTTGCGATGGTGACGCTGCCCTCGCCCTCGGCGAATGGATAGCGGAAGTGCCACAGATGTCCCGGGGTGTCCTTATGCTCAACCTCGAGGTCGGAGAGGGCGGTCTGGCAACGCGGGCACCAGTTCACCATGCGCTCGCCCCGGTAGATGAGTCCCTTGTGGTACAACCTCGTGAAGGCCGTGCGGACCGCTTTGCTTGGTCCTGCGTCAAGCGTGAACGTGTCTCGTGTCCAGTCGCATGAGGCCCCGATCAGGTGTTGCTGTTGCTCGATGGTCTTCCTGCTGCGTATCGCCCGTTCCCACGCGCGCCGCAGGAATTCCTCCCGCCCGACCTGCTGGCGTGTGAGTCCCTCCTTCGCGAGATCTTTCTCCACCAGCACCTGGACTGCGATGCCCGAGTGGTCTGTGCCGGGCACCCAGAGCGTTGGGTCGCCGAGCATGCGGTGCCACCGTATCAGCACGTCTTCCACCGTCATGGTCAGGGCATGACCGACATGAAGCTCCCCGGTGACGTTGGGGGGTGGCATGATGATTACGAATGGCGCGCGTGCGGGATCTACCTTCAGAGTGAAGTATCCATTCTGAAGCCAGAAGTTGTACCACTTCTGCTCGATATTCCCGGGTTCATACGCTTTGTCCAGAGCCTTCCGTTTCAATGGAGTATTCCTCGCTTTCGTCTACGCCGGCACAACAGCATTTGTTGATTCTCTGAGCACTCGCGATGGGGGACGCGTTGCTCCTAGGCTAGCAGTTGTACAACGCGGTCGAGTACCTGGTCGCAACTTCGCGTTTCGACAGCAGCGGAAGCCGGTCGACGGCCCCGTTGCGGTCGATTAGCGTGACGCGGTTGCTCTCAGAGCCGAAGCCGCTGTCAGTAGCTGTGATGTCGTTGGCAACGATGAGGTGCAGGTGCTTCTCGGCGAGCTTCGTTCGCGCGTTCTTCTCCAGGTCGCTGCTCTCGGCGGCAAAGCCGACCCTCACGAACGGCCCTTCGAGCGAGCCCAGTATGTCGACGGTTCGCTCCAGCGACAGCTCCATCGCCGCACGTTCTTTCTTTATCTTGTCCTGGCGGGGATTGGCCGGACGGTAATCCGCAACCGCCGCCGCCATGACGAGCGCGTCCGCGTGCTTCACCGCGGCCTGCGTAGCTTCGTACATATCCTGGGCGGTGGTCACGGACTACCTCCACCCCGCGGGCGCTCGCAACGCGGTCGGGGCGGTCACGAGGATGACATACGCGCCGCGATCACGGGCAGCCTCAACCAGCGCATACCCCATCTTGCCCGAAGAGTGGTTCGTCACACATCGTACGGGATCGATCGGTTCCTGAGTGCCCCCGGCCGTGATCACCACGGTCCGTCCGCCAGATCGCCGTTGTGCCCGAAGTCTTGAGTGTCCAGCCGACGATGGTCTCGATCGTGGACATACGGCCTGCTCCGCGGCCTCCGGATGCGAGTTCGCCCGACTCCGGGCCGATGATCACGGCTCCCCGCTCCCTGAGGAGCGCGATGTTCGCCTGCGTGGCCGCATTGAGGTACATGTTCTCGCATTGCGGGGGCCACCATCGGCAGGGCCCTTGAACGCCATGACGGTGCAACTCACGATGTCGTCGGCCAGACCGTGCGCGAGGCGCGCCAGGCAGTCGGCACTGGCGGGTGCGATGAGAATGGCGTCCGCCTCCGCCGCCAGCGTCACGTGAGGATGGGCCCTGCGGCGTCTCCTGAAACAGATCGGTAACCACCGGGGAATTGAGCAGCGCCTCGAATGTGAGCGGGGTGATGAAACGCGTCGCCGCGGGAGTCATCATGACGCGCACGGTCACGCCGTGCGTACCAGTTCCCGGGAAAGCTCGGCGGCCTTGTACGCTGCCACGCTGCCGGTGACTCCGAGCAGCAGACTGTGTCGCTTCATCTGTTGTTGCATGCTCCGCTCATCGCTCAATGGTATTCATCTCGTGGATAAGGCGCAAGCCTATCAGAGAAAGATCAGGGTTGGCGACCTGGATGGCAGGTACGACTTCCGCGAACATGTTGGCATAGCCGCCGGTGGCGACCACCACCGGTTCCGCCTCCAGCTCCGCGGTGATCTCCTGGATGATCTTCTCCACAAGGCCGATGTAGCCGAAGAGAATGCCGGACTGCATCGCGGTGACGGTGTTACGGCCGATAGCATGCTTGGGCCGCAGCAGCTCGATACGGGGCAGCATCGCCGTCCTGCGGAACAAGGCCTCGCTGGCGATAGTGATGCCGGGCGAGATAGCACCACCAAGGAAATCACCGGCCGCCGACACGACGTCGAACGTTGTGGCCGTACCGAAGTCGATGACGATAAGGGGCTTGCCATACATCAGGGTGCCGGCGACGACGTTGGCGACACGGTCGGGACCCAGCTCGCGCGGGTTGTCCACCAGCAGCCGCAGGCCGGTCTTGATGCCCGGCTCCACGTTGAGGGGCCGCGTATCCAGGTAGCGGGTGCAGACCTCGGTGAAGACTGGTATCAGCGGCGGCACCACGCCGTACAGGACGGCGCCGAATAGACGAGATAGGATGCCGTGGCGTTGCAGCGGGCTGAATATGAGCGAACCGTACTCGTCAGCAGAGCGGTCGATACCAGACATAAGTCGCCACGAGTGCATCAGCTCTTCTCCGTCGAAGAGTCCCATGTTGATGCTGGTATTGCCAATATCGATAGTGAACAGCATATGTCCTCCGGAAGCGCCTGCTACCCGCCGTGTCTGTGTGCGATGATGCGGCCACTCCAGCTATATCCAGTGTCTATGCCGGAGGAACGCAAGCATAGCGATTCCAGTTGCGCTCATCAATGCGACTATTCCCAGGAACGATGCCAGGCTGCCGTGGTCGGCGCCTCCCGGAAGCGGCACGTTCATGCCGTAGATGCCTGACAGCAGGGTGAGTGGGGCCAGGATCACTGTGATGATCGTGAGCACTCGCATGATCTCACGGATGCGATGCGATGTGAACCAGTTGCTCGTCTCATACAGACCGTCCACCACTTCCTTGCAGTCTTCAAGTCCGTCCCAGATCTTCCGGACATGGTCGGCGATATCGCCGAAGTACACCTCTTGCTCTTCCTTGAAGAACGGATAGTCTTCCTGCTCCAGCGTCTCGATAACGCCGATCTGCGGCCGTATGACCCGGCGAAAGGAGATCAGGTCTCTGCGCAGCAGGGAGATGGACCGAACAGTCTCGGGAACAGGCTCCGTGAAGACCAGGTCCTCGAGTTCCTCTATGTTCTCGACGATGCGGTTGAGTATGGGGAAGCAGTAGTTCACCAATCTGTCGATGATGTGGTACAGCAGATAGCCTGAATTGCGGCCGAGGTAGGCGGCGCGGCTCTCTCGCGCGTCTGACACTCCTGGAAGAACTTGGACAGAGGTTTCAGGTCGCCGCTGCAATGCACGGTAACGACGTAGTTCTCTCCCACGAAGACATCGACTTCGCTGGGACGGGTGATGCGATTGGTCTTATTGAAGACCGGGAATTGCATCACAATAAACAGATGATCGTCATCCTCATCCAGCTTTGGACGCTGGGCACGGCTCATAACGTCATCGATTTCCAGCGGGTGAAAGCCGAAATTGTCGGCCAGATACTGAGCTTCGGCCTCGGTGGGTCTTTCGATGTAGACCCAGGTAAGCCTCCCCTGGGAGATGGTCTGAACCCGCAATTCATGATCTTCAGCGATAGCCAACGTTCAGGGCTCCCATTCTTCCGCGATTCGTGCTATTGTATCACCGCGTTGTACGGTGAACCACGAGAAAGAAATGTCCATGTGGAGTCTGAAGTTCGCTTGACACGCCTCGGTCGGAGCCTGTACTATATGGCTCCCTCGCACCTTAACAGCTGAATAGTGGAAGGAAGGTTCTTTAAACTGAGAGCTTGATCCTGGCTCAGGATGAACGTTGGCGGTGCGCTTTATGCATGCAAGTCGTACGGGACTGTAGTTTTCGGATTACGGTTCAGTGGCGAACGGCTGAGTAACACGTAGGTAACTTACCCGCGAGCGGGGGATAACTTACCGAAAGGTAGGCTAATACCGCATGGTATGGATCTGTCAAAGCAGGTTCATTAAAGCCGTAAGGCACTCGCGGATAGGCCTGCGGCCGATTAGCTAGTTGGCGGGGTAATAGCCCACCAAGGCTGTGATCGGTAGCTGGTCTGAGAGGATGTCCAGCCAGATGGGGACTGAGACACGGCCCCAACTCCTACGGGAGGCAGCAGCAAGGAATATTGGGCAATGGGCGAAAGCCTGACCCAGCGACACCGCGTGGGGGAAGAAGGTTCTCGGATCGTAAACCCCTTTTCTCAGGGAAGATAGTGACGGTACCTGAGGAATAAGTCTCGGCCAACTACGTGCCAGCAGCCGCGGTAATACGTAGGAGGCGAACGTTATCCGGATTTACTGGGCGTAAAGGGAGCGTAGGCGGTTTCTTAAGTCGGGTGTGAAATCTCCTGACTCAATCGGGAGGGGTCATCCGATACTGGGTTACTCGAGGGCGGCAGAAGGAAACGGAATTCCGAGTGTAGCGGTGAAATGCGTTGATATTCGGAAGAACACCAGTGGCGAAGGCGGTTTCCTAGGCTGTTCCTGACGCTGAGGCTCGAAAGCGTGGGGAGCGAAGCGGATTAGATACCCGCGTAGTCCACGCCGTAAACGGTGAACACTTGATATGGGGAGTATCGACCCTCCTCGTGTCGAAGCCAACGCTTTAAGTGTTCCGCCTGGGGAGTACGGCCGCAAGGCTAAAACTCAAAGGAATTGACGGGGGCCCGCACAAGCAGCGGAGCGTGTGGTTTAATTCGATGCTACACGAAGAACCTTACCAGGGCTTGACATGTTAGAAGTAGGGACCCGAAAGGGCGACGACCTGTATCCAATCAGGAGCTTTCACAGGTGCTGCATGGCTGTCGTCAGCTCGTGCCGTGAGGTGTTGGGTTAAGTCCCGCAACGAGCGCAACCCTCGTGCTATGTTGATTTCTCATAGCAGACTGCCTTGTACAGCAAGGAGGAAGGTGGGGATGACGTCAAGTCAGCATGGCCTTTATGCCCTGGGCTACACACACGCTACAATGGGTGGGTACAGAGGGTTGCCACGACGCAAGTCGGAGCTAATCCCTTAAAACCATCCTCAGTTCGGATTGCAGGCTGCAATCGCCTGCATGAAGCCGGAGCTGCTAGTAACCGCAGGTCAGCTATACTGCGGTGAATACGTTCTCGGGCCTTGTACACACCGCCCGTCACGCCATGGAAGCCGGAAACACCTGAAGTCGATGGGCCAACCTTTATCGGAGGCAGTCGCCGAGGGTGGCGCTGGTAACTGTGACGAAGTCGTAACAAGGCAGCCGTACGGGAACGTGTGGCTGAATCACCTCCTTTCAGGGAGTCTCGGGTTTATCCCGGATTTCCAGGTCGGTCGACGGATTTCGATCCGTCGTCTAACACAATGCCAATTTCCTTCCTTCCACTATTCAGCAGTTAAGGTGCTTTTCTTTGCACTTCTCTTTGCGCTTCTTTCCGCTGTTCTTTCCCTTCTCCGCGTATACCATCCGGTCGTCTGTTGTTGACTGGCCGTACGCAAAGGTCGTAACATTCTGTCAACGTGGGGTTCACCCGAATGGACGTTCCAATGAGAAGGGAAAATGGACTCATATATATATATACTCGTTGCGCTCTCCCTGTTGCTGGGGGTGCTCGTCGGTTACTACGTGCGGCAGCTTGTCGCGAACCAGCAGATTCTTGGCACCAGGAAGGAAGCGGAAAGACTACTGACTGAAGCAACCACCCGGCACCGTGAACTGTTGCGGGACGCGCGTGAAGAAGCGCGTAAGGTGCGGAACGCGGCGGAGGCCGAAAACAAAGAGCATCGCCTGCAGTTGCAGCGGCTCGAGAATCGCCTTGACCAGAAAGAGGCGGCCATCGAGCGGAAGCTCGCCGCGGTGGGAAGGCGTGAGAAGGAACTCGATGATCGCGGCCGTGAGTTGCAGACGTCACGCGATGAGATCGATGACCTCAGACGCCAGGAAGTCACCAAGCTCGAACAGATCTCCGGCGTGACCACTGACGAGGCTCGCCGCATGCTGCTTGCCGCACTGGAGGGCGAGGTCAAGGAAGAGGCCGCGCGGCAGGTGCGCATCTGGGAAGCGCAGGTCAAGGAAGACGCGGACCGTTCAGCCCAGTACATCCTTGCCACCGCCATTCAACGGTGCACAGCGGACGTGGTTTCCGAGACCACCGTCTCGACCGTGCCACTGCCCTCCGATGAGATGAAGGGACGGCTCATCGGCCGCGAGGGCAGGAATATCCGTGCGCTGGAACAGGCTACCGGCGTCGACCTCATCATCGACGACACGCCTGAGATGGTCACCATCTCCAGTTTCGCGCCCGTGAGACGTGAAGTGGCCCGCATCGCACTGAACAAACTCATCCTCGACGGCCGCATTCACCCGGCGCGTATCGAGGAGGTGGTTGAGAAGGCCAAGAGTGAGGTCGAGGCGACCATCAAGGTCGAGGGAGAGAATGCCTGCTTTGAGGCCGGCGTGCCGGGCCTGCACCCTGAACTGGTGAAACTCGTCGGTCAGTTGAAGTACCGCACCAGCTACGGCCAGAATGTGCTGCAACATAGTCTCGAAGTTGCTCACCTGTCAGGAATGATCGCCGACGAGATCGGTGGAGATGCGTCGATGGCGCGGCGGGCGGGCCTGCTGCACGATATCGGCAAGGCAGTGGATTTCGAAGTGGAAGGCTCTCACGCGATGATCGGGGCTAACCTGGTGCGCCAGTGGGAGAAGTCCGAGGAGATAGCGCAGGCGGTCTCCGAACACCATGGCGAGGTAATGACCACCAGCACCCTCGGGTTCATCGTCGCTGCCGCGGATGCTATCAGCGGCTCTCGGCCGGGAGCCCGTAGAGAATCCCTGGAGCAGTACCTCAAGCGTGTGCGCGAACTCGAAGATATCGCCACCGGATTCTCGGGAGTGGAGAAGGCGTATGCCATCCAGGCGGGCCGTGAGGTGCGTGTATTAGTGAAGCCCGAGGAGACCGACGACCTCGGGGCCGTCA
The DNA here is from genome assembly GCA_040766535.1 of Dehalococcoidia bacterium. Lineage (GTDB taxonomy): Bacteria > Chloroflexota > Dehalococcoidia > GIF9 > AB-539-J10 > SKVJ01. The sequence goes on along the minus strand of JAXGQG010000009.1, from coordinate 28,124 downwards.
GACTTGCGCGCGATATATCCAAGCGGATAGAGGAGTGTCTTACGTATCCCGGCCAGATAAGGGTCGTGGTTGCGCGTCAGACCACAGCGGTTGAATATGCGAAATAGCGGCGGTCAGGCGCGCCTGTGAGAGTCCTCTGTATCGGTGACGTTGTCGGCAAGCCAGGGCGCCAGGCCGTGGCTTGCCTTTTGCCTGAGTTACGCAAGAAGCATGCCATCGATATCGTGGTTGCCAATGGCGAGAACATCGCCAGTGGGCTTGGCATAACCATCAACACCGTGTCCGAGCTGTATGCCGCCGGCGTCGACGTAGTGACCTCGGGCAATCACATCTGGCATCACAGGGAGATTCTGGATTGGCTGGTGGACGATCATCCACTGGTGCGGCCACTCAACTATCCCCCCGCGGCGCCCGGCCGTGGCTTTCATCTGTTCGCCGGTCTCCTGGTGGTCAACCTCATCGGGCGAACCTTCATGATGAACTACGACTGTCCGTTCCGTGCGATGGACGCGCTGCTGGCGAAGCCTCCGGACGGCGTGAAGGCGGTGGTTGTCGACTTCCACGCTGAGGCTACGTCCGAGAAAGTGGCCATGGGTCGCTATCTCGACGGCCGTGTGGCGGCGGTGGTGGGCACGCACACGCACGTGGGCACGATCGATGCCCGCCTCCTCTCCGGCAGCACGGCATACGTGACCGACATCGGCATGGTCGGACCTCAGGATTCAGTCATCGGAGATGATCCCGAGGCAGTCATCCAGAGATTTCTGACGCAGATACCCGGAAGGCTCTCCGTTGGCAAGGGCCTGGTCGAGTTCAACGCGGTACTGATCGACATCTGTGAACGGTCCGGGCTGGCATCCTCGATCGAACGGCTTCAGTTCGTTGTGGACCCGGCTGGTTGAGGGGTGGTGAGGGCCGTTCGGTCACTGAGTGGTGTGGTGCCCGATGCGGGCCACTACGATCCTGTCTATTCCCTGCAAGTCACGCAGGACGTCAGTCTGAGTCCAGATGGGCACGTCCGACAGGAGCTTCGCTACTTCGGCTGCCTGGTGCTGACCGACCTCAAGGAAGAGCCATCCACCTGGTTTGAGCAGAGTGGCTGCCTGCAGGCAGAGCGCACTGATGAGCTCCAGTCCTGACGTGCCTCCGTCCAATGCAGCCAGTGGTTCAAACGATGAGACTTCAGGACTCAGACCCGGTATATCGGCCGTTGGTATGTAGGGCAGATTGGCCACGATGGCGTCGATCGGCATGCCGACGGCGCTGATCATGTCCGTCTGTACAAACGACAGACGGTCGCTCACCATGTGCTTCACCGCGTTGGCGCGCGCCACCTGGAGGGCTGCCGCCGACCGGTCAATCGCGACAACCTGCACGTTCTCCAGTTCACATGCCAGCGTGACTGCGATGGCGCCGCTGCCGGTGCCGACGTCCAGCACCCGAGGGGAGACCGCGCATGGCAGGTCGGGCGCCCTGGCGAGCACGTTCTCTACCAGCAGTTCTGTCTCGGGGCGGGGAATGAGCACGCGCGCGTCGACGTAGAACTCGCGTCCGTAGAAGAAGGCGGATTCGAGGATGTACTGAAGGGGTTCGCGCCGCAGACGGCGCGAGAGGATCTGTTCCACCCGCTCCCTCTCCGTGGGCATGAGCCCTCGCTGCAGGTTGGCGAAGAACTCCGCCGGCGGTTGGCGGGTGACGTGTTGCAGGATGATGGTTGCCTCGCGGCCGGCGTCATCGATGCCCGCCTGATTCAGCTTCTCCGCTACAGACTGCCAAACTGTCTGTATGCTAAGGCAGGGAAGCAGCTTGCTGCACCGAGGCGGCATTGAGTGCATCGATGAGTTCATCCAGTTCGCCATCGAGAAGACGTTCGATGTTGTGGAAGTTCTGACCAATTCGGTGGTCGGTGATGCGATCCTGCGGGAAGTTGTATGTCCGCATCTTTTCGGAGCGGTCGCCCGTGCCGACCTGGCTGCGGCGGTCCTGCTCGATCTTGTCCGCTTGCTCGCGCATCTTCACATCATAGAGTCGTGCGCGCAGCACGGCCATGGCCTTGATGCGGTTCTTGAGCTGCGAACGCTCGTCCTGACAGATGGCGACGATGCCGGTGGGAATATGAGTCAGTCGCACAGCTGTAGCCACCTTGTTGACGTTCTGGCCGCCGGCCCCGCCCGAGTGGAAGATATCCGTGCGGATCTCGTCCGGATCGATGTCGATCTCCACTTCCTCTGCCTCCGGCAGCACCGCGACTGTGGCGGCTGACGTGTGGATGCGTCCGGAGGCCTCTGTGGCCGGAACCCGCTGCACGCGGTGAACGCCGCGCTCATACTTCAGGCGGCTGTAGGCGCCGTGGCCGCGGACCTCGAACACTATCTCCTTGAAGCCCTTGGCGCCGCTCATCGTGCTGTCGATGACCTCAGTGGCCCAACCCTGGCGCTGTGCGTATCTCATGTACATGCGGTAGAGGTCGGCTGCAAACAGGGAGGCTTCCTCGCCTCCCGTGCCGGCGCGAATCTCGACGATGACGTTCTTCTCGTCATTGGGGTCGACTTCGACCATGTACTGTGTCAGGGACGCCGCCATGTGGTCGCGCTTGCGCTCCAGTTCCGCCAGTTCCTCGTGTGCGATACGCCGCATCTCCGGATCAGAGGTCTCGCCCAGCAGTGCCTGAACGTCCTGGAGTTCCTGCTCTACCTGCAAATAGGTGGCGTACGCGACCGCGGGATCGTGCAGTGACGCATGCTCCTTGCCAAGAGACTGAAGGCTGGCGGGATTCGTGGCCACGTCAGGGCGGGACATCAGCTCCTCGATCTCCTTGAAGCGGCGGTACATGCGTTCGAGCTTCTCAAATGCCATATGCGTACTCCAGAACTCCGGGTTCACGATTGTAGTACAGAGAAGGTGTCCACTCAAAGCCGACGAGCGCCCGGGCGATACCGCGCGCCGGCGTGAGCTACTGTGACGGTCTTCGCCGGTGCGGCGCTGGAGCTGTTGACGTCGTTGAGTCTTTGCCGCGCCGGGGTGTTGTGAATATAATACGTGACAGCACGCGTTCGTGCATAAGGAGGAGACATCCAATGGCACTGAAGACGGCGCAGCAGTATATCGACAGCCTCCGTCAACTGAAGTCGGATGTGTGGTTGTTCGGAGAGCGCATAGAGAACTTCGTGGACCACCCGGTCATCAGGCCTTCGATCAACGCGATTGCCTTGACGTACAAAGTGGCTCACGAGCCAGAGTACGAGGATCTGGCGACCACCACGTCCACGCTCACCGGAGAGAAGATCAACCGTTTCACCTCACTCTTCATGAGCCCTGATGATCTGGTCAAGAAGGTGAAGTTGCAGCGCATCCTCGGTCAGCGTACGGGTTGCTGCTTTCAGCGGTGTGTCGGCATGGATGCCATCAACGCGGTGTACAACACCACGTACGAGATCGATGAGAAGCATGGCACCCAGTACCACGCGCGTTTCAAGAAATGGCTCACCTACGTGCAGCAGAACGACCTGTGTATCCAGGGCGCGATGACGGACGTCAAGGGGGATCGTGCGCTCAGGCCCAGTGAGCAGCCGGACCCCGACATGTTCGTGCATATCGTAGAGCGCCGCAAGGACGGCATCGTTATCCGTGGCGCGAAGGCGCACCAGACGGGGAGCGTCAATTCTCACGAGATGCTGATCATGCCCACGCTTACGATGCGGCCTGGCGACGAGGATTATTCCGTTGTCTGCGCGGTCAAATCGGATTCGCCCGGCGTGCACTTCATCTACGGGCGGCAGTCCTGCGACAAGCGCAAGCTGGAACAGGGTGACATCGATGTCGGCAACTACATGTTCGGCGGACAGGAAGCCCTGACCGTCCTTGACGACGTGTTTGTGCCGTGGGAAAGGGTGTTCATGTGCGGAGAGGTCGACTTCTCCGGGATGGTGGTTGAGCGTTTCGCCAGCTATCATCGTCAGAGCTATGGTGGCTGCAAGCCGGGCATCGGCGATGTGCTGGTGGGAGCCGCCGCGGCGATGACGGAGTACAACAACGTCGCCAAGGCGTCTCACGTTCGCGACAAGATTGCCGAGATGAACCATCTCATCGAGACACTGCACGCCTGCGGGCTGGCAGCCTCCACTCAGGGGACGAAGACCAAGGCCGGGAACTATCTGCCGGACATCCTGCTTGCCAACGTCTGCAAGATGAATGTGACCCGGTATCCATATGAGCTGTGCCGCATCGCCGAAGACCTCGCAGGTGGCGCGATGGTCACCATCCCGTCGGAATGCGACCTGCGTAGTGAGGAGATCGGCAAGTATGTGGAGAAGTACTTCAAGGGGGCAGGTAAGGTCTCCGCTGAAGAGCGGCTGCGCATGCTTTCGCTGATCAACAACATGACGTTTGGTCTGGCTGCTCCGAGCTATCGCACCGAGTCGATGCACGGGGCCGGCTCACCTCAGGCTCAGAAGATCATGATCGAGCGGCAGTCGAATATGGAACAGAAGAAGAAGCTGGCGAGGAAGCTTGCCGGCATCGAGCCTCGGGAGAGTCTCGAGGACTGACTTTCGTCGTGTCTCGTCCCGTTAGTCGCAAGTAGCGGCCAACTGAGAAGCGGGGGGCGGGGGGGGGGCGGGGGCGGGCCCCGCTTCCTGTGTATAATGGCGAGCGGATGCGGCCGCGCCGCCTCGAAGTTGATTCATCTCAGGAGGTGCCACCTATGAATGAAGGATATGACGTGGAGGTGACGCTTCTTGCCATCACTCCAGACGCCGAAAGGCTCATCGAATCCGCGGGACGTCTTTGCTGGAATACCCAGGACAAGACAGGGACCGTTCCCGACAGGATACAATCGTGGCTGAAGATAGGCCACGAATCGATGATCGAACATGCCTGTGCGACCTTCAGCATCTGTGGCAGCAGGGCGATGACGCATGAACTTGTCCGTCACAGGCTGGCCAGCTACAGCCAGCGCAGCCAGCGGTACGTGCGTGAGAATGAGGAATCGTACGTGTTGCCGCCGGAAATCGCTTCGTCGACTGACGCCAGCCAGACGTACCGGCAGGCCATGGCCGCGGCCTGGGAGGCTTACCGGCAATTGCAGCGGCAGGGTCTCAAGCCCGAGATCGCTCGCTATGTGCTGCCCAACGCGTGTCGCACCGAGATCATCTGCACCTGGAATTTTCGCGAGTTGAGGCACATCATTGCGCTCCGTTCGACGCCTCGCGCGCTGCCCGAAATCCGTGCCGTGGCACTCAGGTTACGGGACATAATGAAAGAGGCGGCGCCGCAGGTGTTCGCGGATCTGTAGGCCGTGTGTGCATGCCGCCTAGCTCTCGGTGGCGATGTCACAGACTTCGGCGGAGGAGAGCCGCAGAATGTCACCCACGGACAGCCGCACGAGGCGTGTTCGCGTGCCCCCTCCGCACCATATCCGCTCCTGCTCCGCCACGTGGCGATCCACGTAGACTTTCAGTCGCCTGCGGTGACCCACCGGCGGGATGCCTCCGGTGGGGAATCCCGTTGCCTTCTCGGCAACTGAGTCGGATGCAACCTGCAGTTTCCTGACACCCGAACACGTCTCCAGCTTGTGCCGGCTTACCATGTGTCTCCCCAACACAACGCCCACCACCAGGGCGCCGGCATCACCCTCGAAGATGATTGTCTTGGCGATGTTCTCAAGAGGTATGCCCGAGGCGCGTGCGGCGTCTTCCGCGTGGTGTGTGGTTTCCTTCTCCACGAATTCGTGTTCGGCGTGGTTCGCCTTCAGATAGGCGGTCAGATTCATGGTCTGATCCTTCTTCAGCGGTCGGCTTTCGCTGTCATCCCCGCTGCTGCGCTACGGATGGTAGCAGACGGAGCAGCTCGTGACGAGAGGTCGAGCATCGAGTCCCACGAGTGAGCCGTACGTAGCTGGTGATTGTTTCCTGCATGAGGCGGTTGACAGCCCCTAACTCGATTGCATAGTATCCATTGAAGGAGCAGGACGCTCACCGCTCCGTCCGATTCGACCGCAGCTACGGGTCACACAGCAAGGAGGATTCTGACGCATGGGAGAGGAGTTCACCTGAGGGAATGAACCTACCGTAACTCGGCCACGTCCTCTCTCCGTCTGGAATCCCTGTCACATCCCCTTCCCTTCGCACTTTCGGGCGTTTTCACTCTTCAGGCCGTTCATTCATGCTGGCGTCGCTGTGGTGGGGGGTTCGTTCACGGAATAGAGGACGAGACGTACATCAAGGAGGATAGACAACAATGAAGACTGCAAGAAGACCATGGCGACACGCCATCGCGATTGCTGCCGGCATTGCGCTGCTGGTGGGTACATTGGCTGGATGTACGCCGGAAGCAAGGGAAACAGTGGTATTCGCCGACCTTTCCTGGGACAGCGCGCAGGTCAATAACCGCATCGCCGCATTCATCCTGACGCACGGGTATGGATACGACGACATCGAATACATCCCGGGGGACACCATCACTATCCTGCCGGGACTACGCCGTGGCGACGTAGACGTGAACATGGAGGTCTGGGTGGAGAATCAGCAGGAGCCATACGATGAGGCCATTGCCGCCGGCGATGTTATCGACCTGGGTAACAACTTCGGTGATAACTGGCAGGGGTGGCTTGTGCCGCGTTACATGATCGAGGGCGATGCTTCACGCGGCATCCAGCCGTCCACACCTGATCTGCGTTCGGTCTTCGACATGCCGGACTACTGGGAGCTGTTCAAGGATCCCGAAGAACCGACAATGGGACGCTTCATAAACTCGATTCCTGGCTGGGAATGCACGAAGGACAATTCGCAGAAGCTGGTGACGTACGGACTTGACCAGTACTATACTGATTTCATCACGGGTTCGGATGCTGCTCTATCAGGGTCGATGGCTGCCGCGTATCAAAGAGGCGAGCCCTGGTTCGGCTACTACTGGGCTCCCACGTGGGTGCTGGGGAAGTTCGACATGTATCCGCTTGAGGAGCCGCCATACGACGCCGATGTGTGGAAGGCAGACCGCGGTTGTGCCTACCCATCGAACAACGTGAATGTGGCGGTCAACGCCGAATTTGCGGAGCGAAATCCCGAGGTAGTGGCCTTCCTGGACAACTTCGTCACCGAGACCGCTCAGCACAACAGGGTGCTTGCCTACATGGAGGCGGAAGACGCGACGACGGACGAGGCGGCGCTGTACTTCCTGCGCGAGTATGAGGACTGGTGGACCAAGTGGGTACCCGCTGAGATCGCTGCGAATGTCAAGGCAGCACTGTAGGGGAACCGATACGCCAGAATAGAAACGCATGAGTGAAATAGAGAATCCCGAGAAAGTTGAGAATGAATCGACTCTCGACGCAGACCGGTCGGTCTGCGTCGAGGTCAAGAACCTCTGGAAGGTGTTCGGTGACCGGGCATCCGAGATCGTGGCGGACCCCGAACTGAGACAGGCCACGAAGGAAGAGATACTGACCAGGACCGGCTGCGTTGTTGGTCTGCGTGATGTCTCCTTCGAGGTGGAACGTGGCGAGTTCTTCGTCTTGATGGGGCTCTCCGGCAGTGGCAAGTCAACGCTGATTCGCTGCATCATCCGGCTCGCGGAGCCGACCTCGGGGAGCATCCTTATCAACGGCGAGGATATCGTGACCTTCGATGATCACCGGCTGTCTGAGTTGCGGCGGACGACTACCGGCATGGTCTTTCAGCATTTTGGCCTGTTGCCGCACCGGTCGGTGCTCGATAACGTGGCCTATGGCCTCAAGGTGCGTGGCGTGCCCGTGGAGGAACGCTATGAACGAGCACGCGTTTACATCGAGAAAGTCGGGCTGAAGGGATGGGAGAATTATCTCCCGTCTGCACTGAGCGGCGGCATGCAGCAGCGTGTGGGTATTGCCCGAGCGCTAACCGGCGACCCGGAGATACTGTTACTTGACGAACCATTCAGCGGATTGGATCCTCTGATCAGGCGCCAGATGCAGGATGAACTCATCGAGTTGCAGGCGGAACTGAAGAAGACGCTTCTGTTTGTGACGCATGACCTTCATGAGGCGCTGAAAGTCGGCGGGCGTATCGCCATCATGCGCGATGGACAGATCATTCAGGTCGGTACACCGGAGGAAGTCATCACCAACCCGAGCGACGCGTACGTCCGCCAGTTTGTCCAGGATGCGTCCCCGGTCAAGGTGCTCACTGCCCGGACGGTGATGGAGCAACCGCCGGTGTTGCTCTACTCATGGCAGGGGCCTAAGGCAGCGTTGCAGATCCTGAGGGACGCAAACGTAGATAGCGCCTTCGTGGTGACCCGGAATGCCCGGCTCCTGGGGATGGTGACGGTGGAACGGCTGGTTAGCCTCATCCGTCGCAGAGGCACGTTCCTGAAGGACGCGCTCGACCCGGAGATGATTACGTGCGGCGCCGATGCCGTTGTCGAGGATCTCGTGCCTCTGGTGGCCTCGACGCGGTATCCTGTTGCCGTTATCGATGAGGAGAACCGCTTTCTTGGCGAGATATACGTGAGCACTGTCATCGCGAGCATGATCCAGGAACAGAACGCGGACGAGGAAATCGGAGAGCAGAGGCCGGCAGAAACAGCGGAGGACGATACACCGACGGGCGACGCGTCTCAAGGAGCTGAGTCATGATGGAGTTCCCGGAGTTCTTGCGAATCCCCCTCGCGGGATGGATTGACGCGATTGTCTCGTGGATCGTGGTTAATCTGGGCGCCGTGCTCGACGTGATAGGCGACGTGCTGCTGGGTGTCCTCGTGGGTATCGAGAAGGTGCTGTTGTGGATACCGTGGTTCGTCATTCTCATCGCCGTAGGTTTCCTCGCCTGGTATGCGATCCGGAAGTGGTGGGCAGCCCCGTTGATGATTGTCTTTCTTCTCGTCATCGGCTCGTTTGGTTACTGGGATCTGGCGATGATGACTCTGGCGATCATCTTCGCCGCCGTCATACTGTCTCTTGCGATAGGCATCCCGACGGGAATACTGATGGCGCAGAGCGACCGTTTCGCGAACGTACTGCGGCCGGTACTCGACGCGATGCAGACGATGCCCAGCTTCGTGTATCTCATTCCGGCTCTCATGTTCTTCGGCCTGGGAAAGGTGCCCGCGGTGTTCGCCACCATCATCTACGCAGTCCCACCCGTGATTCGCCTGACGAATGTAGGCATCCGCGGCGTGACGCAAAGCGTGGTAGAGGCCGCGCAGGCATTTGGCGCCACCTCAAAGCAGATCCTTTTCGAAGTGCAGCTGCCTCTTGCCTTTCCTTCGATCATGGTGGGAGTGAACCAGACCACGATGATGGCGCTGGCAATGGTTGTCATCGCTTCCATGATCGGTGCGCGCGGTCTTGGCATGGAGGTGCTGCTCGCAATCAACCGCATCGAGGTAGGGCGCGGTTTCGAGGCGGGGCTCTCCATTGTGCTACTCGCTATACTAATTGACAGGATTACGCATGCGCTCGCGTCGAGACAGCAGCACACTCAACCCGGCAAGTAGCGGGTGAGCATCAAGGAGAACATGAATGGGGCCGGAACGAGTCGTGGTCTTCATCGACGGCAGCAACCTCTATCACGCGCTCGAAGGGATACTCAAGAGACATGACCTCGATTTCACCCAGTTTGTGGCCAGGCTATGTGGAGAGAGGTGCCTGTATAGAACGTACTACTACAATGCCCTGCAGGACGTGTGTGCACGCCCTGAGGCGTTCAGGGAGCAGCAGGAGTTCCTCGACACGCTGAGAAAGACACCCTATCTCGAAGTGCGCCTTGGGACGATCAAGACCGCGCAAGGCACGCAAGTGGAGAAGGGCGTCGACATCATGCTTGGTGTGGACCTCGTGAACTACGCGTGGAGCAACCTTTACGACACTGCCATCCTGGTCAGCGGCGATGCTGACTTTGCCTATGCACTGCAAGCAGTGAAGAACATGGGCAAACATGTGGAGGTGGCGTATTTCGAGGGTGCTACCGCGCGGGAGTTGCTCGGAGTAGCCGATGTGCGGCACTTGCTCGACACCGCCTTCTTCTCGACACTGTGGACCAGCCGGCGGCGTCGGCGCCGCCGGGGTGGAGCGAGCAAGTCGGCTGCGCCGGATACCGCGTCGTCCGACTAGCCGTCGCCGTCCGGCTAGCTATCCCACTTTCGGAAGACGAGCACGGCGTTCATGCCCCCGAACCCGAAGGACTGGGAGAACGCGATGTTGACCGCCGCCTCGCGCTTCACATTGGGCACAAAGTCGAGATCGCACTCCGGGTCGGGCGTTTCGTAGTTGATCGTCGGCGGAATGACACCGGTCTCCAGTGTGAGTGCGGTGATGATGGCCTCGACCGCACCCGAGGCCGCCCACATGTGGCCCAGCATCGACTTGTTGGAACTCACCATGATGCGCTGGGCGTCCGCGCCCAGCGCCTTCTTGAGCGCCTGTGCCTCGGACAGGTCGCCGATGATGGTGCTGGTGCCATGGGCATTGACATAGTCAACGTCCGAGGGCGTGATTTGCGCGTCGGCCAACGCGTTCGTGATGCACCTGGCCTGACTCTCAGGCTCGGGCTTGACCGCGTGGTAGGCATCGATGTTGGAGGCGAATCCGATAATCTCGGCGTGGATGTGAGCACCGCGCTCTCTGGCGTGTTCCAGTTCCTCCAGCACGAGGACACCGGCACCCTCGCCGTTCACCAGACCGTCGCGATGCTTCTCGAAAGGACGGCTCGCCCGCTCCGGCTCATCGTTGCGCGTGGAGGAGGCTTTCAGACGCGCGATGCTGTCGATGAAGACGGGGACGATCTGTGCTTCCGATGCGCCGGCAACCATGACGTCCGTTTCGCCATACTGAATCAGTCGCACCGCATCGCCGACGCAGTGACCTCCGGTCGCACAGGCCGTACTCAGACCGCGGCTTGGTCCCTTGATGCCGAAGACCACGCTGATATCGTTTGCTCCGGCGCTGGGTATGTACATGGAGGCGAGCATCTTCGAGACACCGTCAGAGTTGCCTTCCTCCGGGGTCTTCAGGTTGTAGCAGAGCGTGCCGATGCCACCGACGGCGCTGCCCAGGATGACGCCGGTCCGATGCGAGAGTTCCTCAGTGAGCTGTATTCCGGCATCGTCGACGGCCATTCGGGTGGCGGCAATCGCATACTGCGCGAACAGGTCGGAGCGCCGGATCACCTTACGGTCCATGTAGTTGTGCGCGTCAAATCCCTTGATTTCGCCAGCGATGCGCGTGGGCAGGCCGGACGCATCGAACCGAGTTATGCGCCCAATGCCGGACCTTCCCGCGCACAGTCCCTCCCAGGTTGGCGTGACCCCGATGCCCAGGGGGGTGAGTGCGCCGACTCCAGTGATGACGACCCGTCGTCCATTCTTCATGTTGTATAGCTACTCCTCGGTGTCTTCGATGAGCCGTCGGCCTGGCTGGCACGCCCCTCTGTTGGAAAGGGACATGCGCGCGGAGCCGGCGGTTGTGATTACATTGTCCTGATTCCGAACCCAGACATCGCAGATGATGCCTTCTCCATGGCGGGCCGATGCATCACCTGCGCCGATGCTCCCGCCGACGGTGAGGACGCTGCCCGCGACATCCATGCCGCGGTGCCGCACGTCGATGCTGAGGATCGTCACATCGTCTCTCCAGTCCTTCAACATCCGTGCGACCAGTGCTGTCTTATACAGGCCCTGTATGATGGGGCCGGGCAATCCAAGCGACCTCGCATGATCTGCATCGTAGTGGATGTCCACATACTCCGCGGTTGCGGTCGCGAACATCGCCAGATAGCGGACTGTTATGGGGCCCACGACCAGCTGCGGCAGCGCCGGGCCGTTGCCCGCAGGCGCGGGAGTTGGGCTGGCATCCGGTCTGCGTGCCGGCAGCGGCTCGCGTGCCGCACAATGCAGCACACGCCTCATCACTGGCTCACCATCAGGCGTGGCAAACACCTTCTCGATGGCGTAGAAGATGAGCCGGCCGCTGCGCCCCTGCTTCTCGTACGCGTTTAGGAACCGCTCTCGGGCCAGCAGCGTCATTCCGGCGGTCACCGGACGGTAGAACTCGAACTCATCGCCGGTTGCCAGATTCGCCCATCCGGGTGGGAGCGGAAGCTCGAGCGCGAACATGGTGCGCGCATCGCCCGCCGGGATCCCTCTGAGCCCCGTGGCGCTGCCGAAGAAGGTTGCGGGCGCAACCAGGCTGGAGCAGTCTCCCCTCGCGTAGCCGGTCTCCGGCCGGTACCGCGGGTCGGGATCCATTATCGAATCGGCGAAGTAGCGGATGGAGCCTTCATCGATGAAGTACTGTATCGCGGCGGAGCGGCTGCCGATTCTCTCCCGTAGTCTCTCTATCAACGAAATCGCCTTCAATCTGCGCGGCGAACAAGAGCGCTATTCCGGATTCCGGACGGATGCCCGTCGAGCGTTTTTATCATGCATCGGTCAAGTGGGGAAGGGGGGACTCGAACCCCCATGCCTTGCGGCACATGATCCTAAGTCATGCTCGTCTGCCAGTTCCGACACTTCCCCGCCATGGTCGCCCCACACCCACCTGCCGCGCTGTCGTGCCGGGAGGATCTCCCGCGCATACGTGGGCCAATTCTACCACGAACGCGCCCATGGAACAGGTCAGTTGAGCGGGCTCGCCGGCAGGCAGCGACCGCCTGCAACGTGGTATCATCATTCCTCTGCCCCACGTTCGTTCGGGATTCATCGTCCCGTAGTGAGAAAGGAGACCCGTGAGCCAGCAGTTTGAACGTGCTACCCAGGATGAACTCAAGCGCACCATCATCACCTACGCGGATGTGCCGCTCGTAGAGCTTGCTCCGGGCGCCATGAGCCACATCGTCGCCGGGAAGAACATGACCCTGAGCATCGCCAACCTTGCGGCCAACTCGTACTTCCCGGTGCACACGCATCACGATATGGAACAGATGATGCTCATCCTCAAGGGAGAGCTGGACGCGATTCTCGATGGCAAGCTCTATCGAATGAAGCCGGGAGACATCATCTGCTTCCCCGCCGGACATGAACACGGGGCTGCCATGATAGATGTCGACTGCGAGATAGTCGATATCTTCAGTCCTGCTCGGCCGGACTACGAGAACAAGCTCAAGAACGCCGTCCGCTCAAGCACGTAGCCCGTCGGGTGTCCGGGCAGCGGACTTCATCGCCGAAGCCAGAGACTCGCGCTAGCCGTGGCTGAAGCGGCGCGCCGCCTCCGTCATCGCCCTCAGTTTGCGCTGCACGGCATCACGCGGCAGCATGCGCAGGCCGCAGTCCGGATGGATGACTATGCGCTCCGGAGGCAGCAGATCCAGGCCCCGCTGTATCAGCGCCGCCACCGCATCCACGGTTTCGACTTCAGGCGACTTGGTGTCGATGCATCCCAGGCCAAGCATCCTGTCGCTGTGCTGGAACTCGGTGGAGGCGAGGACATCGTCGTTCTTGTCTCCCATGAAGCCATGCGAAAGCAGAGTCAGTCCTTTCCATTCGAGCAACTGGGGCACGATCTTGCCCACAACTCCGCACACGTGCATGGCCACGGGAACCTTGATTCCGCCTGCAAGCCGCTCCACCGCGTGCCTCGCGATGTCCATCGGCGCGCCAACTGAAAGGTAGGGTTCATCGATCTGAATCCACTCAGCCCCTTCGGCCTCGAGGGCGCGGGCGATGTCCAGCAGCGCATCGGCGGTATCGAGGTACACCTGCTCATCCCGGTAGCCGGAATAGGGCGCCTTGATGCGTGTTGAGAAAACCAGCGTCACCGGTCCGGTGATGAGCCCCTTGACGCGCGGCGCCATAGTCCTGGCCAGGCGGAAGTCCTGGACGAACTCCTCCGGCTTTCCGCGTCCGATCTTGCCGGTAACGATGCTCTTGCCCTCGTACTGGTAGCCTTCGATCGCCCGGGCGAAGTACTCGATCATGTCGTACCGCGTCTGCCCGTCCGTGACGAGGTCCACTCCGGCATCGAGCTGATCCTGTACCGCCATGCGTATGGCGTCCGCACCCAGCTCACTGTACTTGAGCGGATAGCTTCCGATGACTGTGGTGAACATTCTCTATCCTCCCTTGTGCCCTTGCCCCATGCGGGGGACTGCCTCACCATCGCAGCACTCCGCCGGACTACGCGCTGCCATCGGGACCCTCAGGGGGGCGCGAGACCCGAAATGCGCGCTTCACAGGGCTTGTTCCGTTGGTCAATTCGGTGAACCTGCCGATGGGCGCCGTCGCTACGTGACCATCGCCGCTGAGGTACATCATCCGCGGCTGCCCATCCCTGTCAACAAAGATGTCGAGCACCTCGACTTCTATCTGATCTGTACTGTTGGGGTGGTATTGAGCCTTCATAGCGCTATCAGCCGACCGAAACGGGAGCCGTCCTGATACTTACAGGTCCTTGTACATCGCGCCGATGTCGATGCCGGCTGTGCAGGCACCTTCGTACTTGCGACAAATGGATCTGGCGGCCCGCTTCAGTTCGGGCGAGTCGATGCCGTTCTTCGTGGCCAGGTCCGCCTCCATGAACGCCGCAAGGTCATCCACCGCCTTTATCAGCTCACCGTCCCGGGGATTGTACATGTCCTCATTGTAGCGTTCCGATATGTCATCGGCGCCGCAGAACACCGGCGCCCCATCGACAATCACCACGTTTCGGAACTCGTCTTCGGTGAACAGCCTCAGCTCTTGGTGCCATTCCTCCGGCACGAGGGGGTAGACCTTCTCCTCCATCTCATCCCGCTCATAGGTCTTCAGGAACGCGCTGAGTCCTTTGACTGAATGCTTCACGGGGGAGATGATGTCGCGTGTCAGCGCTTCCGGCAGATCGTGGAACAGCCCCGTGAAGTAGTTGTTGAAGCATCGACGCTCGCATGCGCCTGCCTGCAGCGAGAGCAGGTAGGAAATCATCGCCACGATGAGCGTATGTCCGAGGACGGAGGTCTTCGGGATCCTGTGGACGTGGCTCCAACGCAACTGGAACCGCAACAGGCCGCAAAGGTCGACGAAGCTGCGCAGTCGCGGATACAGCTCCAATTGCCGCAGACCGGTCAGATCGTAGTACTGCTCCTGTTGTGACTCCAGCCTGGCGCTGATGCGCTCCATTTCATGTCCGAGGGGATTTGCCCTGCGGATGATCTCGAACTCCCATTTTGTGGCGAAGAAGTGCGCCGCGTTCACCACACGCCGGTGAGGGGACTCGACCGGGTCCGAGAAGTAGGAACGGAACCGGCGGCAGAAGTCCTCGCCGAGAGGCGAGATGTCATCCTCGAGTGCCGCGTAGACCCAGTCGTTCAGTTGCTGGTAGCGGACCGCATCCTCTTTGATCTTGTAGAAGACCTGGGGCTTCAAATCGGTCAGAATCAACCGTTGCAGGTATTCGAACAGGCCTGCTTCGATCAGACCCATCCAGCTGAATCCGGGCGTCTGTTGCTCATACTTGCCGAGGACATAGGCGATGACCATCTTGTGCGCCTGTTTGTCCAGTTCCGTGAGTTCAACCGGACGAATCTGGTCGTTCCAGCGCTGCATATACGCTGCGTCGAACAACCGAGTGACCAGTCTGCTGGTGACCATGCGTATCCCCATGAGTGAACCGAGCGTGCCCGCATTATACACGTCGTTATGCCGGCGTGAAGCTACCCTGCGACCTCGCGCGCGGGTACGTTATGAGCCGCGTACGTGCGTGGACGCATGATACAATTCGGAGTTCCTCGCTATGGCAGTGAGAGAGGAAGGAGGCCCAACCATGTGGCTGAAAGAGCCAGCCAGGATCAACAGCACCATCGATTTCCTCGGGACGCATGAACTCTGTTTCTATCTGGTACGAGGAGATGACGCCCTCATAGTCGGTGGAGGGATGATTCACGCGATGCCGGCGCTCGATGCGCAATTCGATGCGCTCGACATTGAGCCGTCGCGGGTGAAGTACGCCGTCATGACCCACTCTCACTTCGATCATTGCGGCGCTATGCCCTACCTGCGGCAGCGATTCCCGGGTATCCAGGTGCTCGGCACCGCGGCGGCACGCGATGTGCTGGCGAAGCAGAAAGTGCTGGACTACAACGCGAAGATGAACGATCTCGCTGCTCAGCAGCTCGGCCTTGGCAACGCATGTCTGTGCGTGGCCGAGAGGGCGGCGGACCTTGGCGTAGACCGAGTGGTGGGTGATGGGGATGCGGTCGACCTGGGGAAGGGCGTTCGTGTGGAGTTCTATGAGGTTCCCGGACACAGCAAGTGCTGTGTCGCCACCTATGTGCCTTCGTGCAAGGCCCTCTTTCCCTCGGACACCACACCGCACCCGGTCACCGACTGGTGCGATCTTGCCCTGCCGTCCGCGCAGTATGACTTCGAGTCATACGTGAAATCGCTGCAGAGACTGAATGAGTTTGACGTGGAGATACTGGGTCTTGACCACCACGGCGTTCTCATCGGTGAGCAGGCCAGTCAGTTCCTTCGGAAAGGACTTGAGCGGACGCTCGCGTTTCGAGAGCGGGTGGTCGCCCGCTACGCGGAGGTGAAGGATCTCGATACGGTGTCCCGGGAAGTGGCTGCAGAGGCACTCACCAAGGTGCAGCTGCCGTTCATCACCGGGGATCTGATGTTCATCATCACTCGGGCGATGATCAAGAACATGGTGGGTGCCTGAACTCGCACGCGTAGCCGCAGGCGTCTGAAAGAAGAGGGGGCCCTGAATGGGCCCCCTCTTGGTGTTCTCGCGTTATGGCTGTTGTTGCTAGAGCCTATCTGCTTCGAAGTCGTCCGAAGCAGTCGCTGCAGTACACCGGCCGACCATCGCGCGGCTCGAACGGGACTTCACAGTCCTTGCCGCACTGTGCGCACACGGCGCTGTACATCTGTCTGCCCTGGAATCCGTCTCCACCATCGGTCTTCTGAGACCTGCGGTTTCGGCGGCAGGTGAGACAGCGTTTTGGCTCGTTCGTGTAGCCTTTGGAAGCAAAGAACTCTTGCTCCTCGGCAGTGAACACAAACTCAGCTCCGCAGTCTGCACAAGTAAGGGTCTTGTCTGCGTAACTCACCGGATGACCTCCTTTCGTTGAGATTTGGCCCAAGTTTCGGTCATCCAGTGCACCCAGGAATGGCTACGGACATTGCGCAAGACTCGATAACCTACGCTGGCAACCACCGAAGGCAAGTATAGAGAATGGATATTGCGTTTTCAACAGTTGCAGGAAGGAGTGCATCCCATTCTCGACATGAATCGCCGGAGCAGGCAGCTGCGGCGCTACACGTGAAACTCGACCACGTCGCCATCCTGCAGCACATGGGCTTTGCTCACCGTCTGGGCTTGATACTTGCCCGAGCCCCAGACGACGGCGTACCTCATGCCTTTCTTGAAGTCCTTGTGTATCTCCGCGGCGGCTTCACCGACCGTGGACGAGACCGGCAGTATCACCGGCTCACGCATGTCCGCCTTCTGTCCCGGCGCTTTCGTGTACACCCGGATTATCTTCAGGGCACGAAAGACCTGCCGGGGCAACTCCTCCATGCCCTCGCCCTCGGTGGCGGAGACAGCCACGACCGGGAACAGGGCTTCGTAGCGCTCGCGCAGCAGTCGCAGATTGCGATAGGCTCCGCTCAAGTCGCTCTTATTGCCGATGATCATCAGATCCTTGCGGTAGATTCCTCCCGAGAACTCCTCATCCAGAGGCATGCCGGTGGGCACGATACGGCACTCACCCAGTTCGGTCAGTGCCCACTCCATCTCCGCCAGCGGGTCTCCTCCGAGGTCCACCACCACCGCGAGCAGGTCCGCCGCTCGCAGGATGCTGGAGATGAGGGCTCTGACGCCGCGCTGACCCAGAGGAGGAGTGTCGACCAGTTGAATCTGGATGTCTTCAAACCGCATCATCCCCGGCATGGTCGCCTTGGTGGTGTACGGGTACATGGCGATTTCCGGGGTAGCCCCGGTGAGAGTTGCCAGCAGTTGCGATTTGCCGGAGTTGGCGGGCCCGGTGAGGATCACCTGCCCTGCACCTTCACGCCGGATGTAGAAACCGGCCCGGCGGGCCGTGGCGAGCTTGCGCTCAGACTCCTGCGTGAGCTTGGCTATCCTGGAGCGCAGATCGGCCTGCAGCTTGTCCGTGCCCTTGTGATGGGGCATGATGCCAAGCATTTCCTGCAGCGCAGCGATCTTGTCGTCGACATCCTTGGCCGCCCGAAATCGCTTCTCTGCCTCGAAGTATTGGGGGGGTAGGTTTGCCGGCACTGACTACTTAACCTTGATCCGAATGAGGATATCGCCCTGACAGCCGTCAGTCACCGTACAGGCATTCGCGAGCTTGACCACGCTCCCGGTTTTCACGCCCGGCGGTACGGTAACCTCGAGTCTACGCCCTTTGCGCGTGAGCCGCTTCTTCGTCCCCTTCTCCGCCTCTTCCGCCGTGACGCTCAGCTCATACGTGACTGTCATGGGCATCTGTGATTGTTGTGCGCCACCAAACAGGTCTTCAAGGGTGAAACGCCTCGTGCGGCCGCCCTGCTGGGTGCCTGACTTGCCCAGGTTGCCGAACGAGACGCGGTAGCCTCTGCCGCGGAGCGCGTCGCCAAAGATGTTGTCCAGGAAGTCCAGCCCCAGTCCAAGTCCGCCGAAGTCGCGCATCACCCCTTCAAACCCGGCACGCGTGCTGTTGCTGCCGAAGATGTCGCCTATATTGCCCACCGTGCCGTACTCGTCGTACTGCTTGCGCTTGTCGGGGTCTCCAAGGACGCTGTAGGCCTCGTTGATCTCCTTGAACCGCTCGGTTGCTTCCTTTTCCTTCCCCGGATTCCGGTCCGGGTGATACTTCATGGCGAGGCGCCGGTACGCCTTCTTGATGTCGGCGTCGCTGGCGGAACGGTTCACTCCGAGTGTCTGGTAGTAGTCCCTTGCCATGGTTGGTATTGTAGCATCGCTGCGTAGCGCGTCCATCGGGTTGCGGCGGCTTTGGCGGCGGACTAATGGGCAGGGCGACTGCTATAATCCGGGCTACTACAATGCTGGCAACTGCCCGGGGCCACACAGAGGATGCAGTTGAGGTGGCCATGGAAGAGGAAGCGCCAGGCTCCCCATGTCCCTGACAGGCTGCCCCACAGGAACTACTGATGTCTGAATTCTCGCTTCGCGACGGTGGTGACCTTCTGCGGAAGGGCATCACCAACTACATTCACCATAAGCCGCTCATCGTGTCATACGAGGTGACGCTGTCGTGCAACTGCAACTGTCGTCACTGCGATCTTGGCGGACTCCGCCCCGGGGAGGAGCGCATTGGTCCCGCGGACTATGCCAGGCTGACCGCCCTGTACCGGCCGCCTCTCGTCCAGATCTCGGGGGGCGAGCCCCTCCTGCGTGAGGACATCGTGGACATCGTCAGCGCCGTCAAGCATGCGCACGAGCCCACGTACGTCATAGTCGTCACGAACGGCGTGCTCCTCGACCGGGACATCTATCAGAGACTGAGAGATGCGGGAATGAATCAGCTCTCTATCTCGCTCGATTTCCCGGATGAACGGCATGACGATTTCCGCCGTCACAAGGGGCTGTTCCGACATCTCGAGCGGACGCTGCCGGAGCTTGCCGCACTGGGGTATGGTGACATAATCATGAACACCGCCATAACCCGTGTGAATCTACCCGAACTGCTGGCCATCTCGGACCTGGTTGAGCGCTGGGGCGTCACCATCTCGTACAGCGCCTATACCCAGTTGCGAACCGGAAATCCGGACTACTTCATCAGCAGCGACGAAGACCTGGCGCTTCTGCGCGGCACGGTTGACCAGCTCATCCGGCTCAGTCGGCACAGGAAGCACATCGCCAACCCGGAGACGGTGTTCAAAGACACCGTGCGGTACTTCGAGCAGGGGGGTATGCCGGGCTGCAAGGCGTGGAGATGCTTCTTCGTGGTCATGCCCGATGGCAAGCTGGTGCCCTGCTCACTGCATCGGCAGCGCTTCGAAGCGCAGAAGGAGATGGAGCGCACGTTCACCACAGCCAACACGTGCGGTCAGTGCTACGTGGCCATCAGGTCGTACACCGACCGGCCGATGTGGCGCATGGTGCTGCAGGATGCGCCTCGCCTCGCCCGCCGGCTCTTCGATAGATACGTCCCTGAGGACGGCGCGCTGCCTGGCTCCAATCCGGACTAGAACGGAGACAGCAGTGGAAGCAGGGTGTAGCCGGTGTAGGACAGCAGCAGACACCGCAGCAGGCGCCCCGCGAATGTTGCCGCCGCGAAGCGGAAGATATTGTACCTGGTGCAGCCCGCCACGATGGCGAGCAGGTCGAAGATCAACATCGGGATGAGCGCGAACAGGAACACGGCCAGCAGGCCGTAGCGATTCATCCAGCGTTCGGCGTGGGCGTACCGCTCAGCGTATCTCTCCACCAGTATCTGTCTCCCGTAGTAGCCCGCGACGTATGCGGTCATCTCTCCGATGGTCGCCCCCACCGTGGCCACCAGGGCCACAGTGAGTGGGTTGAGCAATGAACCTGCCGCCACGTTGATGGCCTCGCCCGGGATCGGGAACAGGATGCTGGCGCAGGTGAGCAGGTTCACCACGAAGACGCCGAGGTATCCGTGCTTGACGAAGTCGGCGGTCTCCAGGTGGGCGCGGGCCAGTATCAGCAGCCCGAAGCCGCCAGCCAGAATGGCGATGAACAGCGCGGCCTGCAAACTTCGGCGCGCGAGAAGTGCATCGCGCGCCCTGGCGTACAAGGATGGTTGTGACACGGGCGCTCAGTATACCATCCCGGTGGCTTTATCGTACTTTCGATACAGCGAATGCACAGGGCGAGATGCCGGACGCTGCTACCGTGGTCCGAAGAGCACGGTTCCCAGGCGCACCATGGTGGCACCCTCTTCGATGGCAACCTCGTATGAGCCGCTCATGCCCATGGACAGGTGCTGCATCGTCACGCCGGGAAGAGACAGCGCATGAAGGTGTTCGAACAGCTGCCGCGTCTCGGCGAAGTATGGCCGGTACTCCTCCGCGGCAGAGCACGATGGCCCCATCGTCATGAGTCCCATCACGCGTACGTGGCGCAGCCCGCCCAGAGTCCGCATAAGGGCCTCCACGTCCTCAGGGAACACGCCGGCTTTCTGCGGTTCGCGTCCGCTGTTCACTTCGATGAGCACCGGCATGGTGCGGTTGTCGGCGGCGCACACGGCCTCGATCCTCTCAGCCAGCTCGAGAGAGTCCACGCTCTGCACCATGTCGAAGAGACGCAGGGTGGTGGCACGAACTGAATGGGGGCGCAGCCGGCCGATGAAGTGACACTGCACCGGCAGGGTGATGTGACCGCGCATCTCGCGCGCCTCGCGGATGTGGTTCTGGCCCACCACCTGTATCCCTGCCTCCAGCGCCTGGTTCAGGTCCTCGAGCCGCGCGCCTTTCGCCGCGGCCACCACCGTCACATGCGGCGGCACCGCCTGCAGGATGTGGTGGACGCGTTCAGCTATTGAAGTCACCGCCGGACATCTCCTTCTCTTGTGTGAAAGACCACGGAAGTGGCCGCAATCCCGCACATATTAGCAGTTGCCGGCAGTCGTGGTTGGTATAATGCGGTAGTGTCGCCCTCCGCAGCATCCGTATGCGAACGAGCACGATAGTGCAACCCGTCACCGTTGATGTTGTCATACCGGCACTCAACGAAGCAGCGACCATTGGTGTGGTGCTGGATGAGATCCCCGTAGCTGAACTCGAAGCCGCCGGCTATCGTGTGCGGGCCCTCGTCATCGACAACGGCTCCACCGACGAGACCTCGAAGATCGCGGCGGGACGAGGGGCCGTGGTCATCCACGAGCCTCAGCGCGGCAAGGGCAATGCAGTCCGCCGGGCATTTCGAGAGACGAAGGCCGACTTCGTGGTGATGCTGGATGGAGATGCCACCTATCCCGCGGGTCACATCCCTGACATGCTGCGCGTGCTGCGTGATGGCAAGGATATCGTCATCGGCTCCCGTCTGAAGGGCACACGCGCCCCGGGGGCCATCAGCGCCGTGAACATCGTCGGCAATCATCTGCTCACGTGGATCGCCTGCATCCTCTACGGCAGGAAGATAAGTGATCTGTGCACGGGCTACTGGGCCTTTCGTGGCAGCGTCCTGCCGTCTCTGAAGCTGTCGGCACGCGGTTTCAACCTCGAAGCTGAACTCTTCTCCGAAGCCGTCCGCAACCGGCTGGACCTGGGAGAGGTTCCCGTTCACTATCGCCGGCGCCCCACGCCGACGAAGCTGAGAGCCTTGCGCGACGGCGTGAGGATCGCACGGATGCTGCTCCGCAAGAGGTTCCGCCCCAATGGATGACGCTTCATCCGCTGACGGAAGGTCTGACGTCGAGCGTGCGGCGACGGATGGCATCTCGCTCGGCGTGGTCGTCACCTGCTATTCCTTGGACCGGCTCGCCGATGTGCTTCGCTTGATCGCCAGCATCAGGGAGCAGACATCACCCGTGGATGAACTGGTGCTGGTGGTGCAGCAATCGCAGGAACTGCTGTGCGCACTGCAACCGGAACTGGACGGGCTGGCCCCGGCACACGTCACGTTGCGCTTTCTGGACGTGGCCAGGGGCGTGTCGCATGCCCGGAACACGGGTATCGCGGAGGTCACATCCGACGTCGTCGCGTTCGTCGACGATGACTCACTGCTCGCCCCCGATTGGGCTGCTGCCACGAGGTCGTTCTACCGCGAGCATCCCGGCGTCATCGGCGTTGCCGGCGCCATCATGCCGCGGTGGGATTCCGCGGCCATGGACTGGTTCCCCCGCGAGTTGTACTGGATGTTGTCCTGCACCTACTGGACCGGGCAAGATCCGGCGCCTGTGCGAAACGGCTACGGTGCGAACATGTCGTTCCGCCGTGAGGCCTTCCTGTCCGGGCGCTGCTTCAGCGAGGGATGCGGAGTGGGCGCGTGGGGCACGTCCGGGTGGCGTGGCATGGGCGGAGAGGAACCGGAACTGGCGTTGCGGGTGGTGCGTGAGACCGGAAAGCCCATCATGTACGTGCCGGCGATCCGCGCCTGGCACCGCATCAGACCGTACCGCCTCGGCGCGAAGGCGCTGGTGCGCCGTGCCTACTGGGAGGGAAGACTGAAGGCCGCGCTGTCGCAACGCACCACCGGTTCCGCGGGGGTGCTCAGCACGGAATTCGGCCTGCTTCGCCTCATGCTGGGGGCACAGTGGGGCCGGCTCGCGCTGATGTTCACACGGCCATGGATGGCGCTGCGTCAGCAGGCGCTTGTGCTCACCGTGGTTGCCCTCGTGGGCATCGGTTTCGTGGAAGGGAAACTGAGGCGGGAACGCCTGGTCTGTCTCGCCGACCGTACCCCGGACGCGCACGCGTGAACGCCGCCGCGGGCGTCAGCGTCCCAGCCACAGCTCTGAGCGGAGCAGCAGCATCGCCACCGCGGCGACGCTGTGAACGCCGAACCAGACCCAGCCGATCGCCTCGAGCCCGAGGATGGGGACCGTAGTCACGCAGGCCACGAGCAGAGTCACCGAGAGCACGCTGCGCCACACGATCAGCTCGCGCAGGCGGCCGCCGATTCTCAGTACTGTGAAGTAGACTCGCTCGAACGTCATCGGCAGGCTGGCCAGCGCCAGTATCTTGAGCAATTCCACTGAGCGCACGGAGTAGCTTCCGCCAAAGGCCAGCAGGACCACGTCCCCGAGCAGCCATAGCACCACGATGGCCGGGAGGAGCAGCGCCATGCTGAACAGCGTCGCTCGTCTGATATCCCTGGAGAGCTTGCGGCGGTCGTGCGAACCCTCGGCAAACAGGGACTGTCCCAGGGAGGTGGGGATGGAGAACAGGAGTGCGGACATGGCCCAGGCCACGTAGAAGTAGGCGTTCTCCTCCGGTCCCAGCAGATTGATGACGAGCAGCGGCATGACATAACGCGGAGTCGCCGCGATCAGGCTGATGAGATAGCTCATCCCCGAGAAGCCCCACGCTCGGCGCACCAGCCGCGCACCAAACGTGGGCCGGGGAACGTAACCGGGGATGACCCGCGGCATGAACAGCAGCAGCGACGCGCACAGCGCCAGCGCGGATGCCAACCCCCAGCTTGCCACCACGCCGAAGGCGTGGAAGTGCTGAACGAACAGGAGTGGGAGGAACAGCTTCGTTCCGCTGTAGACCACGTCCTTGAGCAGGAGGTAGCGGGCCTGCCGTCCGGCGATGAAGCTGGAACCGCATATGCCGGAGAGGGTGCTCACCACTGAGAAGCAGACGAATGCGGCGAAGAACACGGGCTGTCTGGACACGAATGCCAGCCGGGGAGACAACAGGGGGAAACTCGAAGCGGCGACGAGGGCGGCGGCCGCGGTCGCCAGTGCGGCATAGGTGAGGCAGGTGTTCACCAACCTGTCCTGGTGTTCCGAGCCGGACATGAACCGGACCAGGAAGGAATCCAGTCCCATGTGTCCGATGAACGCCATCAGGGATATGGCTGACAGAATGGCTGAGCTGTAGCCCACCTCAGCTTCCGTGTAGTAGCGGGCGATGATGACCCAGAAGAAGAAGCCCAGTCCGGCCATGACGGCCTGGGCGAGTATCAGATGCATCGCGTTGGTGTACAGCGATTGGCGCAGCATGCCGCGCGCATAGGCCAGGAGCGCTTGAGGCCGGCGTACATCAGGCATCTGCGGCCCTCGTCATCTGGAGGAGCGGCACGTCTCCGGCGGGCGTCGTCTGGAGCAACCGAACCGCCAACGTGGTACACATGCTATCCGGTGAACCGAAAGACGCGAACCTCGGGAAGGAGGTTCGCCTCCACGAATGACTGCGCCTCCGATTCGTACGCAACGGCGAAGCCCTGCAACGCCTCGAGGGGAACGGCGGACTTGAACGGATTGGTGCCCACAAGCCGCCAGTCGGCATCCGAGGCCTGCGCGATGAACGCCAGTGCTTCCTCATGCGTGGCGAAACGGCGGACATCGGCGACCTGGTTCTTGATCGCGTTGCCGGAGGGGGTGGGGTCACGGCGAATCACCGTGTACTCCTCCGGTGCAAACGACTCGCCACCGAAGTTGTACAGCCGGACCAGCATGGTCTGGTAGTACTCGGGGTAGAAGAGCATGATGGGCTGCCACGTGCCCGAGGCATCTCGCTGCAGGTAGACGTCATAGTAGTCGGTTTCCCGCTGACCGGCCCAACTGGCCACGCCATTGAACGTGCGCACTGCCGTCTTGCTGTCCACGACCACGTAGTCGCAGCCGTTCTCTTCCAGCAGTGCCGCGCCGTCAGATTCCGCTTGTGCGGTGAAGAAGCGGCTGGCAGTCCGCGCCCCTTGCTGGAACGGGTTCGCAACCGGGATGCGGTGACTGAGGCGGGTGATCCAGTGTCCGTAGTCCCACCACGCCATCACGCCGTACGCGGAGTCGGGGTAGTCGAACGGCTGCCAGTCTGCGGGCTCGTCGTAGAGTCCGTAGTACGCATCGGCATCGAGCGGCTCGGGAGTGTTGCTTCGCAACCACCCCAGCGTCTCATACCATCCTTTGGTCATCAGGCCGGGTTCCGTGGCGAAATTCTTGGCCATATCCACGCACGGCACGATGAGCAGGCCGGCAACGGCGGCTGCGAATACCACCAGCTTCAGTACGGCTGCGCGTTGCTCCGACCGGTGGGTCTGCAGCGCCCTGGTTGCCGACTTGCCTTTCGCCTTTGCCGGCACCGCGGCATGCTGCCGCAACACGGGGAACTGTTTCTCGATGCCCACCCGGTCTCCCAGCCAGCCCACCAGGAAGCCGCACAGCACCGCTACGTCGACGGCGAAGTAGTAGCCGAATCTGCGCTGCAGCAGCGTCGCCACGAACATGGTGATGCTCCACACGATGAACAGCGTCACATCGTGGCCCTTCGGCGCGTTCCTGCTTCTGAGCAGAACGACGATAGCGATGATGGCGGCCGCCAGTGCCGTGCTGTAGTTGGTCCACGCCACCCAGAGCGAGAAATCGCCGCCGGGCAACAACAGGGGATGCATCTCCATGATGGACAGGTGCGCCCCGGAGGGCACCATGAAATCCAGCGCGCCGCGCACATACCCCGCCGTTGGGGGACACCAGGAGCATGGCGATGAACGCGAGTACCAGTGCAGCCGAAGAGTCCGAACACGTACTTCGGCGGGGACAGCTTCAGACGGTGGCCCTGGCGGGAGAGAAGCCTGAGGATGAGCGGAAACGCCGCCACCGAGACCATGGCGATAACGTACAGGGCGGACATGGAGTGTGGCGCGATGGTCGGCGAGGCTATCACCACAGCGATGACTCCGCGATGCCGAACACCAGGACCATGTCGTCGCCGGCGCGCTCGGCCTCGTAGTCCATCAGGCTCCGGATCACCGTATACAGCACCAGGACCGCCAGCACGAACACGCCGCCACGCCACGCCAGCAGGTACAGGCCGAGCGCTATCCCGGCAAACACGGCGAACAGGACCACACGCCGGTAGGCGGGATTGGCGAGGTCCGAGGGACGCCGCACCACCACCTCGGCCTTGGCCGCCTCCCTCAGCGCCTTCATGAACAGCAGCAGGGCGACCGCGGAGAAGAACGCCTCCGTCACGTGATGGTCAGTGAATCCGAGCAGTGAACGGGAGAGGAACTCTCCCGGCAGAACGGCGATGAGGATGGCCGCCACGGCTCCGGCCAGCCGGCCGTGCAGGAGCCGCCCTATGAAGTAGACCGGGATGACGGTGAGCGCGCCGAGTATCGGCGGGAAGTACGCCCCGCACTTGTCGATAAGCTCCGGCGATGGGTTGCCGCCACCGAGGATGAGGGCCGGAACGCCGATGAGCCACGATGTGAGCGGGTGGAAGGCGGCCCGGATGCCGTGCGGAAAGTTGCTGTACGGATCGAACGCCGTGACAAGCGGGAAGTTCTGCAGGAAGTTGTCGACCAGGCGCATGCGGTACCACGAATCCATCTCGCGGAACCAGACGTTACCGTCCACGAAGACGGTATCGTACGGCCAGAGAATGCGGATGGCCAGGGCCGCGGCCATCGAAGCGATGATGACAGCCGATGCGATGAGCCGGTCGTACCGTGGCGGGATGGGCGCTGGATGCGTCATGTTGAACGTGACCTGAACGTGCACAGATTATAGGCGACGATGGTCCCGTCCGCAATGACCGCGGAGAGGATGTGGTGGGAAAGAGACCGAGATTGGCTGGGGCTGGATGAGGAGGGATCTGAGCCGCCAGGGGATCGAACCCTGAACCTGCTGATTAAGAGTCAGCTGCTCTACCAATTGAGCTAGCGGCCCGGGACGGGGCAATTCTAGCACTCGTATATCGCCGGTTACAAGCCACGTGTGCCGTACACTCGAACGCCCCGCGGTGAGGCGGGGCGCTCAAGCAGGAGGTGAATAGCCGTCGACTCTCGCAACATTCGCCGGTAGCAGCATCCGGTGTGCGGTCCAGGACGGCGACTACTAACTGCATAACGCGGGGGCGCACCACGGGGTTTATGCTAGAATCTCAGACTGTTGTGAGAATCCTCCGCGAAGTAGCCATCACCGCTCTCATCGCCCTGGCCATATTCCTGCCCATGAAGGCAACCGTCCAGGGCTATGAGGTGCAGTATTCCTGCATGCTGCCGAACATCCAGGATGGCGACTGGATCATCGTCGGCAAGCTGGCCTATCACGTTGGCGACCCGAGGAGAGGGGATACCATCGTGTTCGACCCTCCGGAGTCGCTCAATTCAGAGTACCCCTTCATCAAGCGCGTCATCGGGCTTCCGGGCGACACCATCGAGGTGCATGACGGCTACGTCTTCGTGAACGGTGTGCCTCTTGAGGAGGACTACCTGAATGCGCAGCCCCGGTACACGCTGGGGCCGTGGGTCATCCCCGCGGGAGAGTATTTCGTATTGGGAGACAACCGCAACAGCGCGAACGACTCCCACAACGGCTGGACGGTGCCGGAGGACAACCTCATCGGCAAGGCGCGGCTTACCTACTGGCCGCCGTCCCGGTGGTCCATCATCGATCATTTCGACTATGACTAGCGCGGGGGTGTGAGATGCAGCCTGCTCCGAAGTCGCCAGAGTCAGCTAACGTGGACGTCGAGGCCCTGTTCCGCAAGGCCGGCGTGCTGCGCGAGGGGCATTTCCTGCTCACCTCGGGGCTGCACTCGCCGGTGTACTGGGAGAAGTTCCGCATCCTGCAGTA
>JAXGQG010000008.1:0-75159 GCA_040766535.1 Dehalococcoidia bacterium | reverse complement strand
ATTTCCCCGAGTACCGCTTCTTCCAGCGATAGAACGTCTGTGGTGAGATGTCGAAATGGCGGCAGGTCAGCCTCGCATTCTCACTATGCGAGTAGTAGTAGTCGAACCACTTGAGTCGTCGTCCCGCCTCCTTCGATAGATCAGTCAACCTCTCCAGACGCCGGCAACGTGGCAGAACCTCATACACATTCATGGCATGCCCATAGTAATGTCGCATGTCTCATGTGTCACCCATCTGTCTGGACGAGATCACGCATGCGCCGGGGCTGTGTGGTGGCGCGCGATTGCCGACCAAAGCTGCAATCGTGTACAATGGGACGATTCCACTATGAGCACACAATCGCCGCTGACACACCAGAAATGCCGCGGAATGCGGGATTGGCTTCCTGCGGACATGGTACGGTTCCGCCGCATCGAGGATGCCTTCCGAGAAGGGTGTACTGCGTATGGCTACGAGGAAGTCAAACCGCCGACTATCGAATATCTCCAGCTGTTCACCGCGCTCGGCACGCTCACCCCGGCGATGGTTGGCCGAGTGTACTCGTTCCTTGACTGGGACGGTTGGACCGGCGAGCGCGTAGTGCTCAGGCCTGACAGCACAATCCCTGTCGCCCGGCTCTATGTGGAGAACCTTTCGCCCCGCGTCCCGTCCCGCCTGTTCTATGTCACCAACAGCTTCGTCTTCGAGGAAACTGGCAGCAAACAGCGCGAACGCTGGCAGTGTGGCGCGGAGTTCATCGGTGGCGCCGCAGTAGTGGCCGATGTCGAGATGGTGCAACTGGCGCAGGACGTCATCGCCAGGCTGGGACTGAGTGGTATCCGCTTCCAGATCTGTCATGCCGGGCTGCTCAAGGCGATGATCGAAGAACTCGACCTTGAGTCCTCGGCCAAGCAACGCCTGGTGGAGTCGGTGCTTGAAGGCGATTGGCAGGCGGTGTGCCAGTCCGTGGACAGCATGGCTGAAACCAAACGCTACCTGTCGCTGCTGCTTCACCTGCAGGGCAATTCGGCGGGCTACCTTGCGAATGTTAAGTCATTGGCGTCCGGTGCCCGTCCCGAGTTTCATTCTGCCCTGGACGAGTTCATAGAAGTGACCACTGTGCTGGACGACCTCGAGTACAAGTATGAGATCGACATCACTGCGGTTCGAACGTTTGAGTACTATACCGGGCTCTGTTTTCAGTTGGTGAGTGCGGCGGGCGACAAGGTCGGGGGTGGTGGCAGATACGACGACCTGATACCCCTCATGGGCGGGCCACACACATCCGCCTGCGGTTTCGCTCTCTACATGGATCAGCTCATCGGACTCCTGGCCGCGCCGCAGCAATCGACGCGAGGCGTGGTGATTGTGTGCGATGACGCCTCCCCGTCCTCTCTGTGCCGCACGCTGGAGGCGGCGCGCGAGCTGCGTGCGGCGGGTGGACGCGCCGTGGTGGCCATCCGTCGGGGCGCCGAGTTCACCGGCCAGTTCCGGTGGATACTCCGCGTGAAGCCTGAGTCCGTGGATACGGTTCTTCTCACCGATTCGGAAACCCGGTCACAGAAGGCCTGCTCACTCGCTGAGGCCATCAAGCACACGCTGGCATAGTGAGGTATGGTGCAGGCGACCAACTCAGATTCAATCCGAATAGCCCTTCCCAAGGGCAGGTTCCACAGTCCCACTGCTGATATGCTGGAGGCCTGCGGCTTCGGCATGCAGGACTACAACCCCCACTCCAGGCAGTATCGCGTGGCCTCGTCTCGGCTTCCCTCAGTCGCGGCCAAGGTACTGCAAGAGAAAGACATCTCCGTTCACGTATCTGTTGGGAATTACGATCTCGGTATCTGCGGCCGCGACTGGGTGCGCGAGATGCAGGCCCGCTATCCGGCGTCCGCACTCGTGGAGGTGGCCTGCCTCGACTATCGCGAGGGCGCAGTCTATGTCGCCACCAGTGTGCACTCGAGTCTGACCTCTCTTCAGGCGGTCACCTCTGTCGACCGGACGATACGCATCGCCTCCGAATACCCAAGCGTGGCTACCAGGCTTGCCGCTCAGCTGAGGCTGCGAAGATTCCAGGTCTTTCCGGTCTGGGGCGCGGCGGAGGCGTATCCACCAGAGTCGGCCGACGTGGTAGTGATGTGGGCGCGGAACGAGCAGGATGTCGTTTCCCAGGGTCTGTTGCCAGTGGCAAGACTGTTCGACGTCGACGCCGTCATTGTCGCCAACGCGTCTTCACTGGCGCGGAAGGACATGAGCCACATCTTTGGATTACTCGATGCCCGTATTCGTGGCACAGTGGCGGGCAGCGCTCAGGTTCACGACGAGGGCAAGCAACGGGCTCCGAGCGAGCTGCTGACTCGCTGGCAGGGACGTCCCGTCAAGCTTGCTCTCCCGGATGGACACCAGAAGACTCCTACGGTCGAACTGCTGGAACGGGCGCAGGTGGTCGTGTCGGGTTATGCCGGCCGCACGACGGAGCGCCGGTTGCTGGCGGAACATGAATGGCTTTCAATCAAAGTGATACGGCCCCAGGACATGCCGTTGCAGGTGGCCAGCGGTCACTTTGACGTGGCCATCACCGGTCAGGATTGGCTCACCGAACACCGCGTTGCCTTCCCGGGCAGTCCGGTGAGAGAGCTCGTTGACCTCGGATTCGGTAAGGTCCGCGTTGTCGCAGCCCTGAGCCAGAACATCCCCGTGGAGACCACCGAGGAACTGCGGCAGTACATGGGGAAAGGTGGCATGCGGTCGTTGCGCGTGGCCTCCGAGTACACCAACATCGCCGACAAGTATCTGCGCGACAATCACATACGCTCCTACCGGGTCATGCCCACCTGGGGCGCAAGCGAGGCGTTCCTGCCGGACGATGCTGATCTGCTGGTTGACAATACACAGACCGGAAAGACGCTGGCGGACAACGGACTCAAGATTATCGAGGTGATCCTTCGGTCCAGCGCCTGCCTCATCGCCAACACTGCCAGTCTCGAAGACCCCGCAAAACGCGAGATGATCGACCTGCTTACGCAACAGCTCTCTGGAGCGGTGCAATGAGACGGGCTTTCGGACGCATCGAGGCAGCGCGACTGCTAGAACGCGAGGACCCGCTGGCATCGCTCGAAGGCCGACCGTCGCTGCTCGAGAGCATTCGCCGTGCCTATGGAGAGCCGCTGACCCCTTCGGCTGTCGTCGACCGCATCATCGAGGACGTGCGGTTGCGCGGCGACGAGGCCATCGCATACCACACACAGCGTGTCACCGGCGTCGCCGTCGCCAGCCTCGAAGTCCCGGACGAGGATTTCGCCGCAGCGTGCGACCACGTCGAACCAGAGCTTGTGTCTGCACTTAGGGCGGCTGCTGACCGCATCAGAGCTTTTCACCAGGCGTGTAAGGTCGCAACCGGTGCCCGATTCGTCGATAGCGAACTGGGGCGCCTTGTGTTGCCGCTGCAACGCGTCGGACTCTATGTCCCGGGTGGCAGGTACTCGTATCCTTCATCCGTGTTGATGTCAGCCATACCCGCACGGGTGGCCGGTGTGGCGGAGGTGGTAGTGGCTACACCTCCTAATGCGCAGGGCAAGGTTGCTCCGGCGACGCTGGCTGCCTGTTTCATTGCAGGTGTGGATCGGGTCTTTGCCATGGGAGGTGCGCAAGCTGTCGCAGCTCTGGCGTACGGCACGCAATCTGTTCCGCGAGTGGACAAGATCTGTGGGCCGGGAAACATATTCGTGACCCTTGCCAAGAAGAAGGTATTTGGCTCAGTGGCTATCGACAGCCTCGCCGGCCCCAGCGAGGTACTCATCATCTCGGATGAGACCGCTTCGCCGTCCTACTGTGCCGCCGATATGCTGGCCCAGGCGGAGCACGATCCGGAGGCCGTTGTGGCGCTTGTCACTGTGTCGTCAGCTCTGGCGGATGGGGTGGAGCGTGAGGTGATGACGCAGATGAAGGAACTCGGTGACCCGCCCCCGCTACAGGAGGCAATCAGCCGTGCCGTCGTCGCCGTCGTAGACAGCATCGATGATGCCGTGGATATCTGTAACCGATTCGCCCCAGAGCATCTCGAGATACTGGTTGACGAACCCCGGCGGTACTTGCCGGGTATCCGTAATGCGGGATGTATCTGTCTTGGTGGAGAGTCCCCGGTAGTCATGGGCGACTACATAGACGGCCCCAGTCATGTGTTGCCCACGGGAGGAAGCGCCAGGTTCTCATCGGTTCTCAGCATCGAAGACTTCGTCAAGTATTCGAGTATCGCCCAACTCAGCAGTGCTACAATGTCTCGCCTCGGGCCTGCTGCTATCACGATTGCGAGAGCCGAAGGGCTCGAGGCACACGCGAGAGCAGTGGAACGGCGGCTCCGGCGCGCTCCGTGACGCGGCGGCGCCTACGAGGTGGTCATTGAACGTAGAACAAGTCGAAGCACTCGCCCGCCCCGGCCTCACCAGCATGCGGGGCTATGATCCTGTCGAACCCATCGACGTGCTCGAGAAGGAGATCGGCAGGCGCATCGTAAAGCTGGACGGGAACGAGAACCCCTATCTCTCCTCGCCAAAGGCCCGCGAGGTGCTTGCACGCTTTCCCTACTATCACATCTATCCGGATCCGTTGCAGCGGAACCTGCGCGAGGCGCTCTCCCACTATACCGGCGTGCCTCCGGAGAACATCGTCGCCGCAAACGGCAGCGATGAACTGATAGACCTCTCGCTGCGCCTCTTCGTTCGTGAAGGGGATGAGGTGTTGAACGCTCCGCCGACGTTCGGGATGTATCCGTTCCTTGTCACTATCGCAGCGGGCCGCCTGATCGATGTACCTCGACGGACCGACTTCTCTCTGGACATCGACGGGCTATGCCGCGCGGTGACTCCCAAAACCAAGGTGGTGTTCATCGCTTCCCCGAACAACCCCACAGGCAACCTCGTCACTGAACAGGAAGTGAGGCGACTGCTGGCACTCGGTGTGGTGGTAGTGGTGGATGAGGCGTATTTCGAGTTCGCATCAGACAGCGTCGCTCCGATGCTTCCTGACCATCCCAATCTCATCGTTCTGCGTACGTTCAGCAAATGGGCGGGATTGGCCGGACTACGTGTCGGCTACTGCCTCTGTCACGAGAAGATCGCCGGACACCTGCTGACCATCAAGCAGCCATACAACGTGAACGTTGCGGGAGAAGCGGCCGCCATCGCTTCGCTGAACGACGCCGAGTATCTGTTGCAGAATGTGGCACGCTTGAGGTCGGAACGCGACCGCATGTGTTCCAGGCTGGCGGAGAAATCGTGGCTGCACCCTCAGACATCGCAAGCGAATTTCGTCCTCTGCCGCGTGGATGAGAAGACGAATCGTCGAGACATGACTACCGCTCGCAGGCTGCGGGACGGACTGCGTCAACGGGGAATACTGGTCCGATTCTACGAGAGCGAAGGACTCAGGGATTGTCTGCGCATCAGTGCTGGACTGCCCGCGGACACGGATGCGCTGCTGGAAGCCATCGAGGAGGTGTGGAGTGAGTTGTAGAAGCGCACAGATAGGCCGCGAGACAGCTGAGACCAACGTGCATGTTCGCCTGACAATCGATGGGGCCGGAGCAGCTGACATACACACCGGCGTGAGGATGTTCGACCATTTCCTCAGCCAGGTCGCGCGGCACGGCCTGCTGGATCTGGCGGTGACGGCTTCCGGCGACGATCAGCACCACGTTGTCGAGGACGTTGCCATCTGCCTGGGCAGGGCGCTCAACGAGGCGCTCGGCGAAAAGAAGGGCATCGTGCGGATGGGTCATGCGGTTGTTCCCATGGACGAAGCCGTCTCCACCGTGGCGATTGACATAAGTGGACGAGGGCTCGCAGTAGTGTCGGCCCCATTCAGTGCATCGATGATTGGCGATCTCGAGAGCGACCTTGTTCGCCACTTCTTTCAGACCTTCGCGGCTGAGGGCCGCCTCACGCTACACGGACGTATTGACGCCGGCGTGAACGATCATCATAAGGCGGAGTCGCTCTTCAAGGGACTCGGCCGAGCCCTGGATGCTGCCTGTGCGCTCGATCCCCGGCGCCAGGGTGCGATTCCCAGCACCAAGAACGTGCTCGAACACTGAGTCCCGCACCCCGTTCTTTCCTCGGGCCTGCGGATCTTGCCCCGCGGCAGTTCCGTTCAGCTTGTCCACGACTTCAGAACAGCGATCGCGATGTGGTAGGCTGTATGCGAGGTGAACGGAATGCTTAATCGTATCGGTGTCCTCACGAGCGGCGGCGATGGACCGGGAATGAATGCCGCCATTCGTGCGGTGGTGCGTTGTGCCGCCGCGAACGGCCTTCAGGTCGTTGGCATACGGCGCGGCTATGCCGGGTTGCTGGACATGGAGACCGACGAACTCGGGCCCAGGTCGGTTGCGAATATCATCCACAGGGGTGGAACGATGCTGGGCACTGCCCGGTGCGAAGAGATGAAGACCGCGGCCGGCCTGCAGAAGGCGGCGGCCAATCTCGAAATACTCGGCATCGATGGACTTGTCGCAATCGGAGGGGATGGCACCTTTCGTGGTGCTCAGGCTCTGGCAGGCTTGACCAAGGTCCTCGTAGTTGGTGTCCCTGGGACCATCGACAACGACCTGTTCGGCACCGATGCCACGATCGGCTTCGACACGGCGGTCAATACCGCGATCGAGGCCATCGACCGGCTGCGCGACACTGCTGAGGCACACGAACGGCTGTTCTTTGTGGAAGTCATGGGCCGGACACGGGGTTTCATCGCTTTGAGCGCTGGCGTCGCTGCCGGCGCGGAGGATGTGCTGGTACCCGAAGTGCCGACCGATCTTGACGCCCTGGCGCAGAGCATCACGGCTCGTCTGGCCGCCGGGAAGAAGGCGAGCATAGTCGTGGTAGCCGAGGGCGACGATGCGGGGCATGCGTTCGAGGTTGCGGAGAAGCTGGGGCGCCGGCTGGTGATGGACTACCGGGTCTGCGTCCTGGGGCACACGCAGCGAGGTGGCGCGCCGACGGCGCAGGACAGGCTGCTGGCCACAAAGCTGGGCGCCGGGGCAGTCCTTTCGCTGCTCGAGGGCCGGACTGGAGTGATGGTGGGCCTTGTCTGTGGCCGCGTGGTGGAAACCCCATTCGAACGTACGTGGAGCGATGTGAAGGACCTGGATACAGAACTGCTCTATCTAATGAAGATGCTTGCGAGGTGACAGAATGAAGAAGATGACAATCGGAAAGTATCGTGGTGTACAGCGTCTCGCAGACAAACGGGGAAGCATCTGTATGTGCGCGCTGGATCATCGGGGGTCGCTCGCCAAGATGCTGAAAGAAGGTACCGGTGCGGAGCCTTCGTACCAGGACATGGTTGATTTCAAGTTTGATGTCTGCGGTGCTCTCTCGCCGCACTGCAGCGCCATCCTGCTCGATCCCGTCTACGGGGCTGCGCAGGGCATAGCGGCCGACGTCCTCGCGGGCGGCACCGGACTGCTGGTATCTCTCGAGGAAACGGGCTATGAGGGCACGGGAGAGTCCCGGGTCAGCCGGTCACTCGAAGGGTGGAACGCAAGTAAGATACGACGTATGGGGGCAGATGGCGCCAAGCTGCTGCTGTACTACAGACCCGACAACGACGTGGCGGCGCGTCAACGAGCGCTCGTTGAGGAACTCTCCGCGCGTTGTGAGGAACAAGACCTGGCCTTCATCGTGGAACCGGTCGGCTACGCCATGGGCGACGAAGGGACGGCTGGCCGCTACTCGGCTCTCAAGCCTGAGATCGTCGTCAAGACGGCTGCCCAATTGACACCCCTGGGAATCGACGTCCTCAAGGCTGAGTTTCCCGCCGACGCCAAGAAGGAGAAAGACGCGGCGGTGATGCTCGACAACTGCAAACGCTTAAATGACGCCAGCATGGTGCCTTGGATCATCCTGAGCGGCGGCGTTGATTTCGGTCTGTTTGTTCGGCAGGTGGAAATCGCCTGCAAGGCTGGTGCGTCCGGGTTCCTCGCGGGGCGCGCGCTGTGGCGGGAGGCAACATCCATCACTTCACGCGAGGCAAGGCAAGAATTCTTCCAGACGACGGTGGTTGACCGTCTCGGGATACTCATGGCGGTCGCGAACGCGTACGGGACGCCATGGTACAGGAAGGTGAGCGCACCAGCCATCGCGGAAGGCTGGTACAAGTCGTACTAGTCGGCGCCCAGTGATCGGCCAGAAACGCTGTCTTCTGTGTACAACTACCTGGTGAGCCACTCGAAGACGGTGGCATACCGCTTCGTTGTCTGTGAGATCACGTCCGCGGGCAATGGCGGTATTGGTTTGGTATCGTCCCACCCGGTGCCTTTCAGCCAGTCTCTCACGGGCTGTTTATCGAAGCTCGGCTGAGACTTGCCGGGAGTGTAGCCCTCCACCGCCCAGAAACGGCTCGAGTCCGGCGTCAAGGCCTCGTCGATCAATATGAGGATGCCATTGAACCACCCAAATTCGAACTTCGTGTCCGCGATGATGAGCCCTCGCTGTCTCGCATAGGCAGAGGCATGAGCGTAGAGAGCCATCGTGGCGTTCTCAAGCGCGGGCATCGTGTCCGCAATCCCCATGGCGGCGATGTCCGCATCGGTCAACGGACGGTCGTGCTCGGACTCGCTCTTGGTGGTGGGTGTGAACAGTGGAACGGGTAGTTGCTCGCTCTCGCGAAGGCCGGCAGGCATGGGATGGCCCTGTATAGTCCCCTGCTCGCGGTACTCAGCCCATGCTGACCCCGAGAGGTAGCCTCGTACTACGCACTCAACGGAGATGCGGTTAGCTTTCCTGGCAATCATAGAACGGCCAATGAGGTAGTCCGGCAGGCCCCCGTTGAGTCCCGCCCGCTCGGTGAGCCGCTCCAGCGAGGCCGCGTCGTTGACGACTTCCACCAGGTGGTTATCGATGATGCCAGCCGTTTGACGGAACCAGAACGCGGACATCTGATTCAGTATGCGGCCCTTGTCAGGGACACCGGACGGCGTGACAACATCGAACACCGAGATTCGATCCGTCGAGACGATGAGCAACTCATCGCCAAGGTCGTAGACATCCCTCACCTTGCCCCGCTGGAAGAGAGGGAGTGGAAGACTTGTCTCAGTCACTACTGCCATCGCAGAACCCCCTAGTATGATCTCGGCGCAAGTGTTTGAGCCCCGTTGTCTATGACACCTGCATCGCCCGAAAGTCCCGCGCGGAGGAAGATCCGGTCGATCTCTCCGAGGAACCGCGCGTAGTCAAAGATATCGGCCAACTCGTTGCGGCTCAGCAACGACTGCACGCGTGGATCGGCCTCGAGCAGATCTCGGAAGGAGGTGCCAGACTGCCATGCAGTCATCGCACAGGTCTGTACTACCTTGTACGCATCCTGGCGTGACAGCCCCTTGCCGATGAGGGCCAGGAGAGCGCGCTGGGAGAACACGAGGCCATGAGTCAGTTCGACGTTCTGCCGCATACGCTCAACGTCGACCCGCATTCCTGCCACAACCGACGTGAAGATAGTGAGGATGTAGTCCAGCGCAAGGCAGGAATCGGGAAGGATGATGCGCTCCACCGAGGAGTGGCTGATATCACGCTCATGCCACAAGGCCATGTTCTCCAACGACGCCAGGGCATTGGCGCGAATGAGCCGAGCCAGTCCACTGACACGTTCACACAACTCAGGATTCCTCTTGTGAGGCATGGCCGACGAACCGGTCTGCCCAGCCTGAAAGGGCTCCTCCAACTCGCGAACCTCGGTCTTCTGCAGTGCACGGACCTCGGTGGCGAACTTGTCCAGCGACCCCGCAATCAGGGCGAGAGTAGTGAGAAAGTCAGCGTGGCGGTCACGCTGGACCACCTGATTGGAGACCTCGGCCCATCCCAGACCCAATCTCTGGCACGCCTTCTCTTCAACCTCAAGCGGCACGGTCGCGTGAGTGCCCACGGCGCCCGAGATCTTCCCCACAGACACTCCCTCAACCGCCTTCGCCAGTCTGGCCGCATTGCGCTGCATCTCCTTGACCCACAAGGCGAGTTTCAAGCCGAATGTCATCGGTTCAGCGTGCACACCGTGCGTACGCCCCATCATCAAAGTGTGCTTGTGTTCGATAGCGCGTGATGTGAGCACTTGAATCAGGCTGTCGACGTCCTCGCGCAGAATGGCGCCCGCCTCCTTAAGCTGAAGACCGAGAGCCGTATCCATCACATCCGAGGAGGTGAGACCGAGGTGTATGAACCGGGACTCCGGCCCAAGGCTCTCAGCCACCGCGGCAAGAAACGCTGTCACATCATGGTGAGTGACCTGGAGTATTTCGGCGAATCTATCGAGGTCGCACCGCGCCCCACGTATCTTCGCCATGTCAGCAGGCGGTATCTGTCCCAACTCGGACCATGCTTCGCAAACGGCGACTTCGACCTGGAGCCAGAGCGCGAACTTGCGCTCATCGGTCCAAACCTTCTTCATCCTGGGAAGCGAATAGCGTTCAATCATAGGAACCTCATTGACCAGCCAGCTTCATGCGGTACTCCCGGTAGGCGAGCCGAAGACGCTCATCATGAAGCGCGAGCATCTGCACGGCGGCCAGGGCGGCGTTCTTCGCCCCACTCTTTCCGATGCCGACGCAGGCCACCGGAATGCCGCCAGGCATCTGCACGATGGAGAGA
This sequence comes from Dehalococcoidia bacterium, assembly GCA_040766535.1. Lineage (GTDB taxonomy): Bacteria > Chloroflexota > Dehalococcoidia > GIF9 > AB-539-J10 > SKVJ01. The sequence goes on along the minus strand of JAXGQG010000008.1, from coordinate 64,545 downwards.
AGCGAATCGACACCCTTCAGCTCGCTGGTGGGCAGCGGCACGCCGATAACGGGAAGCATGCTCCAGCTCGCCAGCACGCCCGGCAGGTGAGCAGCATAACCGGCTGCGGCGATCAGGATCCTCAATCCGCGTTCTTCGGCCGACAACGCGTAAGAGCGCACTCTCTCGGCATTGCGATGAGCTGACATAACAGTCATCTCGTGCGGAACGTCAAAGTCGGACAGCACCTGCAGGGCAGGGGCGATCAGATCCCGGTCGCTTTCGCTGCCGATCAGTATGCCCACAAGCGGATTCATCTACAGCACCTCCCTCAGTGCTATATCCGTTCGATACATCATTCCATCGAAGTGAAGACGCGCGACGCCGTCATAGGCTCTTTCGCGCGCATCGGCCATCGTTAGTCCCGTGGCCACGACATTCAGCACGCGGCCGCCATCGGTTACAACTCGGCCCGCATCATCAAGCCTGGTTCCGGCATGGAATACGGCAACGGCGGGATCGACATCGTGCAAGCCACCGATAACACGTCCTTTCTCATAGTGCCCCGGATAGCCACCTGATGCAACTACCACACCGACCGAGCACCCAACCTTCCAGTGGAGACTCGAGGGTTCGAGCGCACCGTCGTGACAGGACAGCAGCACCTCCAGCAGGTCGCTATCCAGTCGCGGCAGAATCACTTGCGTCTCAGGATCACCAAAGCGCGCGTTGAACTCAAGAACTCGAATGCTGTCGCCATCCACCATCAAGCCGGCATAGAGCACGCCTTTGTAGGTGCATCCCGACGCTGCCATGGCGCGAACGACGGGCAGCATGACAGTGTCCGTCGCCTGCCTCACGAGATCCGCGTCGAAGAAACCAGGGGGGCTGTAGCATCCCATGCCACCGGTGTTCGGTCCCTGGTCGCCATCGTACGCCCTCTTGTAGTCGCAGGAAGGCACCATCGGCGCAACGTGCACACCGTCCGTGAAGGCCAGGAGGCTGACCTCCTTGCCACTGAGGTACTGTTCGATAACGACGCGGTCACCCGACTCACCGAAGACGCGCTTCACAAGCATGTCGTCCACTGCGCTGAAAGCCTCACCCAGCGTTCCCGCGATGATGGCGCCTTTGCCGGCCGCGAGTCCGTCCGCCTTGACCACATACGGTGGCTCGAGTGTCTCAAGATAGGCACGCGCGGCAGCCACATCTTCGAACACGCGTGATGCGGCGCACGGGACGCCACAGTCCGCCATGATCTGGTGAGCAAAGGACTTGCTCGCTTCCAGGCGCGCAGCGCCTCGCGTAGGGCCAAACGCAGCTATGCCGGCCTCCTCAAGTGCGTCTACCAGCCCGAGCGACAGCGGCACTTCAGGACCCACCACGACGAAGTCGATCTTCCTCTCAACCGCCAGACGCAACAGACCGGCCACATCTGACGCCGGGACAGCCACGTTCTCAGCAATCGCCGCGGTGCCGGCATTGCCGGGCGCAACCAGCATCTGGCCCACGCGCGCACTCCGGGCGAGCTTCCAGACCAGCGCGTGTTCGCGCCCTCCGCTGCCAACCACCAGAACTCTCACGGAATAGTGCTCCTCTCAATTCTCTGGGAACGGGAACGACCGCTTTCCGCCCGGGGTGGACTGAAGACATGAAGAAGGAAGTGCCGTATACGACAGGCTACTCCCACTCGATCGTTGCAGGGGGTTTGCTGGTGACATCATAGACAACACGGTTCACATGCGGAACCTCGTTGACGATCCTGTCGGCGATGCGGTCGAGGAGTTCATATGGCAAGCGCGCCCAGTCGGCGGTCATGGCGTCTGTGCTCGTGACTGCTCGAACAGCAATCAGGTACCCATACGTCCTCAAGTCACCCATCACACCCACACTTCTCACGTCCGTCAGAACAGCGAAGCTCTGCCACAACTGACCGTACAGATTCGCCTTCTTTACTTCCTGCATCACGATCCAGTCGGCGGCACGCAGGATATCCAGGCGCTCCTTGGTGACCTCGCCAATGACCCGGATCGATAGTCCGGGGCCGGGGAATGGCTGTCGCCAGATCATCTCCTCGGGCAAACCCAGCGCCAGTCCCACCTCACGCACTTCATCCTTGAAGAGGTAACGAAGCGGTTCAACGAGATTGAGCCGCATGGTCGCGGGCAACCCCCCGACATTGTGGTGGCTCTTGATGCGCGCAGTCGCCTTGTTCTCGGCCGAACTGGCGCTTTCGATGACGTCCGGGTATACCGTGCCCTGCGCGAGAAAGTCAACCGTTCCCAGCGCGGCGGCTTCCTCCTCGAAGATGTGGATAAACTCCTCGCCGACGGTACGCCGCTTCTGTTCGGGATCGATCACACCGCGCAAACGCCGCAGGAACCGCTCACTGGCATCGACGTACACCACTCGTACTTTGAGGTTATTTGCGAAGGTATGAAGCACGCGCTCCGGCTCCTCTCTCCGCAAGAGGCCGTTGTTGATGAAGAAACAGACGAGATTCTCGCCGATCGCACGGTGAATCAGGGTGGCGGTCACGGCGGAATCGACGCCGCCCGAGAGTGCACACACCACCTTGCCGTCCTTGACTTGCTCGCGTATGCGCTCAACGCTTTCCGTGATGAACTGCGCGGGCGTCCAGTTGCCGCTGCAGCCGCAGATGCGGTAGGCGAAATTCGCGATGATGCGACGGCCTTCAGGGGTATGGGTCACCTCGGGATGAAACTGGAGACCGAAGATGTTCTGGTCGTTCCCGATGACGGCGAAGCGGGAGTTCTCAGTGTAAGCCAGAGCCCGAAATCCCGGTGGGAGCTCGGTAACCGCGTCACCATGACTCATCCACACCGGCGTAGAGGGAGGAAGCCCCTCAAACAGTGGCGAGTCATCGATATCCATGTGCAGGACGGAGTGGCCGTACTCGCGTTTCACTCCCGGCGTCACTTTTCCGCCCAACTGGTGCGCGATGGCCTGCATACCGTAACAGATGCCCAGGACGGGTAGACCCTTTTCGTACACATACGTCGGCGCATGGGGAGCACCGGGCTCGTACACGCTCGCTGGACCGCCCGAGAGGATGAAACCTTTCGGATTAAGAGAGGCGATACGCTCCCAGGGGGTGTCGCTGGGAAGAATCTCGCAGTACACATGGCATTCGCGGATCCTGCGAGCGATCAGCATGCTGTACTGCGAGCCGAAATCAAGGATGATGATGGTCTCACGCCCGGAGACGGGGGCCGCCTCCTTCGGTTCCGGCTGCTCAGCCTGAAGCGAACTGGCAATGCCAAGGTACGTGGATACCTCGATATCATCGCTGGTGGAAACGCGGCGGGTCTTGGTTTCTTCTTCCATCGTCGGTGGCGCAGGGCCAGTCCAAGAAGATTACCATCGACCAATTCTGAGCGTCAAGATAGTAGCTGCCGGATGTCTCGTTTCCGTCCGGGGTACTCCGCGGGGCCCGGGGCGTGTACAATGGCACAAATCAGGCGGACCTGCGACATGCCTGCGATTCTACGGCCAAGCGATACCGGCACCGTTCGATGCAGCGGCAGCCCACCTTCGTACATTCGGCACGGACACGTGTTGCTGTCCGGGGCGCCCCTGCTCAATCCACCACATCCATCACTGTCGAAATCAGGAGGAGTAAGTCACCAGTGTTCACAGCGATGGCCGCTCCCTGTCCATTGTGCTGACACAGACGCTGGTGCTGCTGGCTGGTTGCTGCCTGACGTGGCGTACACGGAGATGATCGCCACGTCACGAAGGAGGAGAGTTGAAGAGTGAAGTGCTCGCGGAACTGCGCAACATCGTGGGAGAGGACTGGGTGGTGGCGGATCTCAGTCTTGCGGCTTCGTACCTCGTTGATGTTACTGCCCTGCCTGTCTGTCCGGTCCCATCGTCAGACGTGGTCATCGTGAAACCGGCCAGCGCTGATGAGATCTCGCGCATTCTGCACCTCGCGAATGAGCGTTTGATTCCCGTTGTCGCACGAGGTGGAGGCACGGGCTGCGTTGGCGCCGTGGTGCCGACGGCAGGGGGCATCGTACTCTCACTTGAACGGCTGGACCGCATCATCGAGGTTGATACGGACAACCTCATGGCGGTTGCCGAGGCCGGAGCCACACTGGAGAAGCTCCTCAAAGCAGTGGAAGCTGTGGGGCTCTCGTTCCCGCCACACCCCGGGGATGAGGGAGCCCAACTTGGCGGTCTTGTCGTGATGAACGCGGGTGGAACGCGCGCCGTGAAGTACGGCGTCGTGCGTCAGTATGTAAAGGGACTCGAGGTCGTCCTGCCGACCGGTGAGATAATCACGATGGGCGGGAAGCTGCTGAAGAACAACACGGGACTGGATCTGATGCACCTGATGATCGACTCCGAGGGCATCCTCGGCATCGTCACGAAGGTCATCTTCCGGCTCTACCCCAAGTTTGCAGGCACCGCGACACTCATCATCTCCTTCGATGACCGCCACGCCGCGATCAGAGCCGTCCCACGAATTCTCCAGACTGGCGTAATACCGCTTGCGCTGGAGTACGTCGACCGTGACGTCATAGAGATCTCGGCCAGACACCTGGGCAAGCACTGGCCGGCGGCAAAGGGCAACGCCCACCTGATCGCCATCATCACTGGAAGCAACGATGATGACGTGTATCAGCAGGCAGGGGACGTGCTCAAGATCTGCGAGAGCCTTGGGGCAGTGGATACGATCATGGCGGAAACCCGTGAAGAACAGGCGGACATCTTGAAGATCCGTAGTGAACTGTATCCCGTCCTCAAGCCGCAGGTGGCCGATGTGCTCGACATGGCCATCCCCCCTGCCCAGATAGCCGTGTTCCTCGATATGGTCGACGAGATCGGCAAGAAGTACAACACGAGGATCATCACCTACGGTCACGCCGGAGACGGGAACCTTCATCCTCATCTGCCTCTCGAACTGCACGATCGCGGTCAACTCAAGGCGGTAAAGCACGACCTGTACACGGCCGCAATCGGACTGGGCGGCACCATCACGGCGGAACACGGTGTCGGCAAATGCAGGCTTGACGAGGTCTCGATGTGCATCGATCCCAAATCCCTCGAACTGATGCGTGGGCTGAAGAAGCTGTTCGATCCGAACGGTATCCTGAACCCGGGAACCGCGATCCCCTGAGGGCTACCGTACGGTCACGCAGAAAGGAGAGACAGGAGAGACAATGGAAGGCTTCTTGAGACCTGTCGGGCCCGCTGGAGCCCGAGACTACATTGCTGTCGTACCCTCGGTCGGGTGCGTCAACGAAGTTGCCCGCAGAATCGCTGCGGCCGTCCCGTCCGCTCGCCCCATGCTGCACCATCAGGGATGCTGTCAACTACCCACCGATGTGAGAACCGTTACCGACGTTCTGACGGGTGTGTGTCTCAATCCCAATGTCGCCGCAGTGGTACTGGTGAGTCTTGGCTGCGAGTCGGTGACTGCCGAAGACATCGTGAACGCGGTTCGGCCCGCCAAGCCCGTCGAACTGGTGAGAGTTCAGGCCATGGGCGGCATAACGGTGGCGACGGAGAAGGGCATCGCCGCTGCCCGCAAACTGGCGCAGCAACAATCCGGGCGGCGCGGCAACGTACCTCTATCTGACTTGATCATAGGAGTGAAGTGCGGCGCCTCCGATACCACGTCTGGACTGGCGTCGAACACGGCCACCGGCAACGCGGTGGACCGCCTCATCAAGCTGGGGGCGACGGTACTCTTCGGCGAGACCACCGAGGTCATCGGAGCCGAGCATATCCTGGTGCGCCGTGCCCACAACGAGGCTGTGGCATCAGCGCTCATGGGTTGTGTAGACGCGATGGAGGCGAGAGTCAACGCCATGGGCGTGGACATGCGCGGAGGACAACCAACAGAGGGCAACATACGCGGAGGGCTCACCACAATTGAGGAGAAGTCGCTTGGCGCCATCGTGAAATCTGGAACCTTGCCCATCAACGGCGTTGTCCGCTACGGTGAGCGTCCGCCAGTACCCGGGCTGTATTTCATGGATTCGCCAGGCCGCGAGATGGAGTTCCTGACTGGGCTCGCTTCGGCCGGATGTCAGGTCATGTTGTTCTCCACCGGCATCGGGGCACCCCAGGGCTTCTCCCTGGCGCCAGTGATCAAGATATGCGGCAACGAGAAGACTTGCCGCATGCTCGGCGAGTATATCGACCTCGACGTGAGTGGCATCGTCGCAGGTACTGAGTCGCTTGATGAAGCCGGCACGCGCGTGCTCGACAAAGTGCTCAGCGTCTTCTCCGGCGAACAGGTGAAGGCGGAGATACTCGGATACGATTCGTCCGGCGTGAACTCCAACATCTATACTATTGGCCCCACTATCTGACTTATGGATACAGGAGAGGAGAACCCTGCAGATGTTTGACGTAGACAGACTCAAGGCTATCGTGGGTGAGGACTGGGTCGTCACCGACCGCAACCAGATGGCGAGCTACCTCATCGACGAGACGTACACCGGGCTGGTAATGAAGCCCGCGGACAACGTTGTGGTGGTTAAGCCAGCCAACGAGGACGAAGTTGCGCAGGTCATGAGGCTTGCCAATGAACTGAAGTTCCCGGTCTATCCTCGTGGAGGAGGCACTGGAGTGTGCGCGGGCTCAATCCCCACAAGAGATGGTGTTATCGTGTCGCTCGAGCGGCTCGACAAGGTGATCGAGATCGACAAAGAAAATCTGATGGTCGTTGCCGAGGCCGGTGTCACGCTGGCGCAGTTGCTCGAGGCAGTTGAGGCCAAGGACCTGCTCTTTCCACCTCATCCCGGAGATGAAGGCGCGCAGCTTGGAGGCCTGGTAGCCTGTAACGCCGGCGGAACACGCGCTGTGAAGTATGGAGTGGTCCGCAACTACGTCAAGGGGCTGCGTGTCGTACTGCCCACCGGTGAGATCGTTGCCATGGGTGGAAAGCTGCTGAAGAACAACACCGGGCTGGATCTCATGCACCTGATGATCGACTCCGAGGGCATCCTCGGGATTGTCACCCAGGTCGTGCTCCGGTTGTATCCCAAGTTCGCCGGACCGGCGACGCTGGTGGTATCGTTCGAAGACCGCCGCAGCGCCATCCGCGCAGTGCCCAGGATACTGCAGGCTGGCGTCATTCCCATGGCGATCGAGTATGTGGATAGGGATCTCATGGAGGACACCGCGCGCTACCTCGGCACGAACTGGCCGGCAACCAAGGGCAAGTGCCATCTCATCGTCATCATCACCGGAACCAACGACGACGACGTGTACGAGCAGTGTCAGAACGTGTCCGACATCTGCGAGGCCAATGGCGCAGTGGACACCCTCATAGCCGAGAGCCGCGAAGAACAGGCCCACATCCTCCACATCCGCAGTGAAGAGAGCATGACGTATAAGGCACAACTCGCCGAGATACTGGATGTGACCGTGCCACCCGCTGCCGTCGGGGAGATGATGGACGAGGTTGACAAGCTCGCGACCCAGTACCAGACGAAGATTCCCATGGTGGCACACGCGGGCGACGGCAATTTCCATCCGCATCTCATGCTTGAACTGAAGGAACGGGGACTGTCCACAGAGGTAAAACGAAAGATCTACGCCAGGGCCATTGAACTTGGCGGCGTCATAAGTGGCGAGCACGGCATCGGCAAGACACGTTTGGGAGAACTGGACATGTGCATAGACCCGAAGTCCATGGACCTGATGCGTGGAATCAAGCGGCTCTTCGACCCCAACGGCATCCTCAGCCCGGACTCCGCCATCAGGTAACTGCCGTTGCCATGTTGAACAACATAGCCAGTGCATTGCATTACGGAGGTGAGAAGACAGATGATCGATGTTGACGGTCTGAAGAAGATTGTGGGGGCAGATTGGGTCATCACTGAACGCGACCAGATGCAGACATATCTCTACGATGAGACCACTCCCGATCAGCGACTCGAACCCGCGGACCATGTGGTGGTGGTCAAACCAGCTACGGCGCAGGAGATCTCGGAGATACTCAAGCTGGCCAACCGTGACAAGACCCCTGTGTACCCCAGAGGCGCTGGAACGGGACTAGTGTGCGGCGCCGTGCCTACCCTGGACGGGATCGTCATTTCGATGGAGCGATTCGACAAGGTCGAGGAAGTCGACACCGAGAACCTCATGGTGGTTGCCGAGGCAGGAGTGACGCTCGCGCAACTGCTCGAGGCTGTGGACAAGGCCGACCTGCTGTTCCCTCCGCACCCGGGAGATGAAGGTGCCCAGGTAGGCGGCATGATTGCCGCGAACGCTGGCGGTTCCCGGGCCGTCAAATACGGTGTTGTGCGGCAGTATGTGAAGGGACTCGAAGTAGTACTGCCCACCGGCGAGATCACCACGATGGGTGGGAAGTTGCTCAAGAACAACACCGGACTCGATCTCATGCAGCTGATCATCGATTCCGAGGGCATCCTCGGTATCATCACCAAGGCCACCATGCGGCTCTATCCGAAGTTCGCCGGTACAGCTACTTTGGTCGTCTCGTTTGAAGACAGACACAAGGCCATAAACACGGTGCCGAAGCTGCTCCAGAGCGGTGTCATACCGATGGCCATCGAGTACGTGGACCACGAAGTCATCACCATGTCGGCGGAGCATCTCGGCATGAAATGGCCCGCGGAGAAAGGCAAGGCCCACCTCATACTCATCCTCACCGGTGCTAACGAGGATGACGTGTATTTCCAGGCGGAGACGATGTCGGAAGTATGCCAGAGCAATGGTGCTATGGACGTGCTCATCGCCGAGCGTGCGCAGGAGCAGGCGGATATCCTGAAGATGCGCAGCGAGATCTATTCGGCGATGAAACCACTCATCGCCGGTGACTCGGATATCACCGTCCCACCGGCGAACCTGGGCAAGATGCTCGACCGGCTGGACGAAATCGCCAGAAAGTACGACACGAAGATCGCGACCATCGCGCATGCCGGCGACGGCAACTTCCACCCTTACATGTTGAAGGAACTCGTGCAGCGTGGAACGGCGGAAGACGTGAAGAAGGAGATCTACAAGGCCGCGATCGCCCTTGGAGGCGTCGTCACCGGCGAGCATGGCGTCGGCAAGATACGGCTGAAGTACCTCGAATACCTGATGGACCCCAAGCAGGAAGAGCTGATGCGGGGTATCAAGAAGTTGTTTGATCCGAACAACATCCTCAATCCCGGGAACGCGATACGGTAGGCGGCTATGGACGCCACATTTTCGCTGCCATACGGGGATACGCATCTGAAGGTGCGTATCCCCGAACGAAACCTTGCCTACGTGCTCGAGCCCAGAGAGGTCGCGGGGCTGCGGGATGAGGCCTCCGCGATCACGGACGCTCTCAGGAACCCGATAGGCCACCGGCCGCTGTGGCAGGCGGTCAAAGCCACCGACCGCGTGGTCGTGATCGTCACCGACAATACCAGGGCATGCCCCGATGACCGACTCCTCCCCCCGATACTGGGCGAATTGGAGCGGGTCGTGCCCCGCGACAACATCACCATAGTGGTTGCGCTCGGGCTGCACGCGCCGTTGAGTCACCAGGAGCTGAGCCGGCTGCTGGGCCAGCACATCGTTGACACGTACCGGGTGCTCAATCACGACCCCAATAGCGTGGTGAACATCGGAACGACCTCGCGCGGCACGCCGGTAGACATCTTCGACGTGGTGGTGAATGCCGACTTCCTGGTGTCTACGGGTTTCATCGAGCCGCATTTTTTCGCAGGTTTCTCCGGTGGCAGGAAGAGCATCGCACCCGGGGTATTCGGCCGGAATTCCGCCTACATCAACCACGGTTACCGCATGATAGCGGATCCCAACAGCCGGGCCGGCGTTCTCGCCGGCAATCCGATCCACGAGGACATGATCGAACAGGCGCGCATGGCACGACTTGGCTTCGTGGTCAACGTATTGCTGAACCGGCGCAAAGAGATAACGGCGGTGTTCGCGGGGGACCTTGTTGCGGCACACGAGGCAGGGTGCGCGGCCGCTCGTGACATCGTGGGCGTGAGAGTGCCGCACCGAGTGGACATAACCATCACTACCAACAGCGGTGCGCCGCTCGACCTTGACCTGTATCAGACGGTGAAGGGCATGGATGTCGCGTCGATGATTACGCGCGACGGAGGAATCCTCATCATCGCTTCGAGTTGCGCGACAGGCGTCGGCCCACGATCATTTGTGGATGTCCACCGTTCGTGCAAGAACCCTGTCGACGTTCTTGAGAAGATCCGGCGCGAAGAGCCACTCGGCGTCCAGTGGCAGAACCAGATCCTGGCCCGAATCCAGATGCGAAACCAGGTGATGGTGCACTCGGAACTCGACGACGACACGGTGCGGAGCGTGTGGCTCGAGCCTGTGCACGACCTAGACGCGGCAGTCGCCGAGGCCATCACGCGGCTCGGCCGGCACGCCGAAGTGGCGGTAATTCCGGAGGGCCCCCAGGTGCTACCTTTGATCGACCTTTGACTCTGAGTAGCCGGCAGTTGCCTGTGGCTCCCTGTGATGAGTGCACGACGCCTGATGGGCGAAATGAGTGCGACGACGAAGAGCGACACCGAGAGGAAGCCGTTAGGACGAATGCCGCGATATTCATTCCGCGAACGAGAATCCCTTGACAATGCTCTTGCGCCGTTCGTATACTCACTTCAAGAGAAGAGGCAGGTTACCCCATCCCATTTGCGCCATACAGGCGCATCCCCGGCGATCCGATAAGTAAGACAGGAGGTGAGAAGTGAGCAAACGGTTCGTCTGGTCGCTCGTCGGAGCTCTGACGGTAATCAGTCTGCTGATTGCCGGTTGTGCACCCGACACGACCCCAACAACCCCAACAACCCCGACAACCCCAACTACACCTACCACTCCTACCACCCCCACCACTCCATCGCAGCCTGCGGCCAAGGTCTACGATCTGGTCGGTCAGTCGCATGCCGGCGGTCTGACGGCTCAGCATACCTCGCTGGTGAGAGTTGCTGAGAACTGCGGCATCGCCTCCGGCGGGCGACTGAAGATGACGGTCGAGATCGGTGGCGGCATCGCGCCAGCCACGAAGGAATTCGATGCGTGCGATACGGGTACGCTCGATTTCGCCGTGACCTGCTGGATGTACTGGCTTGACAAGTTCCCTGCGGCCGGCCTCTTCACCATGATCTCCGGCGGCATGACTCCCATGGGCGCCATCTCCTGGTTCCTGGAGGGCGGCGGATACGAACTCGGCTATGAGATGATCGAGGGCTACAACGTTCAGTTGGTCAAGGACGGCGGCTGGATGGGCCCGCCCGAGGCATTCCTGCAGAGCAGCAGGCCGCTGAGTTCCCCCAACGACATCAAGGGAATGAAGATCCGTGGCGCTGGTGACGGCGGCGAGATCCTTTCCCGGATGGGCGCCAGCATGGTCATGATGCCCGCTGGTGAGGTGTTTGAGTCCATGCAGCGTGGCGTCATCGATGCCTTCGAGGTTTCCAGTCCCACACTGAACTGGGATCTCGGCCTGTACGAGGCCGCCGACTACCTGTACCTCTCCGGCGCACGGCAGCCGTACGAGTACAATCCGTTCATCATGAACAAGGATGTCTGGAATGAGCTGCCCGCTGACCTCAAACAGATCATCTCCGAGGTCAATGAGGCCGAGACCATCCGCTCCTACTGCGAAATGATGCACAAGGACCTCATCGCCATCGCAAACTTCCAGGACTACGGCACTCAGGTCCTCCCAGTGCCCGACTCCATTGCTGCAGCGTATGGTGAGGTCGCCAAGGCGTTCTACGCCGAGAAGGCATCCGATCCATTCTATGCGAAGGTGTTGGACTCCTACTGGGGCTGGTACGACCAGCTGACGACCGTCTGGTCTCACCTCTAGTAGGCAACTGATCTCACACCGGCAAATAGTTCCTCGGCCCGGGTACGGAGGCAAGTCCTCCGTACCCGGGCCGGAAGTGTGTTGAAATGTGAAAACGCTTATCAGGTACATCGACACGGTTAACGAGTGGATGGGTGAGCTGGTCAAGTGGTTCGTTATCGCGGCCTGTCTGGTAACGTGTCTTGAGGTCACACAGCGATACGTCTTTAACCGGCCCACCATGTGGGGCTACGAGATTCCCATCATGATTGCCGGCGCCATGTACTGCCTTTCATGGGGCCACGTACATAAGCACAAAGGACATGTGCGAGTCGACATCGTCTACAACCGTCTCTCGGACAGGGTGAAGGCGATTTTCGACAGCGCCCTCTTCGTCTGCCTCTTTGTCCCGGTGATTGGCTTCATAGGGTACCAGGCATGGAACTGGATGGTACGCGCGTGGGAGATCGGAGAGAAGTCGGTCTTCACGTACTGGTATCCGCCCATCGCGCCTCTGCGCACCGCCATCTTCATTGGAGTGGCGCTCTTCATGCTGCAAGGGCTCGCACAGTTCTGGCGAGACCTTCACATGGCCGTGAAGGGGGTACCGTATGATTGATTTGAGCCCTGAGGTCATCACCCTGCTTCTCTTCGGTGGCATCCTCGTCGGCGTGGTGCTCGGCTACCCGCTGGCAATATCCGTTGGCGCCGTCGGCCTGCTCGTCGGTCTTCTGGTATTCAACCCCAAGGTTGTGGGGGATATGTACTACCAGCGGATGTTCAACCAGGTGACGAACTACACGCTGATCGCGGTACCGTTCTTCATCTTCATGGGCATCATGCTTGAACGGACCGGAGTGGCTGAGCAACTGTATGAGGCCATGTACCAGGTCTTCGGAGGCCTTCGGGGCGGGCTGGCACTGACCACAATCCTCATTGGAACCATCATGGCCGCGTGCGTTGGCGTCATCGCCGCTTCGGTTATGATGCTGGCCGTCATCGGCATACCAGCAATGCTCAAACGTGGTTACAGCAAACCATTGGCGACGGGGTGCGTTTGTGCCGGCGGCACGCTCGGCATTCTCATCCCGCCGAGCATCATGCTCGTCATTTACGGGCCAATGGCCAACCTCGGCGTAGGTTCGCTCTTCTTCGGCGCCTTCATGCCCGGCTTTCTCCTCTCCGGTCTGTACATGCTCTACATCATCATCTTCACTCTGCTGTTTCCGAGCAGCGGCCCTGCAGTGCCCATTGAAGAACGCAACCTCCCGGTGAGCCAGAAGCTCTTGCTGCTGGTCAAGTCCCTCGTTCCGCCGTTGCTGATCATCCTGGCGGTGCTGGGCAGCATCTTCTTCGGCATTGCGGCTCCGACCGAGGCGGCCGCCGTCGGCGCGCTTGCAGCAACACTGCTGGCAGTCGCCTACCGCAAGTTCTCCTGGACAGCACTGAGAGAGACCGCGCTCGCGACCATCCGCCACAGCGGTATGATCCTGCTGCTGGCGTCTCTTTCCTTCGCGTTCGTCGGCATCTTCATCAGGGCCCATTGCGGAGAGGTTGTCTCCAACTTCCTCCTCTCGGCCCCTGGAGGCAAATGGGGCGTTTTCTTCGTGATCATGTTCATCTGCTTCATCCTGGGCATGTTCATCGACTGGATCGGCATTGTGTTCATCATGGTGCCCATCATCACGCCCATCGGGGCCGCACTTGGTTTCGATCCTTTGTGGTTCGGCATGATGATCTGCGTCAATCTGCAGATGTCGTTCCTCTCGCCGCCCTTCGCCTATGCAATCTTCTTCGTGCGGGCGGCCTCACCTCCTGAGTACGGAGTGACCACGAGCGACGTGATCAAGGGAGTGATTCCGTTCATTGTCCTCATCATGATTGGACTTGTTCTCTGCGTCGTCTTCCCGCAGATCATCCTCTGGCTTCCCGGGAAGATGCTCTAGACACCGTTGAACTCGATTCCCTGACGAATATGGGGCGCCGGCAGCAGCGGCGCCCCATTTCTCTTCCCTACTGCCGCGCCTATCCAGCTCGTCTTGACGGTCGGCCACTACCAACCGGCTCGCAAAGACGAATCGTATGCGATAGTAACGCGCCAGCTTCGAAACGGCTGCGCAAAGCTATTGACACATGTGAAAACGCCTTTCTATACTGGATTACAGTTCCTAGGAAAGCCCGAGTCTCCCCGCACCGGATGGTGCCTCGGCATCACGCGACGGTAGCCTGGCAGCAGGCATAGCGTCGAATAGATAGAGAATCTCAGGAGGTGAAAAGGAAATGTCGAGACGAGTACTAATGCTGCTCCTGGTGGTTGTGATGCTCGTCGGTGTGGCGGCAACGGGATGCGCGCCAGAGACGGCACCCACGACCCCCACCACCCCCACGACTCCCACCACTCCAACCACTCCCACCACTCCATCGCAACCCGCGGCCAAGGTCTACAACTGGGTTGGTCAGTCCGCACTGCCGGCAGGCAACCCGCCGACTGAGGGATTGATCCGCATATCCGAGAGCATCAAGGCCGCGAGCAACGGCCAGTTGCTGATGGAGGCGAATCCCGCCGGGTCTATCTGTCCTGCAACTGAAGAGTGGAAGAACATCAATTCCGGCGTGCTTGACTTCTGCGCCGGCGGCGGTTCCTACATGTCTGCCGATCTGCGCTTCGGCACCGCTTTCTCCCAGCTCCCGGCCGGCATGCCACCGCTGCCCAACCTCATCTTCCACAAGGCCGTTGGCGCTGACCTGATGAACAAGTGGTATCAGCAGAAGGGTTGGGACATCTATGACATCCCCGGCGGCGGCTTCCACGGTCTGCCGGAGATCTGGATCTCGACCAACAAACCGATCACTGGACCGCAGGATCTCGTCGGGATGAAGATGCGTGCTTCCGGTGACTGCGGCAAGGTTCTCGCCAACATGGGCGTCGGCACCGTCTTTATGCCCCTTGGCGAGGTCTTCGAGTCCATGCAGCGCGGCGTTATCGATGCCTTCGAATGCAGCTGCCCTGCGTTCAACTACTCCATGGGTATGCATGAGGCTGCCAAGTACAACTACATGTCCCCGAGCCGAGCCCCCACAGAGGTCTACGGCTTCCTGGTCAGCAAGACGCGATTCGGCGAGTTGCCCGCGCACCTGCAGGCGGTCGTTGAAGAGTGTGCACAGGCTGAGTCCATCAAGTACAACGAGATGCTGCACACACGTAACGCTGAGGCGTTGCAGAAGATGACCGATTACGGCAACATCAATGGCCCGTTGCCGAAGAGCATCGACGACCTGTTTGTGGCCGAGACCAAGAAGTTCTACAAGGCCGAGGTCGAGAACTTCCCCGAGCTGAAGGACTATCTCACCACCTACATGGCTTTCGCGAAGAACTGGGGAGAACTGTACGGGTTCCCGTATGCGGTGATGACCAGTTTCGACTAGTTGCAGCGTGATGGTGCATTCAGGCCTCCTCCCGGGTTTCCCCCGGGAGGAGGCGGTGTACGCACTTCAAGGTAAATGGGTTAACCGCCATACAAGTTCCTGATGTGATGTCGCCTGGAGACGATTCGATGCAGCGGTATTGCGCGCCTCTCGCCAGTGTGTTCCCACCCACTGTGAGGTCGGGGGGTTTCACCGACTGAGCAGGGTGCACCTCACCTCCGTAATGCCTCGAACGGACGTACAGCGGCTAACAACATCTCCACTACTACTTGTGAAGGAACCTTGTTGAGTATGAGAACGATACTGAGAACTATAGACTCCGTGAACGAGTGGGTCGGACGGCGGTTGAAATGGGTGGTGCTGTTCCTCATTCTGGTGGTATGCGCTGAAGTCATGATGAGGTACGTGTTCAACAGCCCCACCAGTCAGTTGCCCGTTATCCAGACGTGGACGGGGACTGCGCTGTATTCGCTTGCATTCGGGTACGTGATGCTGCACAAGGCCCATGTGCGTGTTGACGTCATCTATGGCCGGTTCACGGAACGCGGCAAGGCCATCGTCGACATCATCATGTGGTTCGTGTTCTTCCTGCCCTCCGTCGGATTCATCACATACTCCGGATTCAACTGGATGGTACACGCCTGGAAGACTCACGAACGGTCCATGATCACCTACTGGTATCCCCCAATGGCTCCGATTCGTACGATCGTCTTCATCGGCATGGTGTTGTTCTTTCTGCAGGGTCTAGCGACCCTGTACAGGGACTTCCACATGGCCGTGAGGAGGAAGTCCTATGATTGATATCAGTCCCGAAATCGTCGCCGTCCTGATGCTTGGTGGCATCTTTGTCGGCGTGCTGCTGGGCTACCCGCTCGCCATATCGATCGGCGGCGTGGGCATCGTCATCGGGCTTCTCGTCTTTGGCCCTCGGATCGCCGGCGAGTTGTACTATGGACGCTTCTACAGCGGCCTTGAGAACTACGTCCTGCTCGCCGTGCCGCTGTTTATCTTCATGGGTATCATGCTGGAGCATTCCGGCGTGGCTGAGGGCATGTACGATGCCCTGTATCTGTCGTTCGGCGGATTGAGGGGTGGCCTCGCGATCACAACGGTCCTGATCGGCACCGTTGTGGCCGCCTGCGTCGGCATCATCGGCGCTTCGGTGACCATGCTCGCGCTGATTGCCCTGCCTGCCATGATCAATCGTGGCTACGACCGAAGCCTTGCAGCGGGATGCGTTGCGGGGGGAGGCTCACTGGGCATCCTCATCCCGCCCAGCGTGATGCTGGTGGTGTACGGCCCTATGGCGAACCTCTCGGTCGGACGTCTGTTCTTCGGCGCGTTTCTGCCCGGGTTCCTGCTGTCGGGTATGTACATCGCCTACATCGTCATCCGCTGCCTGCTGCAACCGAATCTGGCGCCGCCGGTTCCAGCGTCGGAGAGAAATGTTGCCGCATCGGTCAAGCTGTACAAGCTTCTCAAATCGATGCTGCCGCCCACCTTACTGATTCTTGCAGTGCTGGGCAGCATCTTCTTCGGTGTCGCAGCTCCAACGGAGGCGGCGGGTGTCGGCGCCCTCGCGGCCACTCTCCTCGCAATCGGCTACCGCAAGCTAACGTGGCCGATTCTAAAGCAGACCGCTATGGACACGGTCCGAACCTCAGGCATGGTGCTGCTGATCGGCGCCATGGCGTTCGCTTTCGTCGGCATCTTCATGCGGGCGAACTGTGACGATGTGGTGACGAGATTCCTGCTCGCAGCCCCCGGTGGCAAGTGGGGAATGTTCATGATCGTGATGATCATCTGCTTCCTGCTTGGATTCCTCATCGACTGGTTGGGCATCATCTTCATCATGGTCCCCATCGTCACTCCAGTGGCTGCCGCTGCGGGGTTCGATGCTTTGTGGTTCGCCATGATGATCTGCGTCAACCTGCAGATGTCCTTCATGACACCGCCGTTTGCCTATGCCCTCTTCTACATCAAGGGGGCAGTGGATCCGAAGCTGAACGTGACCACGGGGCAGATAATCTCGGGCATGGTTCCGTACGTGTTTATCATCGTCTTCGCGCTGATCCTGTGCATCGTCTTCCCACAGATCATCCTCTGGCTTCCCAGCAAGATGCTGTAGACGTTCAGCGCCACGCGGTTCACAACAAGAGAGAGGGGCTCCCCTCGGGGAGCCCCTCTCTCTTCGCACCTGACGGCAGGGACGGACGCCAACACGGTACCGTCAGGACTGCTTCTTCAGCATCTCATCCAACCGGGCCATCTCGCCCTCTTTCATCTTGTAGCAGTGCTCCGGCCCTGGGAAGACACCAGACTTGATCTCAGCAACATAACTGGAGATCGCGGCGACGGTATCATCGCCGACATTGGCGTAGCGCTTGACGAATTTTGGCGTGAACACCGGATACATGCCGATGAGGTCGCTCAGCAGCACGGCCTGCCCGTCACAGTGGGGGCCAGCACCAACGCCGATGGTCGGAACCCTGAGCTTCTCAGTCACCAGTCTTCCGCATTCTGCCGGCACTCCTTCGAGCAAGACCATGAACGCTCCGGCCTCTTCAAGTGCAAGGGCGTCTGCCAGTACACGCATCGCCGCCTCCGCGGTGTTTCCCTGCACCTTGAAGCCACCCAGTTGCGCCGAGCTCTGCGGAGTCAGGCCTATGTGGGCCATCACCAGCATACCCGCATCAGCAATAGCCCGGACCTGGGGCGCCATCTGCCGCCCACCTTCCAGCTTCACCGCATCCATGCCCGCTTCCTTGTAGAACCTGCCGGCGTTGCGGACAGCATCCTCGACAGACGTCTGATAGGACAGGAACGGGAGGTCGCCGACGATGAACACATTGGGCGCGCCACGCCGCACCGCCTGAGCGTGATAAATCATCTGCTCCATGGTGACGGGCACGGTGCCGTCGTAGCCGTACACAACGTTCCCCATTGAGTCGCCCACGAGGATCATCTCGAGTCCGGCTTTCTCCGCCAGCAGAGCCGACGTGAAATCATAGACCGCCAGCTTCGAGAACTTCTCTCCCGCTTCCTTCATCTTCATGAAGTCCAGGACCGTCTTCTTCTTGGCCATCTCTTACTCCTTTCTTCGGAACCGTGGCTCGGTTGTACTGCGGCCAGTGTTACCGCTTCATTGATGCAACCCACTCAGCGAGGCGCGACTGCTCACCCTCGCGCATGCCATAGCAGTGCTCGGGAGCCGGGTACGCACCCGATCGTATTTCCCCAGCGTACGCCCCGAAGGCGGCGCGTATCTGATCACCAAGAGCCGCATACTTCTTCACGAACTTGGGGGTGAACATCTGATAGATGCCCAGCACATCCATGAAATTGAGCGACTGAGCGTCGCAGTACGGTCCGGCTCCGGTGCTGATGGTTGGAACTCTGAGTCTCTCGGAGATGAGCCGCGCAGATTCCGCCGGGAGCCCCTCCAGGACGATCGACGTCGCCCCGGCCTCCTGCAGCGCTTCCGCATCCTCGAGTAGCGCGAGCGCCCCTTCCAGCGTCCTGCCCTGCGCCCCGAAGCCACCCAGTGCGGCGACGCTCTGCGGTGTGATGCCGATGTGCCCCTGTACGACCATACCAGCGTCGGCGACGGCCTTCACGTGTGGAACTATGCGCCTGCCTCCCTCCATCTTGATGGCATCGACATTCGCCTCTTTGTAGAGCCGACCGGCGTTGGCGACCGTTTCGCTCGTCGAAACGCAGTACGAGAGGAACGGCATATCACCGATGATAAACGTGTTGGGGGCGCCTCTGCGTACCGCCTGCGAGTGTACGATGATCTGCTCGAGGGTGACCGGCACGGTACCATCGTAGCCGTACACCACATTGCCCATGGAGTCTCCAATGAGGATCATATCCACGCCGGCCTGCTCGGCCAGCATGGCGAAGGTGTAGTCATACAACACGATGCTGGCGAATCGCTCGCCGTTCTCTTTCATGCGGATGAAGTCCAAGACCGTCTTCTTCTTGCCCATTTCGTCAATCCTTCCTTTCGCCGGTACGCCGTCCAGCTGCTGTCCTCCGACCGAGCGCACAGCTGACATGACCCAGCATCTACTTCGACAGCAGCTGCCTCAGCTCGTCGGCCTTCTGCTGCGAGAGCGTCCCCTTCGCAATGCCAATCGGTATCGTTTCAAGTCCCAGCGCCTTGTAGAGCGACAGCAGCGACGGCTCTTTCTGCTCCAGAGCGGCGAGATGCTTGCGGATAGTGCCGACATCGCCTCGTGCGATTGGTCCGGTGAGGCAACCTGGAAAGCCTACGTGCTCGATGTTGTTCATCGTGCCTTTCAGAATGGGTATGCAGGCCGCCAACGCCTCCGCTTGGGATATGTCGAAGTGCTTCCACAGATCAGTCGCCAGATGCACGATGGTGTAGAGGTAGTTGCTGGCAATGCAAGCGGACGCGTGATAGAGCGCCTTGTCCTCCTCCCGCAGTTTCATCCAGCTGCCGCGCAAGGCAGAGGCGAAGTTCTTGAGGTCCGTGAGGACCGGCTCCTCAGCTTCCAGCGTGAACGTGGAACCGGGCAAATTCTCAATCGACTGCTCGATGCTCGCGAACGAATTGCATGGGTGCATACAACCGGTGTTCGCGCCCTGCTGCTTCGCCGGGGTGAGCACGGCGGTGGAATTCGCGCCGCTGCAGTGAATCACGGTTTGCCCGGAACGCCACTTGACGGCGGCTGCAACCTCGCCGATGACGTCATCGGGCGTGGTGATGAAAACGAAGTCCGAATGGTCCGCCAGTTCCTGCGCCGTGGGAAACACCGCGCATCCGGAAATCGAACGACTGAAGCGTTCCGATTCGTTTGGCAGTATGTCCATAGCACCACGCACTGGGTATCCCATCTCAGCAAGCCGGGTGCCGAAGGCCGTCCCCACCTTCCCAACCCCTATGAATCCGATTCTCTCCATTGTGTCGTCACCTCCTCAGGCTGCACTCAGGTCATTCCATGACGTTCGCCGACGGGCATTTCAACGTCGACCGCGGACTAGCCCGATCGCGGCAATCTTCACCATCTGCAGAGAGACTCCAGTACAAAGGAGCGAAGCACGTCCCGCTGAACGGAGTCGTTCGCACCGGATCGGTGTCACATGTTAGGCCTACCGGCGGCCAAGGGTCAATCTGTGAACGACATGTGTTGTCGACTGAGCGGTGCTACTGTAGAATTCCATCGCGTGACGAACACGTTGACAGGAGGCATGACGATGCGAAGCGATTCGGTCAAGAAGGGCGTAGAGCGGGCGCCACACCGTTCTCTTTTCTATGCACTCGGATGTACCCGCAGTGATTTCGACAAGCCATTTGTCGGCATTATCAACAGCTACAACACCATCATCCCCGGACACATGCATCTTGACCAGGTCTCCCGTGCTGTTCAGGATGGCGTACGGGCCGCGGGTGGCGTGGCGTTTGAGATCAACACCATCGGCGTCTGTGACGGCATCGCGATGAACCATCCCGGGATGAAGTACAGCCTGCCAAGCCGCGAATTGATCGCCGACTCGGCGGAGATCGCCGCGCAGGCACATCAATTCGATGCGCTGGTGTTCATTTGCAGCTGCGACAAGATCATCCCGGGCATGCTGATGGCAGCCGCGCGCCTGAACGTACCGTCGATCTTCGTCTCCGGCGGTGCGATGCTTGCCGGCCACGTGTACGACCAGGGCGAAGTGCGAACCATCGATCTGGCGAACCTGTTTGAAGCGGTGGGGAAGACTGTCAACGGCAAGATGACTGAGGAGGCGCTGGAGGACTGGACACGACAGGCATGTCCGAGCTGTGGCAGCTGCGCGGGCATGTTCACCGCCAACACGATGAGTTGTATGACCGAGGCCCTTGGCATGGCGCTTCCCGGCAACGGCACCATTCCCGGCCCGACCAGTGAGCGTCTCGACATCGCTTTCCGCACTGGTGAGCAGATTATCAAGACCCTCGAGAAGGGCGTCAAGCCGAAGGATATTCTCACCCGTGATGCCATCTTCAACGCCTTTACGGTCGACATGGCTCTCGGTGGCAGCACCAACTCAGTGCTCCATCTGACCGCTATCGCCCACGAAGCGGGCATCGACTATCCGCTTTCCTGGTTGAACGAGATTAGCGCGAAGACGCCTCATCTCTGCAAGCTGAGCCCTGCTGGCGTCCACCACATCGAGGACCTGAATGCGGCAGGGGGCATCTACGCCGTGATGCATGAGCTGTCTGGACTGCTCAAGAAGAACGCCATGACGGTGATGGGCAAGACAGTGGGCGACCTCGTACCCGGGTTCCAGGTGAAGAACCGCGATGTCATCCACAGTCTGGAAGCGCCTTACTCTGCAACGGGCGGGCTTGCGATCCTGTTTGGGAATCTCGCCCCGGATGGAGCGGTCGTCAAAGCCGCCGCAGTTCTGCCAGAGATGAGGGTACACGAGGGACCAGCACGCGTTTTCGATTCCGAGGAAGAGGTAACGAAGGCGCTCATGGCGAAGTCGATTAAGTCGGGTGATGTCGTGGTCATCCGGTACGAGGGACCCAAGGGCGGCCCTGGCTTCCGCGAGATGCTCACGCCTACGTCGCTCCTCGCGGGCCTCGACCTGGATAAGTCAGTGGCGCTGGTGACCGACGGTCGTTTCTCGGGAGCCTCTCGTGGCGCGTCCATCGGGCATGTTTCGCCGGAGGCGGCCTCGAGAGGTCCTATCGCCGCCGTTCGAGATGGCGACATCGTTTCCATCGACATCCCCGCGCGAAAGCTCAACGTGAAGCTCTCCGATGCGGAGATCGCCCGGCGCCTATCGGAAGTGCCCGAGTTCGAGCCGAGGGTGACATCAGGCTATCTCAAGCGCTATGCGGAGAAGGTAACGTCCGCCAGCACTGGCGCTGTATTCAAGGACTGAACCCCGGCCCGGACCGGTCCGGGGCGAGGAAGCGCATGAGGAGCGTGAAGGCCGATGCCTCAATGGGCTGAAATGGTGGTGCGGCTGATGCTGGCAACTGCGCTCGCCGCTGCCATCGGCTACGACCGGGAGGTGCGAGGCAAAGCTGCCGGCGTTCGGACGCATGTACTGATTGCGCTCGGCGCGGTGGCCTTCACGCTCTCATCCATGTACGGGTTCGATGACGCGGACAGTGCGAGAATCGCCTCAGGGGTCGTGGCAGGGGTAGGGTTTCTTGGCGCGGGGGTTATCTTCCGTGGCGGTCCAAGCAACGCCATTGCCGGACTCACTACCGCTGCGTCGATATGGGTGACAGCAGGGATCGGACTCGCGGCAGGAGCTGGCTTATATGGCCTCTCGGTTATGGTCGCCCTGCTCGCCTTCATCGTGCTTCGACTGCCCCACATACGCGACTGATAACCGGTAGCGCATCGTCATTGACACGCCACAGAGTGGTATAGTGCGACCGAGAGGACGGAACCCGAGGAAAGGCCATGCAACAAGAGGAAGCCTCGATAATCCTGGAGGAACTGCGGGCGGCGTACCCGGATAAGTTCGCCTCCGTGAACCGCGTGTTCAGTCATATCCACCGCGGCGACGTCATCTTCATTGCGTCGGGGTGCGGCGAGCCGCAGTATCTTGTTCAGTCGCTGATCGAGTACGTTGAGTCGCACCCCAAAGGGTTCTTCGACGCCGAAGTCCTGCATCTGTGGTCGTTGGGTCTCGCACCCTACGCCGACGACAAGTTCAAGCGGAATTTCCGGCACAACTCGTTCTTTCTCGGGGACAGTACGCGGAATGCGGTCAACCGGGGAGTTGCGGACTACAGCCCGGTGTCGCTGTCGCAGATACCGCGGCTGTTCAAGCGGGGTATCATCAAGATCGACGTTGCGCTGATCCAGGTGTCGCTACCAGACCGGCATGGCTACATGAGTCTGGGAGTGAGCGTGGACATGGTGAAGGCGGCTACCGACATGGCGGCAATCGTGATCGCGCAACCGAACCGGTTCATGCCGCGCGTCCATGGGGACAGCTTCATTCACGTGAGTGATATAGATTACATAATGCCCTTCGATGAGCCGTTGCTTGAATACCGGCGCGGGGTAGGGGAGGAGGATAGCGAGGTTGTTGCCGCGCTCGGCGGGTATGTAGCCAGGCTTGTGCAGGATGGGGACACAGGTCGGCTACGGCAACGTCCCGAACGCGGTGATGGTCAACCTGTCGGAGCGCCGTCACCTCGGCGTGCACACCAGCTGCTGAGCGATGGCATCGTCGAGTTGATGAAGGCAGGAAAAAGATTTTTTTTTTTTTTTTTTTTTTTTTTTACGTTATGTTTTTTTTTTTGCGACAGTCGACAACACGCGCAAGACCATCGACTAACGGCAAGACGGTCGCCACGTTCTGCATGGGTCGGAGGAAAACGTATGGGCTCGACGACAATCCGGCGATTTCCGCCAGTTGACTACAACAACCCGCTCATCATTGCGCAGCAAGAGAACATGGTGGCCATCAACGGTGCGCTGGAGATAGACGCGACCTAGAGTCAGGCTACACGTCAGAATCATCGAGGCCAGTTCTGCAGCGGAGTGGGCGGACACTACGTTTCATGCGCGGCGCTCCTCGCATAAACGGCAAGACGATTCTGGCCGTACCATCGGCAAGCCGCGGGCGGAGAGGTTTCCGGGATCGTCCCGTCGATCTCGGAAGGCAAGCGTCACCTTGAACCGCAGGGATGTCAACTACGTGGTAACCGAGTACGGCATCGCGTACCGCTGGCAAGAATGTTCGTGAGAGGGCGATGGACCGCAGTCAGATCGCCCATCCGGGGTTCCGACCCTGGCTGATGCAGGAAGCCAAGAAGCGAACGCGATCTGCAGATCAGGCGTTCATACCAGGACGCCGCAGGAGTACCGAGGAGATGGAGACGCGCCGTACCACACGTGGCGGACTCGAAATCGTCCTGCGGCCGGTCAAGATATCGGACGAACCGCTGATCAAGGATTTCTTCTATTCACTCTCGGACCAGAGCCTGTACCGCCGGTTCATGTCCGTACGCAAGGACATGCCCCACGAGCGGCTGCAGAGATTCGTGGTGATCGACTATACCAGGGAGATCGTTATTCTGGCCGCAGTACAGCATCACGAAACCGAAGAAGTAGTCGGACTTGGCCAGTACGGAATCGATGAATCTGCGCACACGGCAGGAGTTTGCAGTCGCCGTGAAAGATGAGTATCATAACCACGGTATCAGGACTGAACTCCTATCCTATCACTTTGTTGGCAAACGGTATGGTCTGTTGGGCTTCACGGCCAGGTTCGTAGAGAACAAGCCCATGCTACCTTTCGAGAAGATGGGGTTCGACCTCGGAGAAGCGCATTGCGGAGACGATGGCCGCGAACTCGAGATGCTGTTCGGAGGTGCCACAGCGTGAAAGGTAACGAATCCAGCATAGTATCTTCGAGCCCAGGGGCGTCGCCATCATCGAGGGTGGCCCAAACCCCGGGCAAGATCGGCTGCAAGGTCATGAGGAACATCGTTGTCGGCGGCTACAAGGAGCAGGATCTACCCCCTCAATCCGCGCGGTGGAGAGATCCTCGGTTTGCCGTTGGCCTGAAGATGGAGGACATCGAGGGACCAGTCGATGCTCGCAATGATCGTCGTCCCCGCGGAGATCGCCTACAACGCCATTGAGGAGTGCGCCAAGAAGAGGTGAAATTCGCGATCATCGCCTCGGTTTCTCCGAGGTTGGCAATGTGGCTGAGGAGCGCAAGATCGCCAGATTCGCGCGAGCATGGCGTCCGGGGTTGTTGAGCCCAGTATTCGGCATCTACTCAGCTGCTTCATCTCTCAACGCCGCATTCGGTCTGCGGACGTCAGAGCGGCAACGTAGCCATTATCGCTCGATCCGGCGCCATCGGCATCGCCATGATCCGGCAAGACAAGGTGGAGGAGCATCGGCTTGCTCTCAGCCATGATCTCGTGGGCAACAAGTCGATGTGGATGAGACCGACTTGCTGGACTATCTCACCTTTCAGGACGCGAAGGTGGTCCTCATACCTCGGGCGTGAAGTCAGGGAACGGCTGGTCGAGGTTCTGGAAACGAGCCACTCGCAAAATATGCGGTGGTCGTCATCAAGTCGGCGCTCACCAGAGGTGCTCAGGCGGCAGCCTCGCACACGGGCTCCTCGTAAGCGAGGAATAAGGTATTTGACGACATCTCCAAACGGTGTGGCGTCATTCGCGCTGAAAGCATCCGGGAGGCCTCAACTGGGTGCAAATTCTCGCGGACTCGCCCATGCCGGGGAAGGGATTGCGTCATCATCACCTGGCGGCGGTATCGGTGTGCTGACAGCCGACGCCTGTAGAAGTGACGTGAACCTCTCGGACGAAGTGGCCGACCTGAAGACGTTCGAGTCGGTCATGCCGTCATTCCCGGATCGGCCAAGAATCCCATTGACATCACCGGCGGCGCGAGCCCGGACGGCCACGACAAACACTTGGCGCCTCTGACAGATGACAATATCGACTCCGTAGCCTGTCTGGGATGCCAGACGGCCACATTCGATGCGACGCGTTCCGGGCAGATCGCGGAAGAACGCTACGGGCAGTACCGGTCTGTGGCTTCCATCGTTTTTCTCGGTGTTCCGGAGGAGAAGAGGTTGAGCGCAGCATCGTCGATCTGAAGGCAAAAGGCATGCCGGTATTCCCGGATGTATGAAATGACTGCGTTCCTTGGCGCACATACAAGGACTACGCAGCAAGTCCGATGAGCCTGCGCCGATGGCGACAGCCGACATAACACGGCCGCCATCGAGCGAGCCATCACCGGCACGAGCCGATGGGCGGCACTTCCTGCTCTCCCATGAGGCACAGGAAGTGATGAGGCCAGAGGAGTCATCATTCCCTGAAGTCGCGTGGCCTGATCCGGATGAGGCCGTCCGCTGCGCAAAGAAATCGGCTATCCGGTGGTGATGAAGGTGTGGTGTCCAAGGATATCATTCACAAGAGCGACGCAGGAGGAGTGGCACTCGACACTGGTCGACAAGAAGAAGTCCTCGTACGATGCCTACGAGGCCATCTTGCGCAACTGCCGCGCGGCGGATGCCGTCATCGAAGGCATGCAGATAGACGAGATGATCCAGAAGGCGTCGAGACTATCGTCGGCGCTCGTAAAGACAACTCATTCGGCCCCACAGTGATGTTCGGACTCGGCGGCGTCTACGTCGAGGTGCTCAAGGACATCGCGTTCAGATCGTTCCTCTCAGCCGAGAGGAGACGCTGAGTATGATCGGACAAATCCCTCAACTCATATCCTCTGCTCCTTGGCGTCGGGGAGAATCACGCAAAGACATCGATGAGGTAGCCAACACTATCATCAAGGTTGGCTGGATACTGCACAACTGCAGTGCGATATCCGATATCGAGTCAACCGCTGATAGTGTGCAGCCACGGTGAGGGCGTCAAAGCCGAAGCCGTTGATGTGAGAATCCTGCTTCGAGAATCTGAGAGGCGTAGCTTTTATGGGGAACCATAGTTGTGGGCTCGCTTTAAGAGCGGCGCAGGTAAGACCGGCTGATCGTTGGCCTCCTTGAAGGCTGTCGGCAGCTCGTGCGGCTGCGCTCAAGCCGTTGGGCGACGGGCTGCTGTACCGCAAAAAGAGACTTTAGGACTACGATGCCGCGCTCATCGCAATGTATTCGGTCTTGACGTCAACGCCGAGATGACCATTGGATTCGAGCACGCCAAGCTGAAGTACATGTACGACGCTCAGGGCATGAAGGACAAGCTGGCCGGAATGGCACTTCAAGGCCGGCGATGGCAAAGACGTGCTGTGGGTCGAAGCGGGCGAGTCACTGGCATGCGGCGCTTCCGTCAGCCTCGACGCCATCTCCTCGCCTCGTACCTCCAGGCCAAGCTTGTGCTCGGGCCGGTGGCGGTGAGCGCGATCGTGGTGATCTGGCTTTCGTAAAGCGCATGTGGATCTCAAGAACGTGGACTTCGCCGGCGTCATCGTCAGCAAGGTCCGCAACCTCGAAGACTATCGCAGCACTCACCTCGATGACGTCACTGCGCTCGGCGTTGAGTACTGCCCTTTCCCGTTCGATGCTGGGTGTGCACTGCAGCTGTCCGTGGGCCATCTTGGGCGTCTGCTTGCCAAGGTTATCGCCGGAGAAGACGGCCTGTCCAAGAAGGTCAGCTCTATCATGGTGGGAGCGATGTCGACTGAAGCGTCGCCCATGCAGAATCCTCTTCAAGAAGGAGAACAAGCTCGTCATCACCGGCGGAGACGGGAGCGACGATCCTCGCCGCCGTGAAAGCAGCACCGCAGGCATCATCCTCACGAACAACATTCTGCCGTCAATAGAACATACCTCGATGGCATCCAGACGGAAGATCCCTCTGCTGCTGGTGCCGTTTGACGCATACCAGACCACATCCCAGATCGAGAGTATCGACCCGCTCCTGGTGAAGGATGACAGCGGGAAGATGGAGATACTTACTCAGTTGGATGAGGACCACATCGCGACAAACGACGTAATCGGCTGATCAGGAACCTCCCCTCATGAGCATACGCACAGATCACGAAGGCCCGGCACTGGTGCCGGGCCTTCGTCGTGTACGTGCCGCCTGCCGACGGATTGCGGCAACTCCGCGAACTCGCAACAGATCCACGGACCCCATCTCGTTGACGGGGAAGGAGGCGAATGCCGCTCATAGTGTAGGGGCTCGGCGTTCACCCCTTAATGACGCCCAGCAGCTCGGCTGACACTTCGGCGGTACCCGCGCCACCGTACGACTGCAACGACGTCGAACTGCGTCCTTATACGCAGGTGAAGCTTCTTCCCCGGCCGAAGCGCAGGCGCATCCCCCGTACGCGTGGATGTGCGGGTGCGGAGGCTTTCCTGGATGTCGCCAGCCGTCTTGCGAGCAGCGCTACGGCTGAACGCCGACATATGCGCCGTGACACGTTGAGCCAAACGTCTCCGCCATCGCCAGTGCGGTTCCCACAGCCACATACGAACACTGGCCATGTCGCCGGGAATGAGGACAGGCTGGCCGATATGTGCGTATCGGTCAGGCAAAAGCCGGGATGGTGCGGTGGACCAGTGCCCGCGTAAGCGCGCGATGCTGCAGAGGGTCATCTGCCGATCCCTCGATAACGTGCCGTTCGATCTTTGGCGATGTTGTGCGCAATGTCATACCTGACGCATCAGGCCGGAGAGTCGCAAACACCTCGCGGAAGGCATCCCGGACCCAGTGCGCGATGTGCTGTCGGTTGCACCAGGCGAAATTGACCGCGCACCATCGCGGCGAGGTACTGGCTCCCCTCGGTGGATTGCCGCGCAGGGCGCAGGCGAGCTGACGATCGGCGGCGAGATGCGCGCTGTTGCCTCCGTCGTCTTACTGGTGGTCGTGCAGACGCGGTATCCCCGGCCCGCGACCCTGCTGGACGAGCACCAGCACCTGGCCGCTGTGCGTGATGCCCATCACCGCCGCCGCCTCCAGCATCGTAGATGTCTGTGACGGCCTGCGCTTCGATGAAGCCAGTTCCCGGAGCCGGGGCCTAGGCCTGCGGCGGCCTCGTGTCATGGCGCGGTCGCTCACCGCCGGCGAGGATCCGCTCCCGTCAGGTTCGTCCGCCATCCAGTAGCATCGAGGTCGTCGTCGTGTGCCGAATCCATTCAGCACAGCCCGCACGATCCTTCCACCAGCAGCCGGGCAATCTCCGTCCTGGGTGGACGCAACCGCCCCTCGGACCCGACGCCTGACGGAACATTGCGGAAGAGCCGTTCCATCGGCGGATCGATTCTCGGCAGAACATCATCCTTCAGAGTTACTCTGCAACAGCCGAACGCCGCAGTTGATGTCGTACCCAACGCCTCCCGGGGAGATAACACCATCCGAGACACGCGTGGCCGCAACTCCCCCAATCGGGAACCCGTAGCCCCAGTGTATGTCCGGCATCGCCATGGATCTTCCAACGATCCCCGGCAGAAAGGCCACGTTCGCTAGTTGCTCCAGTGACTCATCATTCAGTATGGAATCGATCATCGACTCCGAGGCATAGACCACACCGGGCACACGCATGCCCTGTTTGTGAGCCACCGGAATCTCCCAGCGGTAGTCGTCCAATCTCCGCAACGTAACCGTCATGGCTCCCTCATACATCGAATACGATGCGCACGGCCAGCGCTTCTCCGTCAGGGACGATGCTGGCCAGGTGGTACGTAGCAGCCTTGATCTCTTTCCGCACCCTGGTGGAGTGCGGCAGACGCCCCCCGTGGCACTGCGCTGCCAGGCACCCGTCGCCCGTGTGCTCAAATGCGAACGACGAGAACACGAGGCGCTCGGCCGAAAGGAGGTAGATGAGTTCGTTCAGCCAGTCCACTATCAAGGCGTGGTCATCAATGGACTTCACCTTGATTCGCCGCTGCTCGACCGTCTCGACTGGAACCGAATCCAGTGCCAGACAGTAGAGAGCGGCTGCCGCGTTGCGGAGCAGCTCGCCGAGGTCGCGTCCACGCACCAGCGCGGCAACATCAGCGGTGTGAGCAACGAATTCGAACGGTCTCGAAACCATGCCGGCATCACTGAACACGCATAGTCATGATAGCACGGCGTTGCTCGAAAGCCGGTTCTCGGCATAACGATTGACGCAGCTACGGGCTTCTGCTAGAATCGCCTACTCAGGGCGGTTAGCTCAGTGGTTAGAGCGCTGCGTTGACATCGCAGAGGTCACTGGTTCAAGTCCAGTACTGCCCATTTCCCGATGATCAGTTCTGTGCACCAGGACACAGCTCCTCGAATCCCTGCGACCGGCGGGGAGCCTCACCGTGGACCAAGGCATCCCGGAACAGGGGCGGGGCGTTCTTCGCCTGGTTGAGTCACATCGATGGATAACAACAATGCGAGAGTAGAGGTACAACGGCACTCAGCCTCCCACGTGATGGCTGAGGCGGTGCTGCAACTCTTTCCGGACGCGAAGTTCGCCATCGGGCCGTCCATTGAGGACGGCTTCTACTACGACTTCGACCTGCCGAGGGCCCTCACGCCCGACGACTTGCCGGTAATCGAGGACCTTATGCGGAAGATCGTGGCCGCCGACCGGCCCTTTGTCCGCCGTGAGGTCACCAAGGATGAAGCGCGGGTCCTGTTTGCGAATCAGCCATACAAGCTGGAACTGCTTGAAGATCTCGAAGAGGGCCACGTCTCCGTGTACACACAGGGCGGGTTCACCGACCTTTGCCGGGGCCCGCACGTGGCATCCGCGGGTGAGATCGGCGCCTTCAAACTCCTCAGAACGGCGGGGGCTTACTGGCGAGGCGATGAGAACCGGCCGATGCTGCAGCGCATCTACGGCGTAGCATTCGCTACTGCCGCTGAACTCGACTCTCATCTCGAGAAGCTCGCAGAGGCCGCCAAGAGAGACCACCGCAAGCTGGGGAAGGAACTCGACCTGTTCAGCATCCATGAGGAGATTGGCCCCGGACTCGTCTGCTGGCATCCCAACGGAGCGATCGTCCGCCAATTGATCGAGGATTTCTGGAAGGCCGAGCATCAGAAGCGCGGCTACGGCATAGTGTATACGCCCCACGTCGGCAAGCTGGACCAGTGGAAGCAGAGCGGTCACTGGGAGTTCTACCGGGAGAACCTCTACTCTCCCATGGACATCGACGGGCAGCTCTACCTCATCAAGCCCATGAACTGCCTCGGCCACATCCTCATCTTCAAGAGCCGCACCCGCAGTTACAGAGAGCTGCCGATCAGAATGGCGGAACTGGGAACGGTGTACCGGTATGAGCGCGCCGGGGTACTGTACGGCCTGACGCGGGTTCGTG
This sequence comes from Dehalococcoidia bacterium, assembly GCA_040766535.1. Classification (GTDB taxonomy): domain Bacteria; phylum Chloroflexota; class Dehalococcoidia; order GIF9; family AB-539-J10; genus SKVJ01. The sequence goes on along the minus strand of JAXGQG010000008.1, from coordinate 33,551 downwards.
GGTTTACCCAGGATGACGCTCACATCTTCTGCCGACAGGACCAGATACAGACTGAGGTCGTCGGTGTGGTGCAGCTCGCCCAGTTCATGATGCAGACATTCGGATTCCCGAGCTACAAGATGGTGCTGGCAACGCGACCTGACAAGTATGCCGGCACTGCAGACGTCTGGGAACATGCCACTGAGGCGCTGACCGCGGCACTCGATTCCCTCGGATTGCCATACGAAGAGGACCCGGGCGGCGGGGCATTCTACGGACCGAAGATCGATGTGAAGCTCTCAGACGCCATGGGGCGCGACTGGCAGGGACCAACGATTCAGGTTGATTTCAATTTGCCGCAGCGCTTCAATGTCTGCTATATTGGAGAGGATGGTAGCGAACACCTCGTTACCATGATCCATAGAACCGTTCTTGGGAGTATGGAACGGTTTTTTGCTTGTCTGGTAGAGCAGTATGGTGGGGCGTTCCCGGTCTGGTTGAGTCCGGTGCAGGCCAGGATAATCCCGATAGCCGACAGGCATATGGCGTATTCGGTGGATATGGAGAATAGACTGAGGAGCGCAGGTATCAGGGTCGACGTCGACGCGCGCTCTGAGAGAATGGGTTCGAAAATACGGGATGCTCAGATGGCTAAGGTACCGTTCATGCTCGTTGTGGGCGACAAGGAGATCGAGGCTGGTGGGGCCTCTGTGCGCCTGCGCAGTGGCGAGGACACGGGGCTGTGCAGTATCGCCGATGTCGAGGCCCGCATTCTTGCCGCCGTGGCGGACAGGGCTTAGCCAATGATGAAGAGCAAGCCGCACACTTCGATGCGACCCGCAGTTCGTCCCCTCCCAGTCAATCGGCAAATACGCGCTCGCGAAGTGCGCGTCATAGGTGAGGATGGGGAACAGCTTGGAACGCTACCGATAGCCAAGGCGCTTCAGGTGGCGCAGGAACGGGAGCTGGACCTCGTTATGGTCGCTCCGAATGCCGTTCCTCCTGTATGCCGGCTGGTTGACTACGGAAAGTTCCGGTACGAACAACTTAAGAAAGAGAAACACGGTCGTAAGGCACAGAAGGGACTTCTGCGCGAAGTTCGCCTGCGCCCCAAGATCGAGGAGCACGACCTTCAGGATAAGATACGCAAGACCCGTGAGCTGCTGGCCGAGGGGAACAAGGTCAAGATCACCGTCCGTTTTCGCGGACGCGAAATCGTCTACCCGGAGCTTGGCTGGCAGGTCCTTAAGCGTGTCGCCGAGGCCCTGAAGGACGATGCTGTTGCTACGAGCCAGCCGTCCAAGGATGCCCGGAATATCGCTTTGACGCTTGCTCCACTTGCTACGAAGAAGCCCCAGGAGGCCAAGCAGAATGCCAAAACTGAAGACACACAAGGGAGCTAAGAGCCGGTTTCACGTCACCGGTACCGGCAAGATCCTGCGCGCCAAGTGCGGAAAGAGTCACTTCCGGCGCAGGAAGGCTCCTCGAACCAAGCGCCTTTACGATGCGATGGTCGCTACCTCGGCTGCAGATGCACCACGCATCCGACGTCTCATGCCTTATGCGTAGTGGTCTCGACACATCGGTATGACCACTGAACAGTGATTGGCGGAGGGAGGATACCGTGCCCCGAGCGACGAGTGGACAGGTTAGTCATAACCGTCATAAGAAGGTACTTTCATACACTAAAGGACACCGAGCGTCCAAGCACCACCTGTTTCGCAGTGCGAACGAGTCGATGCTGCACGCGCTCGACTATGCCTACGAGCATCGCCGTGAACGCAAAGCTGATTTCCGCAGGCTCTGGATCACCCGCATCAATGCGGCCGCCCGCGCCAACGGATGCAGCTACAGCGTGTTCATGAACAAGATGCGCGCCGCCGGCATCGCGCTCAACCGCAAGGTACTCGCTGATATTGCGGTGCGCGACCCCGAAGCGTTCGGACGTCTTGTGAAGACGGCCCAGTCCGGAACGCAATCGTAGAAGGCGGACTGTGAGGTATGCAGCAGGAACTTGACCGGCTGGAGGCCGAAGCAGCAGCAGAGCTTGAGCGCATCCACTCCGCAACCGAACTTGAGGATTGGCGTGTCCGTTACCTGGGCAAGAAGAGCGCTCTCACCAATGCTCTTCGGAGTGTGGCGGCTCTCCCTCCAGAGGAAAAGAAGGCCTTTGGCGCTCGTGCCAACGCCCTGAAAGCGCAGCTGCAACAGCAGTACGCCACCAAAGAAGAGACCCTGGCGGTATGCAGTCTGCGGGACGTCATAGACACGGCGCCGCTGGACGTATCGCTGCCCGGCCGCCACTATCCGCTTGGCCGCCTGCATCCCATCACACAGGTTATCCAGGAGATCTGTGCTGTGTTCGCCCGCATGGGGTTCCAGGTCATCGATGGCCCCGAGGTCGAGAAGGACTACTACAACTTCGAGGCACTGAACATACCCTACGACCATCCCGCGCGAGACATGTTCGCGACTCTCTGGATCGACTCAAAAGAGACCACTGATGCGCGTCTGTTGCGCACCCACACGTCGCCCATGCAAGTACGCATCATGGAGGAACACAAACCTCCCCTGCGTTTCGTGGTTCCCGGCAGGACATACCGGTACGAAGCGACGGATGCGACGCATGATTGGATGTTCCATCAGGTTGAAGGGCTTGCCGTAGACACGGACATAACGCTGCGCGACCTGAAGGAAACGTTGTTTGAGTTCTGCCGCAGCATCTTCGGAAGGGAAACTGGCGTACGTTTCCGCTGCGATTATTTCCCCTTCGTCGAGCCCGGGGGCGAGGTCGCGATCGAGTGCTTCCAGTGCAAGGGTGCTGGATGCCGATTGTGTGGAGGCACGGGCTGGCTCGAGATCCTCGGGTGCGGAATGGTGCACCCCAACGTATTGGCCGGTTGCGGCATCGACCCGTCCGTATACTCAGGCTTTGCCTTCGGCATGGGTGTTGAGCGCATCACTATCCTGAGACACGGGGTTGATGACATCAGGCATTTCTATTCCGGCGATTTCCGGTTCTTGCGACAGTTCTGAACGGAGTTGTACTGATGCGGGTCCCACTGAAGTGGCTTTCCGAGTACGTTTCCACCGACTGGACACCTGAGCGTATCGCAGAGCGTCTGACCATGGCGGGTCTGGAGGTCGGCGCCCTCGAGGTGATTGGCTCCAGCTGGGACAAGGTCCAGGTTGCCCTCGTGATAGACGTTCAGCCTCACCCGAACGCGGACAGATTGAGGTTGGTGACTGTGGATCTGGGCGCAAGCACCACGACCGTCGTGTGTGGAGCTCCCAACGTCGCAGTGGGGCAGAAGGTAGCTTTCGCCAGCGTGGGCGCGTGTCTGATCGACGGACACACCGGCGAGACGGCCACACTCAAGCCCGCCAAGATACGCGGCATCGTGTCCGCGGGCATGGTCTGCTCCGAGAAAGAGCTTGGTCTGTCCGATGACCACGAGGGCACCCTTGAGCTACCCCTTGACGCCCCGGTGGGCATGGCGCTGCGCGATTACATGGGCGACGCCGTGCTCGATCTTGAACTTACACCCAACCGTCCTGATTGCCTCTCCGTCATTGGGGTGGCGCGCGAGGTGGCCGCGCTGTGTGGTGCTCCGTTAACTCTTCCGTCAACCGACTACGCGACTGATGGCACCGGCGTCAACGACCTCGTGAAGGTGACCATCGAAAACGGACAGGACTGTCACCGCTACTGTTGCACAGTGGTCAGGGGCATCAAGCCTGGCCCGTCTCCCGACTGGATGCAGGCTCGTCTCAAGGCGTGCGGCATCCGGCCGATATCGAATGTCGTCGATGTCACCAACTACGTAATGCTCGAAACCGGCCAGCCGCTGCATGCGTTCGACTACGACCGCATAGCCGGAAGACACATCATCGTCCGGCGCGCCGCTCCCGATGAGGCGTTCAGCACGCTCGATAACGTTGTCCGGACGCTGAATAGCGATGTCCTCGTGATTGCGGATGCCGAGCGTGCTGTTGCCGTGGGTGGCATCATGGGCGGCAGCAACACCGAGGTATCCGAAGAGACAACGTCTGTGCTCCTGGAGGCAGCTTGCTTCAATCAGGCGGTCGTGCGTCACGGGAGTGCGTATCTCGGTCTTCGGACTGAGGCATCTATCCGCATCGACAAGGGCTTGCATCCCGATGTCGCCTACGCGGGGGTACTGCGTGGCACACAGCTTCTTGTGGAAGTGTGCGGCGGCCTGGCAGCCGAGGGAGTGTGTGACGCTTACCCGCAGCAAGTACCGTTGCGACATATCCTGTTGCCGTCCAACGAGGTACGTCGCCTGACCGGCATCGACGTGGAGCCAGCTGTGAGCCGTGGCATACTGGAGTCACTCGGCTACAGTCTCTCATCTGAAGACAAATCCGGCTGCGAGTACCGCGTGCCATACTGGCGAGGAGACGTGACCGGACCGGCCGACCTGGTTGAGGATGTGATTCGCATCCTTGGCTACGACACAATCCCGGTTGCTTCCCCCCGATTCACGTCAGCATCCGTGACAGTCCCTGCGGACCTGTGGGAATTCAAGACCAAGCTGCGCCGCCTCATTGTCGGCGCCGGTTTTCAGGAAGTACTGACGTATTCGCTCATCTCGCGCGATCGGCTGGCGTTGTTGACTCCGGAATCCCCCCTGGCAATCGAGCCTATCCGTATGGCCCATCCGATGTCGAAGGATCAGGAGTACCTGCGGACCAGCCTTCGCGCCAGCCTCCTCGAGGTGGTCGCCCGCAATCGGCGTCGCGAGCAGGCACCGGCGAGACTGTTTGAGCTCAGCCGCGTGTACATGCCCCAGGGATCCGAATTGCCCGTGGAGCGCGAGACACTCTGCGCCCTGCTCACCGGAACGGCCGAACCGGCATCGTGGCATCATGGCGAACGCGGTGTCGATTTCTTCGATGCGAAAGGCGCTGTTGAACTCCTGCTGCGTAAGTGCGGCGTCGTAGCAGCCTTCACACCGGCGGAGGACCCGGGGTTATTCCCAGGAAGACAGGCAGCCATCAAAGTCAACAGCGATGTCATCGGCGTAGTTGGCCAATTGCATCCTGTTGTTGCGCGGTCTTTCGAGGTGGAGCCCGATACGTTCGTATTCGAGCTTGACGTAGCGAAGCTGATGCAGCACGGTAAGGAGATCACCGAGTACGAGCCTCTTTCCCGGTTCCCGTCATCGGAGCGCGACATCGCCCTGGTGGTGGGGGAGGAAGTCAGCTACGGGAACATAGTCGACATAATACGAGGCTTTGCGCTGGTGACGGAGACCGTACTGTTCGACGTCTACCGCGGAGAACAGATTCCACAAGGAAAGAAATCCTTCGCAATCAGGATCGTCTTCCAGGCCCCGGACCGCACCCTCACCGATACCGAGGTGCAGAACGTTCTGGGCAAGATACTGGGCCGCCTGGCCACAGGCTTTGGCGCCGCGCTACGCAGCTAGCGCCTGACGGACCATCTGCGACAACCTGCCGGCAGCTTCCTCGACGGCGATAAGCTGCGATTGGGTCACATCCCTGCGTTTCACTTCGACGCTGGAACTGGCGAGGGCCCGCGGGCTCACCGTGACTCGAAATGGAACGCCGAGCAGATCTGCGTCGTTGAACTTCACTCCCGGTGACATCTGCCTGTCGTCCAACAACACCTCGATGCCCAACCGACGCAGGTCCTCATACAACCGCTCTGCAACGCTCTCCACATTGCCCTTGTCAGGGTTGAGAGTACAGATATGAACCTGATACGGCGCCACGGACATGGGCCAGACGATACCCTTCTCGTCGTGACAGTGCTCGACAACGGCCGCGAGCAGCCGTCCCACACCAATGCCGTAGCACCCCATAACACACGGCTTCGAGGCACCGGAATCATCGAGGAACACCGCATTCAATTTCTCGCTGAGGAAAGTCCCCAGCTTGAATATGTGGCCCACCTCGATGCCTCTGTCCGCTTTCAGCACCGCACCACAGACGGGACACGCATCCCCTTCACGTGCCAGTGCAATGTCAGCGACCAGATCGACGGTGAAATCACGACCGAGGTTGACGTTCATCAGGTGATAGCCTTCCCGATTTGCACCGGCCACCAGGTTGCGGGCATCCAATAGCGAATCGTCCGCAATCACCCTGACGTCCCGCAGTCCAACCGGGGACGCGAATCCCGCGACAACTCCGGCCTGCGAGGTTTCGTCGGCCTCGGCAAGCCTTAAATCGGTGCACTTCAACACACGCTGCAGCTTCACTTCGTTGACGTCGAGGTCTCCCCTGATGACAGCCAGCACGAACTCGCGATCTGCAACGTAGAAGACCGCCTTCAACGTCTTATACGCAGGCACTTTGAGGAAGCCAGCAACCTCCTCTATGGTGCGGCACTCGGGAGTAGCGACCTCCACCAGTGACTCGAGCTCAGGCTCAGTCGCCACGGCGGCATCCCGCACATCCTTACGGCTTCGCGCTTTCTCCGCGTTCGCAGCGTAGCCACACGCATCGCAATGGATGACTACATCCTCACCGGTCGCCGTCAGCACCATGAACTCATGCGAGGCCTTCCCGCCTATGGCGCCGCTATCAGCTTCAACCATCACGGCCGGCAGCCCCAGCCTGCGGTACACTGCTGCGTACGCAGTTGCCATCGTCTTGTACGTCTTATCCAGCGCCTCCTCATCCACATCGAAGCTGTACATGTCCTTCATGATGAACTCGCGAACGCGCAGCAGTCCACCGCGCGGACGCGGCTCGTCGCGGAACTTCGTCTGAATCTGATACGGCATCAGCGGCATATCGCGGTAGCTCTGGATATAGCGGCGGGCCAGGTCGGTGATGACTTCCTCGTGAGTCGGTCCCAACGCGAGGCGGTGCTCCTTCCGGTCCATCACCGTGAACAGCGACTGGCCGAATGAGACGTAGCGGCCCGACGCCTCCCATAGTTCGAAGGGTTGGAGGGCGGGCATGAGCAACTCCTGGCCTCCAGCCCGATCCATTTCCTCCCGTATGATCTGCTCGACGTTGCGCAGCACCCGCCAGCCAAGGGGGAGGTAGGAGTAGACGCCAGCTGCGCCCTGGCAGATCATTCCGGCTCGCACCAGTAGCTGATGGCTTACGCTCTCGGCATCCGCCGGAGTCTCACGTGTTGTTCGTCCAAAGAGCCTTGAGTATTTCATCTCTCGCCATCACCTCTGCTCATTATCATGTTTGAACTCGCGCCGCTGCAGCACCGCTCGAATCTCCTCGAACAGTACATCACAGGCCGCCTCAGCCGGGACAGAACGTACGAACACGCCTCCGCGGAACAGGAGTACTTTCCCGTCCCCACCGGCTACGCCGACATCTGCATCCCGGCACTCACCGGGTCCGTTGACCACACAGCCCATGACCGCCACCCGTATGGGTTCCTTGACTGTGCGCAGGAACTCGGTCACTCGAGCCGAAATCCCCGGCACATCCAGTGCAGTCCGTCCGCAGGTCGGACAACTCACCACTCGGGGTCCCGGCGACGCAAGATGCAGCGAACCAAGTATCTCGCGGCCGGCCTCTACCTCGAGCAGCGGGTCGCCGCTCATAGAGACGCGAATAGTATCACCGACACCTTCATTCAGGAGTATTCCTATGCCCAGGGCGTTCCGAATTGCGCCCGTCAGTGGCGGACCAGCCTCAGTCACTCCCAGGTGAAGCGGGTAGGGGATGCGCGCCGCGATCAGGCGGTACGCGTCAATGGTTGCACGTGCATCGGACACCTTGAGAGACACCTTGATCAGCCGAAAATCCAACTCTTCCAGGAGCAGAACCTGCTCCATCGCCAGCGCGACCATTCGATCCGGAAGTGGTTCCTCCGGCCTATAGTCCTCCGGCAGGCTGCCTCCGTTCACTCCAATCCGTATGGGCACGGACCTCTCTCGAGCCCGGCCGACCACACGCACAAGATGCTCACGGCGCGTGATGTTTCCAGGATTGAGCCGGAGTCCATCAACCCCGGAATCGATGGCCGCAAGAGCCAGGCGGTGATCAAAGTGAATATCCGCGACGATGGGTACCGGTGATTCACGGCAAATGGCGGCCAGTGCCTCGGCGGCCTCAATGTCCGGGACCGCAACTCTCACGATATCGCAACCGGCGTCCGCCAGGTTGCGGATCTGTCGAACGGTCGACCGCACGTCACGCGTATCCGTCTTAGTCATGGATTGAACGCTCACAGGCGCATCTCCGCCTATGACGATATCGCGAAGCCGGATGGGGATAGTGGGGCGGCGTGTCCTCATAGGCCGAATCCTCGCCCCTGGATCAGGCGCAGAAGATCACTCGTCGTGATCAACACCACGAGGGTGATCAGGAGCGACGTCCCAATGGCATAGGCAAGACGAACCGACCGTTCCGACAGCCTCTTGCCACGCCGCACGGCCTCCACCAGCGCGACGAGGATGCCCCCTCCGTCCAGAGGCGGAACAGGGATGAGGTTGAACAGCGCGATGCCGATGCTGATCAGTCCACCGATGAAGATGAGATTGGACGGACCGAACACTTGCACTGCCTCAACGGTGAGTTGCCCTGCCCCGATCGGGCCCACAAACGCCAACGATGGATCCTCGCGCATCAACGGCACGGAGGCGACGATGAGAGCCGGCATCGAGATGATGTAGCGCGCGCTGGCTGCCGCTGCAGTCCAGACCGGCTCCGCCCGTGTCTCGACTCTGCTGCCAGGCACCCATGTGACGTCGAGGCCGATCCCTGCAGTGTTCAGTTGGGCACCAGACAGTTCCGCGGTGTACGATGTGTTGCCTCGGAGCATCGTTACCACCACGGGCTCAGCTCCTGAGGCGTTTCCTAATATACTGTCCAGCTCAGCCTCATTCAGCACGGCAACATTTCCTACTCCAAGAACCGAATCTCCGGGCGCTATGCCGGCTTCGTCGGCAGGTGACCCCGGCGTGACCTGTGCGACCACATTTCGGCCAAGGGTTATCCCTATCACGTTCCTGCCGAGTTCATCGGAGTAAGCCGGGACGACCTTCACCGGCAGGTTTGCACCATCGCGCGCGATCGTGAGCTCCACCGCCTCAGGGGGCGCAACGCCGGCGAGCACTGCCTGAAGGTCGCTGTACGTTTCGAGCGCGGCGCCGTTGGCGTTGGTGATGACATCACCTGGAAGCATGCCGGCCTGATCGGCTGCGGAACCTGGCTGCACTTCGTACACGAGGACGCCGTCACTCACAACCATCGCACGTGGCAGCGCAAAGAAGACGGTGAACAACACGAAGCCAAGCAGAATGTTTGCTCCGGGGCCCGACACGTACACCACGAAACGGCGCCACGGGCTCTGGGAGGCCAAGCTGCCTTCAATCGAAGGATCGTTCTCACCGGGACTCCTTACGAAAGCGCCGATGGGCAGCACATTAATCGAATACAGCGTGCCCTTCCACATCTTGCCGAAGATCCTCGGCGGGAAGCCAAGGCCGAATTCCTCAACTGCGACGCCGACACGTTTGGAGGCGATGAAATGCCCCGTTTCGTGGATCAATACGACGAACAAGAGCGTAACGATAAACAGGAGGATAGTCTCAATCATGTGTCACCTGCCGCGCGAGTCGACCGAAGTGCCGGGGGCGTTCATCACCCGGTCTCGACCCCATTCATACGCCGCGAGAATTGCATCCAGATCAACGGTGTGAGATCCGGCATATGAGGCGAGGGCTCGTTCCACCGCTGCCGGAATATCGATGAAACGTATTCTGTTCCGGAGGAACAGCGCTACAGCTGCCTCATCAGCGCCACACAGCACCGCGGGGTATCCACCACCTGCAACACCCGCCTCACGGGCGAGAGAGAGGCACGGAAATCTATCCGCATCTACCGGGGCAAAGGTGAGCGTCCGGGACGTGTTCCACTGGAGAAACTCGTTAGGTGCGGACATACGGTCGGGATGGGTCAGGGCGTACTGAATGGGCAACGCCATATCAGGCACACTCATCTGCGCCTTGACACATCCATCGACGAACTCGACCATCGAATGGACGATGCACTCAGGATGCACAACCACCTCGATTCGCTCCAGCGGAACATCGAACAGCCATCTGGCCTCCAGCACCTCGAGCCCCTTGTTCATGAGTGTAGCCGAATCGATGGTGATCTTGGCGCCCATCGACCACACTGGATGGGCCAGCGCATCTGCTGCAGTGATATGTTCGAGTCTCTCAGGTGAGTACTCACGGAACGGACCTCCGGACGCAGTCAGCACAAGTCGACTTATGCCGTTGCGTTCGCCTTGCAGGCACTGCCATATCGCACTGTGTTCGCTGTCAATCGGCACCAGCTCGGCGTCAGGGCACCGGGACGCCTCTTTGACGAGAGGACCGGCCATCACCAGCACTTCCTTGGAAGCGAGAGCAACCCGTTTGCCATGCCGCAGCGCGGCAAGCGTGGGTTCCAACCCGGCACGTCCAGAGGTGGCAATCACAACCGTGTCCACGGCGGGGTCAGACGCAATCTGTTCAAGGCTCGCGAATGCGGCGCCTCCGGGATCGGCGAGTTCAGGCCCCAGTGTGTGGTACAACCATGGATGGAACTCAGCCAACTGACGGGACAGCAGCTCGTGATTCCTCCCAGCTGCAAGTGCGGCGACCTCGACCTGCCCACGCAGTCGGCGCGCGACTGCCAGAGTCTGCGTGCCGATGGACCCGGTGCTTCCGAGCACTGCAACCCGATTCACGCAGCCACCCACAGTGCGACGTAGTATAGCATCGGGCCACTGAGCATCAGGCTGTCAAAACGGTCCAGCATCCCTCCGTGGCCAGGCAAGACACCACCCGCATCCTTCACGCCAGCACTGCGCTTTACAGCCGACTCAACCAGGTCGCCCACCTGACCGGCCACCGCAAGAATCAGCGCAACGACTGCAGTGAGGGACACGGAGAATGGGAATCCCCCTGTCAGGCTGACCGCAACACTCCTCACAAGAAGCGCGCCCACTACCGCCATCCCGAGACCGCCACACGCGCCTTCCCAGGATTTTCCAGCGCTCAACCGGGGTGCAAGCTTGTGGCGGCCAAAGGCACGGCCGGTAAAATACGCGAAAGTGTCGTAGAAGAACGTGGTGAACATGCCGAAGAACACCAGTGCAACACCCTCTGGAAGTCCGTATACGCCGCCCCAGTGCCCGAACAGCCATCCGACGTAGAGCGCACCGGCCATACACCAGGACCATTGGCCGAAGGTCCGCTGTCCACCCCTGGCGTCAAGAAGTACGACCAGCGACGCAACGACCAGTACGGTTGCTGCCAGCGACAGCAGGGCGGGAGAGAGCGGCAGCAGCCGCCAGCATGCGAGCAGCACCGCGAAGAGAACCGCAACAGCCGAGACCGGATTCCATCCGCGAGTATTCGGAGCCAGACGTGCGAGTTCGTAGGCGCACATGGCGGCAACGCAGCCCAGGAACACGCAGTAGGGCAGGGGACCAAGAACGATGGCTAGAATGACCAGGGGGAGGCCGACGGCCGCCGTAAGGAAACGAAGTCGAAGCACGAACAGATTGTAGCAGACAAACGCAGACAAACGCAGACAGGAAGACGTCGCCGCAGAGAGTACAGGGGCTACAGTTCTTTGATTTCCTTCTCCTTGGCGGCACCTGTCTCGGCGGCTTTCACGATGAACGCGTCGGTTACCTCATCTACCTTCTTGAGCGCCATCTCCATCTCGTTCTGAGATATCTGCTTCTCCTTCTCCAACTGCTTCAGCTTGGAGACGTAGTCGCGCCGGATGTTCCGCAAGGCGACCTTTCGCTCTTCCACCCTTTTACCGACCAGCTTGGCCAGCTCATTCCGGCGCTCCTCACTCAGCGGCGGAATCGCCAGACGGATGAGGTTGCCGTCATTGGAGGGATTGAGACCCAGATTGGCCTTCTGCAACGCCTTCTCCACGGCGCGCAACGATGTCCGGTCCCATGGCTGTATGGTGAGCAGCGCAGGCTCAGGAACGGCAATGTTGGCCAGTTGCTTGATGGGCAGATTGGCGCCGTGATACTCCACCAGGACGTCTTCAACGAGGGCCGGACTCGCCCTGCCGGTGCGTATGGCGCCAAGCTCGTGACTAAGACCATCGACACACTTCTGCATGTCGGCGCTGGCATTGATGAGAACTTCGCTGACCATAAGTACGCCTCCTCCCCTTAGTTGGGAACGGCGTCGAGGGCTAGCCTCCTACTTCGACGCGTGCGAACTTGCCGATCTTGATGTTCTCGCCAGTCTTGGCGATTGTCTCAGTCACGAGATCGGCGATGGTCTTCGACGGATCCTTCACGTAGGGCTGCGCCAGAAGGCAGACTTCTTCTGCGGCGAACTCGCAGTCCGCAGGCATGTCCTCTTTGCACATGTACAGAGGTCTGCTGGCAACGATATGCATGGCAATATCGTAGGCCAGGCGTCGGAAATCCTCGTTGCGGGCCACGAAATCCGTCTCGCAGTTCAACTCAACCAGCGCACCAACCTTGTTATTGTGATGCATGTAGGCAGCAACGACGCCCTCGCCCACAGCACGAGAGGCACGCTTCTCGGCCATCGCGAAACCCTTCTGTCGCAGAGCCTCCACGGCGCCCTTGATATCGCCGTTGCACTGTTCCAGTGCCTTACGGCAATCGAGCATGCCGGCATTAGTCTGGGTGCGCACTTCTTTGACCGCGCTGGCGGGAATATCCATATATGAACTCCGTTCGCTAATTCTCGTCGGGGTTGAAGGAATACGACCGCAGCATCTCGATGGGTTCTTCCGCCTCCTGGACAGTACCGGCAGCGGAGTCCTCGACCTGCTCTGTGGCATACATGCCACGGCCCTCGATGACAGCGTCTGCTATCTTGCCAGCAATGAGTCTGATGGCCTTGATAGCATCATCATTGGCGGGTATGGGGTAATCGATGAGATCCGGATTGGCGTTGGTGTCCGCAATGGCGACTACCGGTATGCCGACACGTCGAGCCTCGGAAAGGGCAATCTTGTCCTTAAGAGGGTCAGAGATGAACAGCAGACCCGGGAAGCTGGTCATCTCCTTGAAACCACCCATCTGGTCATTCAAGTGCTCGATCTTCTTCTCCAGCTTGGAACGTTCCTTCTTCGACAGAAGGTCCAGTTCACCCTTGTCCTTACGGTCCTCGAGCCTCACAAGGTAGTCGATTCTCCCCTGGATATTACCGAAGTTCGTGAGCATACCACCCAGCCATCGCTGGCTGACGAAGAACATCCCACAGCGCTTCGCTTCCTCTTCAATGACCTGTTGCGCCTGGCGCTTGGTGCCCACAAACAGAACGGACTGTCCGCGTGCCGCGACATCGCGCACAAACTCGCACGCTGACATCAGCATCTGGACTGTCTGTTCAAGATCGATGATGTGAATACCGTTGCGCTGCGCAAAGATGTAGCGCTTCATCTTTGGGTGCCAGTAGCTGGTGTGATGACCAAAATGCGCACCCGCTTCGAGTAGCCCTTTTACAGATGGATTCTCCATTACTTCTTCTGTCCTGTGAGATGATTCGGAAGTGGGGTCAAACTGGTGTACTGTACCATAGTACGAACGGGACATGCAACACGGACTCGTACGTGAACCCGCCGTGCTCACGGCCGGACAGCATCACATCCCGCTTCAGACCCTTCCTCACTCCGTGTGGCATCCCTGGTGGGATTCGAACCCACGACCCGCTGCTTAGAAGGCAGCCGCTCTATCCTGCTGAGCTACAGGGACGTGTACACAGTCTAACACGGTGCACTTGGCGCGGCCACGATGTCCGCTGCTAGTCGCTATCCTTGCCCGCGGCGGTGGAGGCTCCCCGTGAGTCAGTGGTGTAGAACCCTGGCCCCTTGAACACAATAGGTACCGGACAGAAGGCGCGTCGCGCCTCCTCGCCGCACTGAGGGCATTGAGCCACTGGTTTGTCCTTGAAGCTCTGCCTCACATCGAACTCATGCTTGCAGTGATCACATGTGTAAGAGTAAGTAGGCACCGGCAACCCTCCTGCATGCAACGTCCAGCGTCAGACGGGGCAGTCTAACTGTCCTCCTCCGCCTCTTCGTCACCACCTTCCGGCTCGACTGCCTCTACCACAAGTTCCTCAGCGCCGACCAGGTCGTCGTCCAATTCATCATCCTCATCAACCTTGCCCAAGGAGGGTTCGGCGATAGGCGATACCGACGCAGGGGCTGCGCTCACCGGCTGATGCTTGAGATGGAACTCGCCATTCAAATCAGCATAGCCTTCTTCCATATCTGGCCGGTGAGAATCGACGATGTGCTTGTCAACGCAGTACGCGTGTACATAGGCTCCGCACTCACACCGAAAGACCACGCGGTCGAACAGCAGAGGACCTCCACAAACGGAACAGTTCATCACCTACCTCCGGTCATTAGCACTCGTGCTTACAAAGTGCTAATTATATTCGAGTAGTGCGCAAGGCGCAAACGACACCGCACCTTGTTGACAGCCAGTCAGGTTCATGACTACGATGTGCCATCCTGACTTCATGCCATGGCACCCGCTTTCGGTCACGGCCCTCCGGACGAACCCGGTCAGGTACACGCTGATGGAGGAAGCCGGATATTGCGCCATGCACTGAAGTCGGCAAATACGATGTTCAACTGACTCCCCGGGAGGTCTGACGCCCATGCCAAAGAAAGGAATCAACGACATTGAAGTCGCTGGAAAGCGTGTCTTCGTTCGTGTCGATTTCAACGTACCCTTCGATGAATCGGGGCAAATCTCCGACGACACGCGCATAAGAGCCTCGCTTCCCACCATACAGAACCTCATGGAACGGCGCGCCCGCGTGATCCTTGCGTCGCACCTTGGCAGGCCGAAAGGCAAGGTGGTTGAAGACATGCGGTTGAAGCCCGTCGCGGCTCGCCTCCAGGAGTTGTTGGGCAGAGAGGTTCGCTACGTACCAGATTGCGTCGGCCCGGATGCCATGGCGGCAGTGGCCGATCTTGCGGACGGGGATGTGGCTCTGCTGGAAAACCTGCGCTTTCACGCGGGTGAGGAGAAGAACGACCCCGGCTTTGCGCGGGAGCTTGCCTCCCTGGCGGACATCTACGTAAACGATGCCTTTGGTACCGCTCACCGGGCGCACGCGTCCACGGAGGGCATCACGCATCATCTACCGTCGGTTGCCGGCCTGTTGATGCAGAAAGAGCTTTCCGCACTCGGAGGACTACTGGCGGCACCCGGACGCCCCTTTGCCTGTGTCTTCGGCGGCGCCAAGGTGAGCGACAAGATCGGGATGATTCGGAACATGCTGCAGCGTGTCGATATGGTGCTGGTGGGTGGAGGACTTGCCGGAACGTTCCTCAAGGCTCGCGGCCTCGAAATCGGGCAATCTCTCTTCGAAGCAGACATGGTGGACGAGGCACGCGGCATCATGGAGGAGTCGAAACGCCGCGGAGTCCCTGTCCTGCTGCCCATCGACGTGGTCGTCGCACCTGAGATCAAGGCGGGCGTTCAGCCGAGAATCGTCCAGGTCACCAGCGTCCCGTCTGATTTCAGTATTGCGGACATCGGCCCCAAGACCATCGAGTACTTCTTCGGCAAGCTCGAATCATGCAAGACGGTACTCTGGAACGGTCCGATGGGCGTCTACGAGATACTGCAATTCTCCGTGGGAACTCGAAGCCTGATCAACTACCTCGCATGCCTCGACGTCACGAGCGTGATTGGGGGCGGCTCCAGCGTGGATGCCGTTCAGGACATGGGTGTTGCGGACCTGGTCACGCATGTTTCGACGGGAGGAGGGGCTACACTGGAACTGCTGGAGATGGGCACTCTCCCCGGGGTGGAAGCGCTGAACGACCTGTGACAGCGTAGTGTGCGATCGCTGTACGCGGTGAGGCACTCATGAGACAACTGCTGATTGCGGCGAACTGGAAGATGAACTGCAACCTTGAGGAAGCTACCGCACTGGCCACTGCGGTGCGTGAATCCCTGGGGGCGGTGGTGGGAGTCGAGGTAGCACTCTGTCCTCCCTTCATAGACCTTCAGGCCGTGAAGTCAGTGCTTGCCGAGACGGCCATTCAGCTGGGTGCACAGGATGTGTTCTACGAAGATGCTGGCGCGTTCACAGGCGCCATTTCGCCTCGCATGCTGCAGGGAGTATGCAAATACGTCATAGTCGGCCACTCGGAGCGGCGCCACATCTTTGGTGACACGGATGAGAGCGTGGCCCGAAAGGTGCATGCGGCGGCGCGACACTCACTGGCGCCGATTCTGTGTATCGGCGAGACTCTGGATGAGTTCGAATCCGCCCTCACGGCAGAGGTGCTGCAGCGGCAACTCGCGGCCGTGCTGCGTGACTCGGATCCACTTCCCGAAATCGTGATAGCGTACGAACCGGTGTGGGCTATCGGCACGGGCAAGTCCGCCGAGCCCGAAGCGGTCAACTTGACGGTCAGCGAGATCAGGACACTGCTCTCGGAGATGTGGGGACTTGAGGTCGCCAACGGCATACGGATTCTGTACGGTGGAAGCGTCAATTCGGCCAATATCGCGAGCTACATCCGGCAACCCGAGATTGACGGAGCACTCGTCGGCGGGGCAAGCCTGCGCGCGCAGGAATTCTGCGACATCGTCTTCGCAACTGCCGCGACGCGGCGCTAGCCACCGTGGGTCTCGTGTAACAGAGTGCAAGGTGGCAACGGAAGCTGCTTCTCATGGCCCAGAGTTCATCGCGCTGGTAGGACCCACTGCCGTCGGCAAGACCGAACTCGCCCTGCATCTCGCTCGACAGTTGCCTTTCGAAATCGTGAATGCCGATAGCCGACAGATCTACCGCTACATGGACATCGGCACGAGCAAGCCAACTCCAGCCCAGCGTTCATGCGTGCCGCACCACATGTACGATGTTGCCGATCCTGATGAGAACTACTCCCTCGCCGTGTATCAAAGACAGGCGAGACAGGCTCTGTCCGATATTCGCGCACGTGGCCGCATTCCTCTGCTGGTGGGAGGCACCGGGCAGTATATCTGGGCGATGGTTGAAGGCTGGCAGGTTCCAGAAGTGCCCCCGGACGAGGCTTTCCGCCGGGAAATGAACCAGTGGGCCGGCCAGCACGGCTTCGCGACTCTACACGAAAGGCTCGAGAGCATCGACCCCGAGGCGGCGGCAATGATCGCTGAAAGCAATGTGCGGCGGGTCATCCGTGCTCTCGAACTGCATCGCGCGACCGGTGACAAGCCCTCACGCCTGCTGAGACGCCGCACGGAGGTCGCGAGCCATTCGCTGATATTGGGACTGTCGATGGACCGAGACATCCTCCGTGGAAGAGCGGATGCTCGTATTGATACAATGGTGCAACAGGGTTTTCCCTTCGAGGTGAAGTCGCTCCTCGACAGAGGTTACAGTGTCGCGCTTCCGGCGATGTCGAGCATAGGCTACAGGGAGATGGTCGAGTACGTTAAGGGGAGCATCGATCTCGACACAGCGAGAGCGCGGATCAGGCGAGAGACGCACAGATTGATACGGCGTCAGTTCACATGGTTCCGCACCGGAGATGCGCGCATCATGTGGCTCGATGCCTCTGACCCTGCCTCCGCTACTGCGGAGGCAGGCCGAATGCTTGCAGGTGCACTGGGATGATATTCACGAAGTGTCACGGAGCAGGAAACGACTTCATCGTGGTCGACGGCCGTCAACTCGAGAGAGACTGGCACGACCTCGCCCGCGGAATGTGTGACCGCCATTTGGGCGTGGGCTCCGATGGGATAATCCTTGTGACGCACTCCGAACGTGCACATCTGCGCATGCGTATGTTCAATCCTGACGGCTCGGAAGCGGAGGCGTGCGGAAACGGACTGCGCTGTTTCGTCAAGTACGCCGTGGATAGCCGCCTCGTAGCTGAGGCTACCTTCCAGGTGGAAACCAAGAGCGGTGTCCGTAAGGTCACCGCGTTCCCCGGAGATGGCACACCGGTGACCGACGCAGAGGTAGGCATGGGAGCTCCCAGATTCAGACCTGATGAGATTCCGGCGAGAGTGGAAGGCGTTGAGGTGCCCGTACTGTCGCTGCCGTTGAAGGTACTGGACCGGACTATTCCGGTGAGCCTGGTTTCCATGGGCAACCCGCACGCGGTGGCATTTCTGGAGGAGAGCGTGCAGACGTTTCCTCTTGAACGGTTCGGGCCGGCCGCCGAGCATCATACCACGTTTCCGGCCCGGATCAACTTCGAGATTGCGAACATCACAGGTCGCCACGACATCGACGCCAGGGTGTGGGAACGCGGCGCCGGCGAGACGCTGGCCTGCGGCTCCGGCGCGTGTGCCATCGCCGTTGCGGCGCAACTTCGCGGCTATTGTGATGCTCCTGTACGTGTTCACCTGCCCGGCGGCATACTGACCATAACCTGGGACGGTAGGGGAGGGGAGGTAGTGCTGAGAGGTCCCGTGCAACATGTGTTCACCGGCGACTGGCCGGATTGAGTTGAGAGGAGAGAGAACGATGCACTTCGCGAAGCGCCTTGACCGATTGCCCCCATATCTGTTCGTCGACATCAATCGACGCATCGCGGACCTGCGCGCTAAGGGGATCGACATCGTCACGTTCGCCATCGGCGACCCGGACATGCCGACACCACCGCATATCATCGAACGCCTGTGTCAGGAGGCGCGTGTCCCGGAAAATCATCGCTATCCTGAGACGGAAGGACTGCCCGAACTCCACCAGGCGATAGCCGAATGGTACAAGTCCCGGTTCGGCGTGGACCTCGAACCGGAGACCGAGGTACTGCCGCTGATCGGCTCCAAGGAGGGCATCGGACACATTGCGCTCTGTTTCGTTGAGCCGGGGACCACAGTGCTGGTGCCGGATCCCGGCTACCCCGTCTACTCCATGGCAACTATGATTGCCGGCGGCCATCCGCACTACATGCCGCTGCTGGAGGAGAACGACTACCTGCCTGACTTCGATTCGATTCCGGAGTCAGTTCTCTCCAGGACGAGACTGATGTGGCTCAACTATCCGAACAACCCCACCGGCGCCGGCGCCTCACTGCAGTTCTTCGAGCGAGCCGTGGAGTTTGCCCGCGCTCACGGCATCGTCGTATGCCACGATGCACCATATACCGAGGTCTACTTCGACGGCAAGCGGCCTCCAAGTTTCCTGCAGGCTCAAGGAGCCAAAGAGGTGGGCGTGGAGTTCCACTCGCTGTCCAAGACGTACCACATGACCGGGTGGCGCATCGGGATGGTGGTGGGCAACAAGGAGATGATTCGCGCTCTCTTCACGGTTAAGTCCAATCTGGACTCCGGCATTCCCCAGGCCATCCAACTGATGGCTGTCGAGGCGCTCCGGGGTTCGCAGGCTGTTGTTGAGGAACATAACGCCATCCTGCAACGGCGTAGAGATAAGCTTGTGAAAGTACTGCAGGAAATCGGGCTGCATGCCCGTGTACCTGACGGTACTTTCTACGTGTGGGCGCGCGTCCCCGAGGGCTACTCCTGTGTTGACCTGACTCGCGAGCTGCTCGAACAGACTCACATCGCCGTTACGCCCGGAATCGGCTACGGCGCCAGCGGAGCGAACTACATACGCTTCTCAATCACGCTCCCCGATGACCGGCTCGACGAAGGCGTACGGCGCCTCGCCGGATGGCGAGGAGGATCTCGATAAAGGGACAACTACACTCCACCGCTGATGAGCGTGAGCGGGCCCTACTCGTCGCGGTCCAGTCGACCGTGACGGAGCAGCCATGGAGCGCGGAGGACTCTCTTGCTGAGTTAGCGCGCCTCGCGGAGAGTGCCGGCGCCGATGTCGTCGGCGTTCGCTCTCAGCGTCTGGGCACGCCATCTGGTACCCACTACGTTGGCCGCGGCAAGCTGCAGGAGCTTCAGGATCTCAAGGCCTCACTTCACTACACACTGCTGATCGCTGACGACGAGCTGACTCCCCGGCAGCAACGCACTCTGGAAGATGAACTCGCCGTGCGCGTCATCGACCGTACAGCGCTCATTCTCGACATCTTCGCACACCGTGCGCGCACGCGTGAGGGGAAACTCCAGGTTGAACTGGCGCAACACCGGTATCTGCTGCCGAGGTTGATCGGCCGATGGGAGCACCTGGAGCGCCTGGGAGGCGGGATAGGGACGCGCGGCCCGGGAGAATCGCAGCTGGAGACGGACCGTCGACTCATCAAGCTCCATATCAGCAGGCTGGAGAGAGACCTCGACGCGGTGCGCAGACACCGGGAGGTGTACAGAAGCAGGAGGCGCAAAGAGGGAGTCCCGCTGGTGGCCCTGGTGGGCTACACCAACGCAGGCAAGAGTACGCTGTTCAACACGCTGAGCCAGGCCGGGGTGGCTGCGGAAGACCGCCTCTTCTCTACGCTTGATCCGGTCACGAGGCGAGTACGCCTGCCGCATGGAACGTACGCGCTCTTCACCGATACGGTTGGCTTCATCCACAAGCTGCCTCCTTCGATCATCGCGGCCTTCCGCACCACGCTGGAAGAGTTGGATGAAGCCGACTTGCTCCTTCACGTGGTTGACATCACCCATAAGGATGCGGCGAGACAGCACGCGGCGGTCGAGCACATACTCGCGGAGATCAAGCTATCGGCAAAGCCTGTCGTCACCGCGCTGAACAAGATTGATCTGCTGCAGGATGACTCGAGTGGGGACACTTCCGGCATCCGTGACACACTGTCTGCCGCACGGACTGATTTCGTGCCGGTATCAGCGGTCACAGGCTGGAACGTACCTGAACTGCTGGAACGTATCGAGACGGCCCTCGCCACGGAAATGGCAGTCGCGCCCCCCGCACAGATTCCCCGAGAAGAGCCTGCAACACCACAAGAGTAGAGGTTGCGGAACCAAATCCGCTACAATAGCCTGCCTGCAGATGAACCATGTAGACACGCTCTGTCGACTCATCGAGTTCGACACCAGTGGTGTGGATGGGAGTGGCTGTCATGAAGCCCTGGCCTTTCTTCAGGACTGCCTCACCGAGTGCGCCTGCACTACCGAATTGATCCCGATACCATCCGCGGCAGCTGCCGGGCTCGAGGGCCGCGCGGCGCTTCTTGCGCATCGGCGTATGCGAGGCAGACCTCGTCTCCTCATCTACGGCCACGTGGACGTGGTCCCCGCACACGGATGGGAAGCCTACTCGCCCAGACACGAAGCGGGCCGGGTCTACGGTAGAGGAGCCTCGGACATGAAGGGGTCGATTGCAGCCCTCGTCGGCGCACTGCATACTCTCCGCGAACGTGAGTTGTCGTTCGATACCACCGTTCTGTTGACTATGGACGAGGAGACGCATCAACTCGACCAGCTGGAGTACCTGACCCCGATGCTCGATAGCGGCCCTCAGCCCCATGTTCTGAGCCTTGATGCCAGCTTCGGCTACGTAACGGTGGCGATTCTCGGCTTGCTGCAGATGGACATCACCGTCACCGGCGAATCGGTGCACTCAGCCCTCGCGCATCTGGGACGCAACGCCATCGAGGACTCCGCGCGGCTGATGCAAGCGCTGCTTGAACTGAAGCCAACGGTCAGTATCAGACGCTCTCGCATCGCGGCCCATCCGTCTACCGGGCTCGCGTTCATGGAGCCGCGACTGAACTTGAATATGATCGAAGGTGGTCTGGCGCGAAACGTGGTTCCGGCCCGCTGTACGTTCACCATCGACCGGCGCTTGTTGCCAGAGGAGACCATCGTCTCGGCCCGGGAGGAGATACTGACGGCGCTCGGCGCCGTCCGCGGACCGACATGGTACGTATCACGCGAGTTCTCCATCCCGCCGGTTCCTCCGTGCGCCGACCCGCTTGCCGGCGAACTGGCGAATATCCTCTCGTCGGTTGCTGGACCGTCAGGGCTCTACGGCGATATGCTGTCCGGAGAATTACCGTACGCCGCCACCCGTTGGGGAGGAGACGCATTTGCCACGGGAGTGATACGGCCGGAGAACCGAATCCACGGTGATGACGAGTTCGTCTATGAAAGCGACCTTGACCAACTGGTTGTTGTACTGGCACGATTCCTTACTGGTGGCCAAAAGGAGGCAGCATGACGGTCAGCATCCTGTACAGAGAAGAACTGCGTGAATATGATTTCGGCGTCGGGCACCCGTTCCGTGGTGACCGCTACGAGATATTTCCGAAAGTGCTCAAACAACACGTCATCCCGGACGGCCACTATCGGTTCGTCGTTGCCGATATCTGTGCCGAGGAGGATCTGCGGCTGATTTGCAGCCAGGACTACATTGATTTCAGCCGCGAGTATTTCGGTGCAGCCAGCCGTGGTGAAGTCTACTCCCGGAGCATGGAGTTCCCCCGCTTCCATTCCCTGGACAACCTGCCGAGGGGCCGCCCCGGCAAGCTGGAAGTCGCCTCCCGCATGATGATCGGCCAGGTGAAAAAGGCGGCTCAACTCATCATGGAGGATGGTGAGGAGATGGTCATCTGTATCGGGGGCAATCTTCACCACGCAAAACCCGACTACGGCGAGGGATTCTGCATCTACAATGACAACGCCTACATCGCCAAGCACCTGCTCCAGACGTATGGACTGGAACGAATAATGGTGCTTGACACGGATGCGCACCAGGGCAACGGCACCTGTGAGTACTTCTACACCGACCCGAGGGTGCTGTTCGTGGACCTGCATCAGGATCCCACAACGCTATACCCGGGAATAGGCTTCGCAAACGACATAGGTGACGGCGCAGGGCGCGGATTCACCATCAACGTGCCGATGCCGGTATACGCGGGCCTGGATTCCTATCGCATCGCCTTCGAGCAGGTAATCGAGCCCGTCGCGCGTGAGTTCAAGCCGCAGGTCATCATCCGCAACGGAGGCTCAGACCCTCATTTCGCCGATGGACTGACCAACCTCGGTCTGCCCATCGAAGGCTTTAAGATGATTGGCGAGAAGATGCGCGCGCTCACCCAGGAATGCGGCTGCTGTGAAATTGACATAATCGGCTCCGGCTACAACATCGAGGTGCTGCCATCTGCCTGGCTCGCCATCGTATCAGGTCTGGCGAATTTCGGACTCGAGGTCGAGGAGCCGGTGCCGGTGCCTCAGCGGTTCGTTCAGGACCTTGTTGCCGACGACACCGAGGCGGTGGTCAAGAAGCTCCGCGGCTATCTCAAGGATTACTGGGCATGTTTCCGCTAGGGAGCGACCTTGCGGCGCAATGGAGGAGCCTGTGGCAGGTAAGAGTACACGCATGACGGTCGATCTTGGGAGCGAGGAACTCGTGAAATGCCTCAAGATCGCCGCCGTTGAGCATCGACGTACCGTTCGAGATATCGTTGTCGAGGCGCTTACGGTATGGCTGACGGCACACAGTCCTTCCGATGTCAGGAAAGCAGACAGAGCGCCTCAACCGCGTCCAGCCAGGGAGGTGGCGGCATCACCTGAGGAGAAGGACTACGTTTCCATGATGGAGACGCTGAACCGGTACAGAGGAGTCGGCGGCGCATAATGGGCCCCGCGTGAGGTGTACATGGTTATCGCAGAACTGACCGTAGTCCCTTCAGGAGTAGGCCCATCAGTCAGCAACTACGTTGCGCGAGCTGAGAAGGTGATCGCGCGGCATACGGAAGTCAAGTCCATGCTGACCCCGATGAGCACCATCCTGGAGGGGGAGCTTGATGACGTGCTGGCGGTGATTCGAGAAGTCCACGAGTGCATGTTCGACGGGACGGTGCAGCGCGCGCTGACACTGGTGAAGATAGACGACCGAAGAGACAAGGTGCTCAGTATGAAGGGCAAACTGGAATCCGTGGCTGCCAAGCTTCAGCATTGACGGCAGGCGCATTCGCAGGCGGTTTCCAGAATTTGCCTTCCAGCGAAGGATGCCTGTCTTCGCGGGCAAGTTTGACTTGCGACTCTTGCGCGTATATCGTTGTGGTGACCCGTGCTCCCAGGCCAGTTGCCACACGCGACCGTACCGGGAGAGGATAAGGAGAGCCGGGATGCCTACCTCAACACATATGCAGTGTGCTTTGTCTCTGGCGAGGCTCGCCTGCGGCTACTCGAGCCCCAACCCGGCGGTCGGGGCGGTCATAGTCAAGGATGGACAGGTTGTGGGCATGGGCTACACGCAGCCTGTTGGTGGGCCTCACGCCGAAGTAGTGGCGCTGGCGCAGGCAGGGGAGAGGGCGCGCGGCGCCTCCATGTACGTAACCCTTGAGCCATGCTGTCATTTCGGCAGGACCCCACCGTGCACGCGGGCCATCATTGCGGCAGGCATCGCGGAGGTGCACGTCGCGCTGGTTGATCCCAATCCCCTGGTTTCGGGCAACGGTATCGCGGAACTCAACGCCGCCGGCGTCAAGACATGTGTTGGCGCACATGAAGGTGAGGCTCGCGAAATCAACGAAGCCTATCTGAAATACATCTCGACGGGCATCCCGTTCGTTATCGCCAAGTTCGCCATGAGCCTCGACGGCAAGATCGCCACAAAGACCGGTGATTCTCACTGGATCAGCAATGAGCAGGCACGGTGCTACGTCCACGGTGTTCGCCATACCGTAGATGCCATCATGATCGGAGTGAACACACTCATCACCGACGACCCCAAGCTCACTGCGCGTGGATGTGGTGGAAAGAGCGGAACAACATCCAAGCAGCCACTCCGCATAATCGTTGACGGATCGGGCAGAGCCCCGGTCCAGTCCCGGACGTTCACTCAGCCGGGGCACACACTTGTGGTGTGGACCGCCCCCGTGGATGAGGCCAAGCAGCGTCAACTGGAGAGCCTCGGCGTCGAGGTCATCGTGCTTCCCGGACACGAAGGACTGGTTGACCTCGAGGCCGTCCTCAGGACGGTCGGTGAACGGCAGATATCCACGGTCCTGCTCGAGGGCGGAAGCGAGCTTCTTGGCTACGCATTCGATCACGGCCTGGTCGACAAGGTCCTCGCGTTCATCGCTCCGATCGTGATCGGTGGCAGTGATGGACGTACCGCGGTGGGCGGCAATGGCGCCATGTCCATCGCAGAGGCACTGTCTCTCGACCGTGTTGAGATTAAGAACTTCGCCGATAACGTTCTCATCAGCGGGTACGTGAAGAAAGCGACAGCCGACGCATGTTCAGCGGCATAGTTGAAGAGATCGGTACGGTTCTTGAGCTGGGTCCTCATCACATCGCGGTCGAGGCACGCGAGATCCTCTCGGACACGGTTGTCAGCGACAGCATCTCCGTCAGCGGCGTCTGTCTCACCGTCACTGAGGTAGGCTCGCGGTCTTTTCGCGCATCAGTGATGCCAGAGACACTGCGGCGCTCCAACCTGGGATCCCTTGCCGCCGGCGATTCCGTGAACCTTGAGCGCGCCGTCACACCCGAGACGCGTCTTGGAGGGCATATCGTGCTGGGACACGTCGATGGTGTCGGGAACATCGTCTCGATCGTGCCAGAAGAAGAAGCGCGCATGGTCTCCATACAGGCTCCTGCCGAAGTCATGCGGTACATTGCCTTCAAGGGCTCGGTGGCGGTCGATGGCGTCAGTCTGACAGTCGCCAGACTGGACTCGGATTCGTTCGCCGTATCGCTTGTGTCTTATACTTCTGAGCACACAACACTTGGTCTCGCGCGGCCGGGACAGGCAGTCAATCTCGAAGTTGACGTCGTTGCGCGCTACCTCGAACGTCTGCAGCAAACGGAACCAGGTGGTGCTTCCGGAATCACATGGGAGTTTCTGAGACAACACGGATACTGAGGTGATAGTCACAACATGCTTGCACATATCGAAGATGCTCTAGAGGATATGAGGAAGGGCCGATTCGTCATCATCGTAGACGATGAGAACCGGGAGAACGAGGGTGATCTTGCCATCGCGGCTGAGAAGGTGACGCCGGATGGCATCAACTTCATGGCCAGGGAAGGCCGTGGCCTCATCTGTCTGCCCATTATCGGAGACCGATTGGATCAACTGGGCATCCCGCTTATGGTGCAGGAGAACACGTCGAAGAACTGCACCGCTTTCACAGTGTCGATCGAAGCCAAGCGGGGCGTCGCGACCGGCATATCCGCCGAAGACCGCGCCACCACCATTAAGACCGTACTGGATCCAGGCACGACAGCAGCAGATATCGCGCGTCCGGGACACATCTTTCCGATACGCGCCCGTGAGGGCGGTGTGCTGGCACGCGCCGGCCATACAGAGGCAATCGTTGACCTTGCGCGGCTGGCGGGACTGTACCCGGCGGGCGTCATCTGCGAGATCATGAATGAAGACGGCACTATGGCCCGATTACCACAGCTTGAACTGGTGGCACAGAAGCATGGACTCAACATCATATCCATAAGGGACCTCATCGCGTACCGCAGTCGGCACGAGTCACTGGTACGCAAGGTGGCCGAGGCCAGGCTTCCCACCAGGTACGGTGAGTTTCTTGCGGTTGCGTTTAAGAGCAGCGTTGACAGCAACGAACACGTCGCACTCGTCAAAGGAGATGTGACAAACGGCGATCCGGTGCTCGTGCGCGTGCACAGCGAATGCCTCACCGGTGACGTGTTCGGGAGTTGCCGCTGTGATTGCGGAGAGCAGATCGCGATGGCCCTGCAGCGCATCGCGGATGAGGGAAGAGGCGTACTGGTGTACATGAGGCAGGAAGGACGGGGCATCGGCTTCCATAACAAGCTTCGCGCCTACGAACTCCAGGACCAGGGACTGGATACCGTCGAAGCGAATCTCGCACTCGGTTTCCCGCTGACCTGCGGGACTACGGAGTCGGCGCGCAAATCCTGGCCAACCTTGGCCTCCATAAAATACGTTTGCTCACCAACAACCCACGGAAAGTGATCGGCCTTGAAAGCTACGGAATCGAGATCGTCGAGACCGTTCCCCTTGTCGTGGCGTGTAACCCCTACAACGAACGCTACCTGAAGACCAAGCAAGAGAAGCTGGGCCACCGGCTTGGAATCCATGAGGAGGAGAAGAATGGCCAAATCGTTTGAGGGCATGCTAACCGGCGAAGGACTTCGCTTCGCGGTCATCGTCGCCCGGTTCAACGAGATGATCACCCTCAGGCTGCTGGACGGCGCCCGGGACGCGCTCAAACGTCACGGCGTGTCTGGCGAGTCAGTTGATGTCGCCTGGTGTCCGGGGAGCTTCGAGATTCCACTGGTCGCAAAGGCACTTGCCGAGACCGGAGAGTACGATGCACTCATCTGCCTGGGCGCCGTGATCCGCGGCGGTACGCCGCATTTCGACTACGTTGCGTCAGAGGTAAACAAGGGAATAGCCAAGGTTTCCCTTGACTCCGGCCTGCCCGTGATTCAGGGTGTGATAACAGCGGACACGCTTGAGCAAGCCATTCAGCGAGCGGGCGCGAAGGAAGGCAACAGAGGATTCGCGGCCGCACTGAGCGCGATAGAAATGGCGAACCTGATGCGCGCTATCCGATGACCTTGTAGACGTGATCTCCGGGGCGAACGCGGTCGGGCACCTTTATCCCGATGAGGTCTCCCGCCTTCGCCTCGACCACCGATACGTGTTCGATCTGCATCGATGAGAGCACGAATTCGAGATCGGTTGTGGCTCCCTTGATACGGATGAGATCACCCGCCTTGAGGGGGCCATGCAGCGCTACTCCCGCGACCACCGGCTTGGCAAAGAAGTCTGAGATTCGGCCAACCTCGATCTCTTCCATCGTCTTCCTCCAGGCTTGTTCTCAAGCTGCCAGCCCCAAATGTAGCACCGTGTGGTGTGAGGCGCAATGGACTTGCCGAACAGCCAGCCAGAGGCAACCTCGCCGGGACCATACCACCCGGATTGAAAGCCCGCGTGACACACTCACGTACCTTGACACGCCCTATGAGGCTACCTATTATTAGCTCGTACCTGCACTAGCGATTGGAGGTCTCGGCAACATGGTTGAGAAGAAGCATCAGAAGCCCTATACGTGGGAAGAGGTATTTTCCTTTGACCGGTTGAAGCGGACCATGGTCTCGCGCGTACTTGAGAACGTTGAGGCTATGTGTGAGGGCAGCGAGCCGATCACGCCGGACCAGATCAACAGAGTCATTACGGATGAGTGGGATGACGTGAAGAAGGCGGTCAGATCCTCACCTGCGGCCCGTGAGTCCTTCCGAAAGTACCTGGAGAAGACGGTATCGGAGAAGGTGGACTCGCTCATCCAGCAGGACAGGTCGGAACTCGAGTCACTTGGCGTGATAGAGAGAGGACTCTGACTTGGCAGACAAACGGGAGCAGGACAAAGGTGGCCACGGCGCAGGCCTCTCCAAGGCGGACATCGAGCAACTCAGCAGGCGCGTGAAGATGCTCGATGACCGGCTGGACAACCTGGACTCCATCGTTACTACGCTGGTCCAGCGAGTGATGGAGAAGCCCCTGACTATCGAACTGACCTGCCCCAAATGCTCCCAGCAGATCGAGGTCAACATCACCAGCAGCACAAGAATGAGAGGCGGCTTCTAGCCGCCTCTTCACCTGGCACACCGCCGGCGGAACAAACGGGCCACGTAGTGCTGGGCTAGCGCAGTGGGTGCCCCGACAGCACCCCCGCCACCAGGGCCGCAAGCTTCGGGGTCACGGGCACGCCATGTGAGTCCAGCGCAACGATATCCAGCCCGGGCAACTCGTTGAGTTCCCTGGACGTGTCCTCATCGAAGGACAGTTCTTTGCCGGCCAGAGAGTGTGCTACCAGCGCGCGGGCCTGTTCGAAGCGGACGAATTCCTCCTCCACGTCTGGAACACCACGCAGTACGTACAGCTTGCCGTCATCGCCTCGGACTGTGCCCGGGCTGACGACCTCCATAACAACCAGTTTGGCGATAGCCATAGGACCTCCCTGTACAAAGAGACTTCGATTGTACCTGCGATACCGCCGCCGGGCAACCATGCTGAAGGCCCGCCGGATGTGGCGACCGCAGTCAGCCGCGTCGAGATAGAACGCTGAGATGTGCAACCTGACATAAGCCTGCTTCTTCCGCTGCCAACCTCTCACTGCACTTCCTGAGTGGAGAAGCTGCCGGCAGCGGCCTCGACAGTAACGTGCACCTGTTTCGTGCACCCTGGTCAGGCTGCAGTCAACGCCTACGCAACGCTGGCGAATTCCGCAGGACGGCCACACCGAGAACCCAACGTGGCGGCAGCATGCAACGAGCCAACTGGGCAGTGTCTTCAGCAGCGGACCCAGCAGCGCAGAAGCAGAGGCCAGGTTCGCTCCCGGAACCTGACCTGAGCAACCGCGTCGACTTTCGAAATGCACGCCGGAGCACCTCATGCAGACGCCCTGGGGATCCGCCGGATGCAGGCACAGAGCATCGCCCATGTGCCGGGCCGAACGATGAACGGTTCGTTGGCGCCGCCCGGACCAACTGCGCATGCCCATGTCGCAGGCAACGCGGTCGGTCGTCAGCGACACCTGATTGTCCTCGCACGGGCGGGCTGAATCGGCCGGACGCGTGGACGCCTCTGCCGACAGCGGAACGGGCAGCCCACACGCAGCCACGGGGACATTGCCCTCCACGAGACAATGCCTCCAAAATGGCTCGAAATGGCGCGAAAACGAGGTTACATGAGGGTTTGGTCACATGCCCTCTCATTTGGATGAGTCCGTCGGGCTCCACCGTCGGATTGAGAGACCACCGGGACGCATCCGCCGACAAAATAGAGAAGCCTGTCCGCTCACAGGCCCGTCAGGAACGCGGTGCCTCCAAATTGGCTCAAAATGGCGCGAAAACGACGGTACATGAGGGTTTGGCTCACATGCACCCTGATTTGACGAGTCCATCTTGCCGCTCCGTCGGCTTGAGAGACCTCGTGGCTGCAGGCGAACATGGTAAAAGACCTCCGAGACGCTCAGGGCCGCTGCTCGGTTGAGACTTATGCCGCAGAGCGCCTCAAGATGGCCCGACAGCGGCGGCAGATGAGGGAATGTTCACATGGCCAATGGTTTCGTCAACAGTGCTGCAGGCTGGCTCAGCGACGGAAACCCAGTGGGACCTTCTACAGTGATCCATGCGACTGAGTGTCGGGGTCGGGAGGTGCTTCCACGGCAGCACTTGCCAAATAGGCAAAACCTCGAAATACCTCAGGTTGGGCCATAGGTTGACTTTCCAGTGGGACTGCGTGGCACCACTGTTATACTCAGTTCCAATATGCGTCGGTCGTCTTCCATTCACAGCGCGATACATCAGGAGGTGCGCGGATGCTCCCCGCCCTGGACGAATTCCTACTGCACCTGCAGGCGGCTAACTACTCGCCGCGGACGATCTACAACTATGAGCGTGATCTTCGGGTGTTTGAGCGCTTTCTCGACGAAAGCCACTTCGATTTCGCTCTTCTGACCAAACGCGAGATCACGTACTACAAGGCCTACCTGGCATCTTCCGACCGTGAGACTGCCTCTGGTGAACACCCCGAGGACGGGACTCTGGATGCCCGCTCGGTCAACCGCATGCTGTCAGCGTTGCGGTCCTACCTCAAGTTCCTTATCGACCGAGATCTGCCCTGTCCGCTGGCTCCGGATGCCATACAGCTTACGAAAGCCACCAGGAAGCATCCTCAGGTGGCCGAACTGGATGCACTGACAGCACTGGTTGAATCTCCGAGCCGATTCGAATCGGATGCCCGCGTGGCGGCACGCAACCGGGCGATGCTGGAGGTGCTTCTCGCCACCGGTATGCGCATCTCAGAGCTGTGCGGACTGAGGAGGGCCCAGATCGACGGTTCCGGCCGCATATTCATCACGGGCAAGGGCCGGAAACAGCGCTTTGTCTACTTGACGGAGCGCGCTCGGCTCCATCTTGATGCCTACCTGGCGACGCGGACTGATAGCGCCCCGGCGCTGTTCATTCCGTACGCAGGCCGGAACGTGAACAACCCACGCAGACGCATATCGACGAACTATGTGCAGGAACGCATCAAACACTACCGTCAGAAGCTGCAGATCAATGTGCCCACCTCCGCCCATTCCCTCCGTCATGGATTCGCCACCTACCTGGCGGAGGAAGGCGCCAACCCCGCGGCACTGCAGATACTGCTGGGTCACGAATCCCTCGAGACCACTACGCGCTACGTGCATGCGTCAGACCGCTATGCCGAGGAGACTCAGCGGAAGTACCATCCGCGGGCACGGCCGTAGAGGGCGTGCGCTTGCGCATCAGCATCCAGAGCGCATGACAGATACCCACCTCTCCCCCCAACGCATCAACGCGCGCTGCCGTCGGAAGAGCATTATGTCAGGTACCCGCGTTCGCCGACCCGAGCCTGCCGTCCGAATTGACAGACCGCCACTTCCGGACGGCCCCGCTATCCGATCGCGGGAGCGACACCATGCCTTGAGACAACGGGCCGACAACCAGGAGCCAACGGGCACGCGGAAGAACCTGCCTGTTCAAGGAGAATGGAAGAGTGGGCCCGGCAGGATTCGAACCTGCGACCAATCGGTTATGAGCCGACCGCTCTGCCGCTGAGCTACGAGCCCGCGTGTGGAACGTGACACGAGTACCGGGGGTTCCCGGACCGTTATGATACAACGGCTACGAACGCACACGCAACAGAGACTGCCGCACTGCAACGTAGCGACGTGATGGCCGCTCGAACCTGTCACCTGTCACGGCTGGCGCGGTATGCGTGAACGTTCCACCAGAGCGCCTCGCAGCTCGTGGAGAGCGTAGTACGCACCAAGAGCCCGCACAATGTGGTGCCTTGAACGGAATGAGCCCGTTCTAACGTGGTCTCGCGCCGGCTCAACCAGAGCGATGAGCAGCTCATCCATAGCCGTCGTCAGCGTCGACCACCGGCCAGCCGCAGACCGCGAGTCCGAGGTCGGCGTGGTATTCACGGCATACCCTGGAAGCCAGTCCCACAGCATCACGTTCAGCCCAGCCCCGGAGAGGACAGTCGCCCCACGGAGACCATGAATCGCTGCCGGACACCCCACCAATGAGAGACGCCACCTGCCCGCATGTAATCCCTTCGCCTATGGCGAGCGTCAAGCCGCTGGCTGCAACAAGCGCGGCCGCAGTGGCCTCCTGAGTATCGTCATCCGTGCCCCAGACCGAGTCCCCTATAATCCGCCGCACCTCGACCTCAACCGGCTCTATCGCCTGCTGTGCCGACCGCACGCAGTCGGCTTTGGCCGTAATGCGCACATGTATGCCGTCCTGTTTCGCGTAGATACCGACCGACGGGTTGGCAGCCGACGTGAGCGTCTTGAGCAACTCATCAACACGTGATTCGGAGATATTGAAGAGTTTCAGCGTGCGAGAACGAATCACGGACAGCCCGTCACCGAGGCGCGCCTCCACCTCGCCTTCCCACATGGTGTGCAGTTCGCCGGGCGGCCCGGGCATGGCGATGATCTGTTTGCCCCCCTTTCTCACCCACCAGCCCGGGGCGGTGCCGCGCACATTGCGGATGGCAGTTGCCGAGGGTATCAGCCACGCTTGCTTGAGATTGTTTGCGGTCATCTCGATCCGCCGGGCCGCGAAGAACTGCCGCAATGCCTTTGCCAGTGACTCATCCACTGCCGGCGTCTCCCCCACGAGTGCGGCAATGCCTTCACGCGTCAAATCGTCCTCGGTAGGCCCGAGACCGCCGCTGGTGAGAATGAGGTCGGAGCGCTCGAAACCGCGCCTGAGACAGTCCACGAGGCGGCCGAGGTTGTCGCCGACTGCCGTACTGTAGAACAGATCGATACCAAGTGCGGACAAACGACGAGCGACGTACTGAGTGTTGGTGTCTGCGATATCACCGAGCAGAAGTTCGCTGCCGATGCAGATAATCTCAGCTCGCATTGACCAGGTTATCCCTCGTCGTCACTGTGGCACCGTTGAGTGAACCGATGCCGCCGTCGTGCTCTCAGTGTACGGACGCAAGCAATTCCCGGGCGTTCGCCGCCGGCCGGCCGCTCTCCTCCCGGCAGAAGCGGATTATCTCGGCGAAGTTCTGTATCCGCGTGATGTTGGCGGACTCCATGATACCGTCGAACGTCACGTTGATCCACGGCTTCTGATACATAGAGCTGAATTTCTCAGACATGGCAGCCACAATGCCGCCGGGCATACAGCCATGGGGCATCACTGAGATGACCCCCGCGAACTTCGGGTTCTCCATCCATTCCACGCCACTACCGATGCTCAGGACGGCTTCGCTACCGCACTTCGATGATAGCCAGAGCCGCGAGTAATGGAGCAGATGCTTGGTAGGTGGGTCGCTCTCAACAAAGCCTGAACAGGCCGATTCGATTGACCGCTCGCTGTATTCCTGGAAGCGCTCCATGACGGAATTGAGCACCAGTTTGAAGATCCGCTTGTCGCGAATCGCGTCCTCAACGTTTCGACGCGCCACGTACTTCATCCATTCGGCCATCGGAGACACTATCACTTCAAGTCCCGCTGCCTCACAACATCGCACCAGGTGAGCGTTGGAGAAGTCGTTGGAGCGCAGGAATATCTCACCGTTGATACCCACCAGCGGCCTGCGCGGAAGCGACACATCGATGAGCGACCTGAACTCCTGCGTTGCGCGGGCAACGAGGTCCTTCACTCCCTCCTGCGACTCCAACCGCGTGCACATCTGATCGACATACTGTCTGAACAACCTGTCCGCACTGCCGGAATCCTTCTCATAGGG
>JAXGQG010000007.1:0-75334 GCA_040766535.1 Dehalococcoidia bacterium | reverse complement strand
AAATGCGTTACACGCCTGATGGCAAGTCCGTGACCTCGTTCAGGCTCGCGACCACGCATCGATATACGACGTCGCGAGGCGAGACCCGGGAGGAGACGGACTGGTTCAGGGTGACCGTGTGGGGAAGGCAGGCTGAGCAGTGCAACCAGTTCCTGAAGAAGGGGCAACAGGTGTACGTGGAGGGGCGGTTGCATGCCCGTGAGTGGCAAACACAAGATGGACAAACCAGGACAAGCCTGGAAGTGACCGCAAACAACGTAGTATTTCTCGGCAGACCGTCGGGGTCCGCTGCGTTGCCGGATGAAGGCGACATCGGGCCTGAGGACATGCCGTTTGACCAGAATTGAGGAGTGAGTGAATGGCGAATTTCCGGTTCTCCAGTGGCCCCAGGCGACGTTCGAAATTCCGCAGCAACAGACCGCGTGTATGTCCTTTCTGTGCCGATAGGATTCAGATCGACTACAAGGATGCGGGCTTGCTTGCGAGGTACATTCAGGGTGGGGGAAAGATAGCATCGCGACATAAGTCCAGGGCGTGCTCGAAGCATCAGAGACGGCTTTCACAGGCAATCAAACGTGCAAGGTTCCTCGCACTTCTGCCATACGGACCAAGTCATATCTGGCAGACAGGGTGGACCGCCCCAACGCCATCCAGCTCTTCTTAGGAGAGGACCATGCCGAAACGAACCTATCAGCCGAAGAGAATACCCCGCGCTCGTAAGCTCGGGTTTCGCGCCAGGATGTCCACCAAGGGTGGCATTCGCGTGTTGAAATCGCGCCGTGATAAGGGGCGCTTGAAGATTACGCCTGTCTAGTCCTGGATGAAGAGACAGTGGTCACTGACCACGGGCGAGCAGTTCGACGCCGTGTTCCGGCGTGGCCGGGCATACTATGGTAGCATCGTAGCAGTGCGGGCTCTTCGCAGCACGCTCACGATAAGCCGCCTTGGCCTGGTGGTTGGAAAGAAGGTAGGTGGCGCGGTAGAACGTAACCGCGCTAAGCGGCGGATCCGACAGATCGTTGGTATTCGGGCGCTGCCACCGGGTTGGGATTTGGTGGTAATTGCTCGGTCGGGCATGCAGAGTGCACACTACCGTGACGTGGAACGTGAGTTGCGGCAACTCCTCCAGAAGGCGGGCGTTATCCGCGTGTGTCACGGCGATGATAGTCGCCCTGATACGGTTGTACCAGAGGACCATCTCTGAGGTGACTCCTCACAGTTGCCGCTTTCAGCCCACGTGCTCCGAGTACATGGCGGAGGCCGTGCGGATGCACGGCATAGGACGCGGATTCTGGCTCGGAGTCAAGCGTATTGCGAGGTGCCACCCCTTCTCTGAATCGCGCTATGACCCGGTTCCGCAGATCGCGGCAACGCAGAGGTTAGAAAGCAGGAATTGATGAAGCTGGCTCGTATTTCGCTCCTCATTGCGCTGTTGGTTGTGGCCGTCTCATCTCTCGGGTGTACGGGGGAGCCGCCTCCGCAGGGATTCGCCGGCGTGGTGAGCGACGGACAGTCTCTCTTTGTCGGCACCACGCAGGGAAGGCTTGTGGCCTTGAACCCCGCTGCCCGCGCTGGGGCTGAACAGTATCCAGCGCAGGATGAGTGGTCCTATGAGATCACCAAACAGACACGCGGCTCCTTCGGATGCGGAACGGCGCAGACTGCGTCCGTTCTGTACGGAAATCCGATACTTGCCGATGGGCATATATGCGTTGGGACGTACGACGGCAAAGTACTGATGCTGGATGCTGCGTCACGGTCCGCCGGCCTCGTGTTTCCTCAGCTTCGTGAAGGCGAATGGGCCTTCCCGCGCACCGACGAAAGCATCGGCCCGGTGGTTGGAAGCCCTGCCGTGGTCGGGGATGTCGTCTACGTATCCAGTTCCATCAAGGATGGCAGCCGCACACTCGGCGTCGTGTACGCCCTCGACCGGCTGTACGGCGATGAGTTGTGGGTTTCCGAACCCCTGGATGGGAAACTGTGGGTTACGCCCGCCGTTGCTGATGGTGTGGTCTACGTGTCTACATTCGAAGGCCACATCTACTCGTTGGACGCCGCTACGGGCAAAGTGCTGCCATGGACCTACGCGCACGAATTCGGGTTCGTTTCGTCTCCGTTCGTGGCGGATGGTACCGTCTACGTTGCGTCGTTCGATCGTAGTCTGAACGCAATTCCGATCGGAGCTGACAGTCCCTCGTGGCGGTTCCAGGCGGGTAACTGGTTCTGGGCGACTCCGGTGCTTGCCAATGGGACTCTGTTTGCACCGAGTCTCGACGGAGTCCTCTACGCGCTGGATCCCGTCACCGGTGATCCCAAATGGGGCACCATGTATCACACGGATGACGCCATCGCTTCGTCACCAGTGGTCGTCGGCGACAGCGTAGTAGTAGTGACTAAGAAGGGCGACGTACACGTGGTGAACCAGTCCACGGGCCTGGGCGCGCGTGTCCCCAATGCGACGAACGAGAAGGCGACCACCCTGAATGCCGAAGTCGTGTCCACTCCGTGCTACCACGATGCGCTGGTATATGTACGCGGTCAGAACAACGTCCTGTATGCGGTCGACCCAATTGCGAGAACGGTGAGATACTCGTTCTCACTGAAGATGGAGTGATGGACTAAATGGCTAATCTGTGGAACGTTCTCATTCTCCGTCCGGCCATGAACGGCCTCATCGCCCTGTCTGGCGCGTTGCCAGAGGCTGTGGAGTTCGGACTCGCCATCATCATCTTCACCGTAGTTGTCCGGCTGGTGCTGACGCCGGTGACCATCAAACAGACACAATCCACGAAAGCGATGCAGGAACTGCAGCCGAAAATGAAAGAGCTGCAGAAGAAGTACGCCAAGAACAAAGAGAAGCTTCAGCAGGAAACCATGAAGCTGTACAAAGAGGCGGGGGTGAATCCTGCCGGCTGCATGTGGCCGATGCTGATTCAGTTTCCGGTCTGGATTGCTCTGTACCAGTCCATCATGAAGACTCTGGCGACCACTCCGGAGAACCTGCTCGATATGGCACAGCACCTGTACGCATCGGACGTGATCGCTCGCGCCATTCCAGTGAATAGCAGCTTCCTGTGGCTGGACCTCGGTCAGCCGGATACCACCATGATCCTGGCGATAGTGGTGGGAGGCTCGATGTGGGTGCAGCAGAAGATGACGACCGCGCCCACGCCGGATCCTCGGCAAGCCTCGACCAACCAGATGATGCTGCTGATGATGCCTCTGATGTTTGGACTATTCACAATCATGTTCCCGAGCGGTCTGCCGCTGTTCTGGCTTGTATCCAACATCATTGGCATAGCGACTCAGTACTTCGTGGGTGGTGGTTGGGGTTACTTGAAGCGTGGTGGGGCCACTCCCGCGATTGCCAAATCGAGCTAGCGCGGTCAGGCGCAATGCTGCCATATGTGAGGTAACCTCATGAATGATGATTGGTCCGACTCAGTTGCACGCGATTCTGAGGACCGCGCCGCGGTCAATTCCGGGGCCTCTGCGTTTGAAGATGACGACGTTGACTCACAGATTCGAGATCTGGGGCGGGTGGAGTTGCGAGGTCCTGATGACGACGATGTGATGGATGAGCGCCAACCGGGCCAGGTGAGCCGAGGAGCTGCGGTGGGTGTCGAGATATTGACGCGATTGCTCGACTATCTGGGCCTGGACGGAGACGTCAACGCGGAGGAGTCGGAGACGTCCCTCATGCTGAATATCGAAGGCGACGACCTGGGTGTGTTGATTGGCCGGCGCGGGCTCACGCTTTCGTCGCTGCAGTACCTCGTGAGACTCATGATCGCCTCGCGAGTGGATGAATGGCCCTCTTTGACGGTTGATGTGTGCGGGTACAAGCGAAGACGGCATGTGGCACTGGAAGAACTGGCTCGAAAGCTGGCAGACCAGGCGAAATACCGCAAGAGACCGGTCACGCTGGAACCTATGCCACCGGATGAACGGCGCATCGTGCATCTCGCGCTCGCTGACAATCCTGACGTGTACACCGAGAGCATCGGCGAGGATGTCGACCGCAAGGTGGTCATTCATCCCAAGAGGGGCTAGGCATGTTCAAGAACGTAGACTCGAAGGCCCGGTTTCCCGATATCGAAGTAGAGATCCTTCGTTTCTGGAAAGAGAAAGCGGTGTTCCAGAAGAGCTTAGAGGCTCGCCGGGGTCAACCGCTCTACACCTTCAACGACGGCCCTCCAACTACCAATGGAAGCCCGGGCATTCATCACGTTCTCTCCCGAATATTCAAGGACATACCCTGCCGTTACCGGACGATGCGAGGCTACTACGCACCGCGCAAGGCGGGTTGGGATACCCATGGACTCCCTGTGGAGTTGGAGGTGGAGCACAGCCTCGGTCTGAAGAGCAAGAAACAGATCGAGGAGTACGGAGTCGCTGCCTTCAACGAACGGTGCAAAGAGAGCGTATTCAAGTACATACGCCAGTGGGAGGCGCTGGTTGATCGCGTTGGTCACTGGATCGACATGGACGATCCGTATGTCACGCTGAAGAATGACTATATCGAGTCTGGTTGGTGGGGAATCAAGCGCCTGTGGGACCAGGGACTGATCTACCGCGGCTACAGGACTACTCCTCATTGTCCGCGTTGTGGCACGTCGCTCAGTTCCCACGAAGTCGCCTTGGGCTACGAAGAGAACACCGAGGATCCATCGGTATTCATCAAGTTCCGTGTCACCTCTGCGGCACGTTCATCAGCCTCGCCAGCGCTACAACAGACTGCCGGTGACGGCGCCCGGCCCGTGTATCTGCTTGCGTGGACGACGACCCCGTGGACCCTTCCGGGCAACACCTCTCTGGCCGTGTCGGCCGAAGCCGAGTATGCCGTGCTTGCCTCTGCTTCCGAGTATATGGTGCTGGCTTCGGCACTGGTCGACTCCGTGGGGATCTCGGACTACGAACGTGTTGGCTCCATTCCGGGTAGCGATCTCGTTGGATTGCGGTACGAACCGCTGTTCAATCCTCACGACTTCGGCGTCGCCCGTCTTTCGATGCCGGATTTCGAGGCGCAACCCAGGCCCGAATCGCTCTCATATCCCGTTATCGCGGCCGATTTCGTGTCCATGGAGGACGGCTCTGGCATCGTGCACGTGGCCCCCTCCTTTGGTGAGGTCGACTTCGAAGCAGGCATGAGGGAGAAACTCGACTTCGTGCAGCAGGTTGACCTCGACGGCAAAGTGACTGGGACCTACTCGTTCGCGGGGAAATTCGTCAAGCAGGCAGACCCTGAGGTGATTGAGGATCTTCGCAGCCGGGGTCTCCTGTATCGTAGCGGTACCATTCGCCACACGTATCCATTCTGCTGGCGCTGCTCCACGCCGCTTCTGTACTACGTCAAGCGTTCCTGGTACATCAAGACAACGGCGAAGAAGGACAGACTCATATCGGGAAACCTCGAGATTACGTGGTTCCCTGACTACATCAAGTACGGGCGTTTCGGTGATTGGCTGGAGAATAACGTCGACTGGGCCGTGTCTCGGGAACGATATTGGGGTACGCCGCTCCCGGTGTGGGAGTGTCCGGATTGCGGACAGTTCGAGTGCGTAGGCAGCCGTGCGGAGCTGGCTGAGAAGCCGGATGTGTGTGGCTATCAGGATGCAATAGAGCTGCATCGGCCCTACGTGGATGAAGTGACGTTCTCGTGCAGCAAGTGCGGTGGAACCATGCGCCGGGTCCCCGAGGTGCTTGACTGCTGGTTCGATTCAGGCGCCATGACATGGGCGCAGTGGCACTATCCCTTCGAGAATGAAGACATCTTCCAGCAGCACTTTCCTGTTGACTACATCACTGAGGCCATTGACCAGACACGTGGCTGGTTCTACAGCCTGCACGCACTCTCAACGGTGGTGTTCGACGGGCCGTGCTTCAAGAACGTGCACTGCCTCGGCCACGTCGTTGACGCCAACGGCGAGAAGATGAGCAAGTCCAAAGGGAACATCGTCGATCCCTGGGCTGTCATCAATGAGTATGGCGCCGATGCCGTGCGCTGGTACATGCTGTCTTCCGTTCCACCTGAGAACACACATCGGTTCTCGGTTCAGAGTCTTGCCGAGACCATGAGGCGGAACCTGTTGACGCTGTGGAATACCTATTCGTTCTTTGTCCTGTATGCGAACATCGATGGCTTCGTTCCGGGCCGCAGCAAAGTGGCGGCCCTCGCGGAACTGGATCGTTGGATTCTGTCGGAGTTGAATCAACTCATCCTGGAAGTCACCAAGGCCATGGAGGGCTATGCCTTCACGCTTGCCGTACGCCGTATCGAGCAATTCATTGATCTTCTGTCCAACTGGTATGTGCGGCGAAGCCGCCGCCGCTTCTGGAAGAGTGAGAGCGACGATGACAAGCTCGCGGCGCACGAGACCCTGTATCAATGCCTGGTGACCCTCTGCAAGCTACTGGCGCCGATTGCGCCGTTCATCGTGGAGGAGATGTACCGCAACCTCGTGCTATCAGTCGATCCCGATGCACCTGAGAGCGTGCATCTGACCGACTACCCTGCCGCTGCAGCCGACCAGATCGATACTGCCTTGAATTCCCACATGGAGCTGGTGATGAACCTCTCCAGCCTGGGACGTGCTGCGCGTGCGAAGGCCGGAATCAAGGTGCGACAGCCTCTTCCCAGGGCGTATGTGGTTGTGCTGGACGACGATGAGGTGTCTGCGGTGGGAGCGTTGTCGGAGCACATCCAGGACGAACTGAATGTCAAGAACGTCGAGGTCACTCGTGACGCTTCGGTGCTCGCCGGTCTTGATGCGGTCGCAGGGGACGGCCGGTACAGTGTTGCCGTGGTCACAGAGCTGTCGTCCGAGCTACGGGCGGAGGGGTTCGCACGGGAACTTGTCAGGCGGCTCCAGATGATGCGCCGTGCGGCGGGCCTCGAGATATCTGATCATATCGTCGTCTTTTACCAGCAGAGCCCCGCACTGGACGAAGTCCTCAGGACACATGGCGGTTACATCAGACAGGAGACCTTGTGCGTTGACATGCAGGATCAGGTTCCGTCTGAGACCGCGTGCACGCAGACACTCAAAGTCGAAGGACACGAACTGGTACTTGGCATCCGAAAGGCTTGACCAGGAACCGCAGCGACATGGAAAGGGCCGCCTTCGGGCGGCCCTTCTTCTTTTCGGCGACGCGCACAAGCGGCTATTGCCAAGGGGGTGGGCTCTCACTCAGCTGTGCAGTAGCGGTGCGGCGATCCTGCTTCCTCACGTAGACAATTTCCACACTGTCGCCCACCTTGCTGTTGATGATTCCGAGCAGAAGGTCGTCTGCGGACTTGATCGGACTCCCCTTGAACTCGACGATGACATCGCCCTTCTGGAGCCCAGCCTTGGCTCCCGGACTGCCCGCGGAAACATCAACTATCAAGGCCCCTTCCTCCACGGCAAGCTGGTTGACCCGTGCGGTGAAGCGGTCAACTGTATACAGAGAGACACCGAGCCAGGGTCTGGCGACGTAACCCTGATTAATCAGTGACTGCGCTATCGGTCGGGCTCCGTCGATGGCGATCGCGTAGCTCATTCCCTCCACTCCGATGGAAGCGACTTTGACGCTGTTAATCCCGATGACCTCTCCCGCCATGTTGACCAGCGGTCCACCACTGTTCCCGGGGTTGATGGCGGCGGTTGTCTGGATGAGATCGCGAAGCGTGCTTCCTCCTACGGCAATCGACACGTCAAGCCTGCTCACAATGCCCTGGCTGGCCGATATGCCTTCACCCAGGGCGTTTCCGATGGCTACCACCCATTCACCCACCGCAAGTTGGCCGGATTGACCCAGAACAGCATACGAAAGGTCGTCGGCGTCAGCGCGAATCACGGCCAGATCAGTGAGGGGGTCGGTGCCCACGATCGTTGCAGGGTAGGTTGTACCATCGTGAAGCTCTACTTGAATATCCTGTGCGCCTTCAACAACGTGGTTGTTGGTGATGATATAGCCTTGAGGGTCGACGATAACCCCGGATCCGGCTGCTTCCTGCGTGTAGGCCTGGTTGAACAAGTCATACGCTACCATCTCGGTGATCACTGACACTACCGCGGGCCTGACTTCACGCACCACATCCACGAAAGCAGGCAGGGCCGGCTGCGCCGTCCCCGGCGAAGCGGGGAAGCGCCAGGCCGGATCGATGTAGGCACTGGGAGTGGTGGGTTGGCCGGACGTAGGCGTGGTGGCAGAAGGGTCGACCGGCGGCATGACGATGCAGCCTGCGAGTATGGAGAGAACCATCATGACTGCGAGTACGGCAGACACCCTCAATCGCGTCGTGTTCATATCGTCTGATTATAGCAGCAGAGGTGGGTGACCACTCAAAACAGGCCGGTCTGGTGATTCGATGGGTGGTATAATGCGAGTCGATGACCGATTCCCACGTTGGCGGATACATTGAGCAGTTGCTTCGGGGTGTTGTGGAACCGTTGATGCTCTCCATCATCTCCGAGCTTCCCACTCACGGGTATCACATCGCCAAGGAGATTGAACGCAGAAGCAGCGGCTACTTCCGACTAACGGCGAGCACCGTCTACTCTGCCCTCCGACGTCTTGAAGAGGACGGACTGGTCAGCAGCATGTGGTTTGATGCCGCCAGCCCCCGGCGCCGATACTACTCGCTGACTGAGAAGGGACGCGAGGTGCTTGCGCTCAAGCTTAGCGAATGGGAACGGTTCTCGCTCGCGGCTGAACAGGTGCTGCATGGCGGTCTGAGCCCTGCCTGATTGAGCTCCAGCGGCCTCAGGGACTGCAGCCTCTCTCCGTACACCGACCCCTTCTGTGCATTGCAGGCATGTACGCTCTGTGCGCAACCAGTCAGAGCAGTATGGTCGGTGCGGCAAACCGACCTCTGACCGTCCGAAACACGTGTGGGACGGCTCCTCTGTGGAGGATGCCGTCCCACATTCATGTACTGGTGTGGGTAGATCTCAGGCAATCATCTTCGAAGGCAGCCAGAGTATCAACTGCGGGAAGGCGATGCAGAGGCCCAGCCCGATGACGATCAAGGCGACGAATGGCAACACGCCACGTATGATGTCGTCAGTAGTGAGCCCCAGCTCAGGCGATGCCGCAGCCCTCGTGAAGAAGATCGCATATGCAAATGGCGGCGTCATGAAGGACATCTGCAGGTTCACCACGATCATCATGGCGAACCAGAGCGGGTCGAATCCAAGGACAGGAGCCACCGGCGTGACAATGGGCACGATGATGAAGATGATTCCCATCCAGTCGATGAACATGCCCAGGATGAAGCACACGAACATGATGATGGCGAACGCACCCCAGCGGCCACCGGGGGTCGCGAGAATGAACGCCTCCACCACGTTGCCGCCACCAGCGTTCAGGAACACGCCTGTGAACGCGAACGACGCCGCGGCGATGAGCAACACCGCACTGGTGAGCTTGAACGTCTCGTGAGCTGTCTCCTTCAGCACCTGCCATGTCAGCTTGCGGTAGGCAAGCGCGAGCAGTGTGGCCACGAGTGCTCCCACTGCAGCGGCCTCTGTGGGCGGCGCGATGCCAAAGAAGATGACGCCCAGCACTGAAAGGATCAGAAGAGCGGCGGGAAGCAGCGAGGTAGCGAGCTTCCAGGTCTTCTGTGAGAACGGAACACGGCGCTCTGCAGGTGGGATGGGTGGAGCGAGATCCTTCTGCAACTGGCACCGTATGAAGACGTAGAGACAGTACAGTGCCGACAGCACAAACCCGGGCACGAAGGCCGCCATGAACAGCTTGCCTACCGAGATGAGAGCCATAGGTCCGTAGACCACGAGCATGATGCTCGGAGGGATCAGGATTCCAAGTGTACCCCCCGCGCATACCGCGCCCGAGGCGATGCTCTTGTCGTAGCCACGCTTGATCATGGCTGGGAGCCCGACCACTGCAAGCATCGTCACCGATGCACCGATGATACCGACGCACGCGGCCATGACCGTTCCGATTATGAGCGTGGTGAGCGCGAGGCCACCGGGCACGCCGCCCAGCCAGAGATAGAGGGCGTCATACAACCGCTCCGCGATACCGGAGCGCTCAAGCATGATTCCCATGAAGATGAACAGTGGAACGGCGAGCAGGGTGTAGTTAGTGATGTTGTTGTACACCCTGTAGTACAGGATGTTCACCACGGTGGGGCCGAAGGCTAGCAGTCCGACGATGAGCCCGACGCCACCGATCACGAGAGCGAGATGATAGCCGGTCATAACGCCCAGCAGGACGCCAAAAAGTAGTATGAGTGTCACCGCTTCGGCGCTGATATCAATCATTGCCGGCCTCCATCAACGTCCGCGCGTCGCGCACGAACTGTGCCAGTCCCTGAAGCAGAAAGAGCGCCAGTCCCACCACTACCACCACCCTCATAGGGAACACGGGCGGATACCATGCCGTCTCAGACATGCGTTCGCCCATTCGGAGTGAGTACTCAGCCTGAATAACCGCACGATAGAGCAGGGCGCCCACAAATGGGAAGAAGAACACCAGCGCTCCGAGAGTGTTCACCAGAGCCTGCCATCTCCTGGACAGCCGGCCGTAGATGACGTCCACGCGAACATGG
Source organism: Dehalococcoidia bacterium (assembly GCA_040766535.1). Lineage (GTDB taxonomy): Bacteria > Chloroflexota > Dehalococcoidia > GIF9 > AB-539-J10 > SKVJ01. The sequence goes on along the minus strand of JAXGQG010000007.1, from coordinate 64,776 downwards.
CCCTGCTGTTGATGTACATAGCTCCATCCCAGTACGATCAGCGTGCCGCCGACCATCATAGACATCTGCATCACCCAGATCGTAGGTGCGTTGAACACGTAGCGCATGGTCACTTCATAGCACAAGAGGACTATGAGCGCGACCGAAAGCCATCGGAACACTCGGGCGTTCCAAAGGCTGATTGAGTCGATGATCTGAAGTACTTTCTTCATTGTTGCCACTACCATGTGGTGGCGCCCCGTGCGCATGGCAGGGGCGCCACCCTTCGTTGTGTCAGGATAGACGCTGCTATCCAGTGGCTAGTCGGCCCACGGGCCCTGCGCTTCGCACATGGCCTTCCACGCATCCTGAGAATCCATTACCTTCTTGAACATCACGTCGCCAGCGGACATCTCGGTGAAGTACTCGGCGGCCACCTCGATGAGCTTTGCGTCGATGTCGGCCGGTATGGTCTCGACGATGCAGCCGTAGTCCTTGAATTTCTGAAGGGCCACGTTGTCGGCCTGCAGCGACCACGCGTACCATCTGAGCGTCTCGGCATGTACCTCAGCCATCACGATAGCCTGAACGTCCGCGGGCAACTTGTTCCAGGCTGTCTTGTTGGCGAACAAGCCGATGCTGTCCGATGGGGCTCTGGTTGGAGACATGTAGACGTACTTGAACACCTCCTGGAAGCCCATGTCCCAGTTGGTCGCCTGGGTGATGTACTCGGTGGCGTCGATAACGCCACGCTGTGCCGACTCGTAGATCTCAGCACCGGGAAGGCTGACCGAAGAAGCACCCATGCGTGACAGGATCGCACCGCTGTCGCCGGGGCTCCGGATCTTCAGACCCTGGAAGTCGGCGAGGGATTTGAGCTGCCGGTTGGAGTGACACCATACCTCGGGTGGGTGGATGAGCATGGTGGCAAGGTATTTCACGTCAGTGAGTGTGGAGTACAGTTCCTCGGCGAGTTCCATGCCACCACCGAGGCGTAGCCACGTCATGGCCTGGATCGGGGTGAGGCCACCGGCCCTCTGTGCGAACAGGAACGCTGCCTTGTACAGATGTGTGTGCCAACCATGGGACACGAATGTCGCCTCGAACACGCCCTCGTTCAGTGAGTCAATCTCCGTCTGCGCGGGTACGATGGCGCCGACCGGGAAGCACTCGATATCAAGGCGTCCGCCAGTCGAGATCTTGATCTTCTCCGCCACATCGATCATCGCGCCAGACGCTGGATCGGCAGTGGGGTAGAACATCTGGAGATTCCACTTGAATTTCTCACCCGCGGGCTGCGACGGAGTCGTTGTTGCGCCCGGCGTTGTGGGAGTCGTTGGGGTGGTGGGGGCTGGAGCCGGCGCACAGCCGACTGCAAGCAGAGTCGCAATGACCGCTGCGACAATGAGCAGGGATAGTCTTCTGCTTTTCACGGGTTCACCTCCTATGAGCAATTTGCCCGGTGACGCCGAGTCCGCCAGCGGGCAGTGCGAGTGATAGTACATGGCGTTCCTGCACACGTCAATGCAGGTCGACGTGTAACCGGCCGGTCAGAGACCATCTCCATGTGTAAAGAACAGTACTGGTCTGAGGAACCTCACGATGGTAGAATCCAGCGGCTTGCGGATTTGTGCTTCGGCGGAGTAACGACACAGTGGAATGCATTCTGGCGATCGACCAGGGAACAACAGGGAGCCGCGCCGTGCTCTATCGGCGAGACGGGACGATTGCCGCATCTTCCTATCGTGAGTTTACGCAGCGCTTTCCCCGGCCTGGCTGGGTTGAGCATGACCCGGTTGATATCTGGGACTGCGTGGTAGGGTGTGTACGCGATGTTCTTGGACACCCGCCGAGACCCACGATAGCCTCTATTGGGATCACGAACCAACGCGAGACCGTGGTCGCATGGGATGCGGATACCTCAGAGCCGCTTCATAATGCGATCGTCTGGCAGTGTCGACGCACCGCCGAGAGGTGTGCGCAATTGGCTGCGGATGACGAGATCGCCCGGGTGATCAGGAGCACCACCGGGCTGCCCATCGATCCCTATTTCTCTGCAACTAAGTTCGAGTGGCTGCTCGAGAACGTTCCGGCGGTGGAACAGGCAGCGCGCAGGGGGACGCTCAGGCTGGGTACCGTTGACTCATGGTTGATCTGGAAGCTGTCCTCAGGCTCGATGCATGTCACCGACTACACAAACGCTGCGAGAACGATGTTGTTTGACATCGATCGTCTGTGCTGGAGTGATGCCCTGATATCACTGTTCGGCCTGCCGCCATCTGCGCTTCCTGACGTCAGGGGGTCCATGGAAACGCTGGCAGTGAGCGCGGGCGGATTGCGCATTCCCTCTGGAGTACCCATCACTGGTGTGGCGGGAGATCAGCAGGCGGCGCTGTTCGGCCAGGCGTGCTTCGCGCCCGGGACCGCCAAGAACACCTACGGAACCGGAGCCTTCGTATTGATGAATGCGGGAGACAGTCGGCCGGGCGGGAACCCGTATCTGATTACCACCCTCGGTTGCGGGACTTCCAGCACACCGGTGTATGTGCTTGAGGGCGCCATATTCGCGGCGGGAGCGGTAATCCAGTGGCTGCGCGATGCGCTCAACCTGCTTGATTCAGCAGATGCCTCCCAGCAGCTGGCGGAACAGGTTGAGGACAACGGCGGCGTGTACTTCGTCCCTGCATTGGCTGGATTGGGGGCCCCATACTGGGATTCTGGGGCGAGAGGCATGATAACGGGGATAACGCGCGGTACGAAGAAGCAGCATGTTGTGCGCGCGGCGCTCGAGTCGGTGTGTTTCCGAACCAGGGATGTCATAGATGCGATGGTCGAAGTTGCAGGTTTCCCTCTGACCGAGTTGCGAATCGACGGTGGGGCCAGCGCAAACGATTTCCTCTGCCAGTTTCAGGCGGACCTGCTGAACGCGAAAGTCGCGCGACCGCGTGATGTCGAGACTACGGTGCGGGGAGCGGCATATCTCGCCGGCCTCGGTGTCGGCTTCTGGCACGATGTCTCCGAACTGGAAGGCACAGTAGCCATCGACCGGGTGTTCACACCCTCCATGCCGGAGGACCGCCGCGAGCGTCTCTATCGTGAATGGACTTGCGCCGTGAGCCGGGCCCGCTGTACATGAAGCGACCGGTTGCAGCGCTCGTCGGGCTTCGCCATGCTGAGTACGGGTCCGAAGTGGCGAACGCTCTTGTCGCTTCTGTTCGCTGGATTGCCCGGCTCTCCAGGTCAGCGAGCCATGCCGACGGCTGTCACGATTGCCTGTGGCCCAATCGGCCGTAGTCTTGTACGTGTCTTGCTGTAACGAGGTGTGTCAGTCCGCGCAACGGCACATCGCACTTCTACGCTTGATGGTGTGAGCGTTGAGATGGTTCGCGCGGCAATGGCCGCCCGCCAGCCATTATCGCGCCGCTTCTCAGGGGGCGTCTTTGAACGGGCCGGATACGGCGCGAGGGACGTTGCGTGTAGAACACAACAACTATCAACTCGTCTGGTTTGTGATGGCAAGAGCAGCCACGTATACTCCCCAACGAGTTCGCAGTCCGGAGTTCCGTGAGGAGGTAGCTCAGTTGAGAAGCAAGGTACGGATCACGGTCGTGAAGACGCTTAGCACCAGGGATGTGTTCGGAGAGAACGCGCCCGCTGACGCCACATTCGAGGAGTCGTGTCCACGCTGCAAGACCGGAGACTCGTGGATCGTCCCCGAGGATGGTTCGTGTCCAGACGGATTCTGCCCCTGGGCCTTTGCGGATATCCATCGCGATATCACCCACCTCAGGTTCGGCGGAGACTATCCGTTTGTGCGGCAACCCGGAGTGGCAGTGCAGTGCTGCACCGATGGGTTGAGGCCTGTGTTTTTCAAACTCGAGCGAGTCTAGCCGGCCCCCGCCGGCTATGACGGCTTGAATGCCCAGCCTGGGCTGCCTTGTGTTTGTTAACGGTTCAACGAAGTGCCATGACGACCGTGGTCACTGGGGCGACGGGGCATGTCGGCGCCAATCTCGTGCGAGCGCTGCTTCAACGCGGCGCGTTGGTTCGTGTTCTGGTGCACCGTGACATAACGCCGCTCCATGGACTGGATGTTGACATGGTGTACGGCGATGTCTGTGACCTGGGCTCGCTACTCAGATGCTTCTCGGGGGCGGATGTCGTCTTTCATCTCGCGGGCCATATCGCGATTACGTCACGAGGGGACCAGAACACAGAGGCCGTCAACTGTATGGGAACAGCCAACGTGGTGCGTGCCTGCAAGGACCGCAGGGTAGGGCGTCTCGTGCACTTCAGTTCTATCCATGCAGTGGTGGACGTGGAGCGCGACTCGCTTGTGAATGAGGAGTGTCTGCTAGCCGACGGTCCGCGCGACGCTGCGTATGACCGGTCGAAAGCTCGGGGTGAGAAGATTGTTCGGGATGCTATCGACGCCGGGCTTGATGCGATTGTCATAGCCCCTACTGCGGTAGTCGGACCCTATGACTTCCGGCCCTCCTTCGTTGGACGCATCCTGCTGGCTCTCGCGAAAGGACGTCTGCCTGTCATCATGTCGGGTGGATTCGACTGGGTGGATGCTCGAGATGTCGCGGCCGGCGCGATTGCGGCCGCCGAGAGCGCGGTGCCCGGAAGGAAGTACCTGCTCGCTGGTTCGTGGCGCTCACTGCCGGAGTTCGCTAACGCCGTGGCGCGGGTGACGGGAGTTGCAGCCCCTCATGTTGTTGTGCCGAGAGTCCTCGCACAGGCCTGCAGCCCACTTGCCGAGGGTGCATGGCTGCTTCTGAAGCGTCAGCCGTTGTACACCTCCTATTCGGTACACGCACTCTCGGGCCACCGTCACGTGAGCCGCGAGAGAGCCGCAGCTGAACTGGGCTACGCGCCGCGGCCGTTTGAGGAGACCATACGTGACACGTGTCTGTGGTTCGAGGAGTACGGCTTTCTTGCGCGTGGGACGTGTCTAGAGGCGGGCCGGTGATGTCCGAGGCGACCCTGTGGCGCTACCTGGTATACGCGTGGATGACGCAGGCCTTGTTGCTCTTTGTCGTACTCCTGCGCTATCCGGCTCCGTATGGCAGACACTCAACTGCCGGCTGGGGGCTTACGGTGTCCGCGCGCACGGGGTGGCTGATCATGGAGATGCCGGCAGCCGTGCTCTTCCTGTGTTGGTACCTCGTTGGGTCGAAGGGGAGTTCGCTCGTCGCCATCACCTTCCTCGCAATGTGGGAGCTGCACTACGTGCACCGCGCGTTCGTATACCCTTTCAGCCTCAGCCGCAAGGCGCGAGCGATTCCCGTCGCAGTGGTTGTGTTCGGGATCGTATTCAACGTGGTGAACACGTACATCAATGGGCGTTACCTGTTCCACCTGGGACCCGACTATAGCCGGGCTTGGTTGCTGGACATCCGCTTTGCGGTCGGCGTCCTCCTGTTCGTGTTTGGCTGGGTGCTCAACCGCTATGCCGATGCGGTGCTTCAGCGCGAACGGGAGAAGTCGGGTCTGCGCTATTGCCGTATCGATTCCGGTGTCTTCCGGTACGTCTGTTGTCCCAACTACCTCGGCGAGATCGTGATATGGACGGGATGGGCAGCTGCAACCTGGTCGCTGGCCGGCCTGAGCTTCGCAATCTGGACCTTCGCCAACCTGGCGCCACGGGCAAGGGCGCACCTGCGGTGGTGCCGGGAGCATCTGGATGGGTACCCTGCCACGAGGAAGGCCATCATTCCGTTGATCTGGTAGATAACGGGCTGGTCCGTGTCTTGCGTCTCACGGAGAAGGACGTGCTCACGACCTATCTGATCCGTCTGAATTTGTGAATGGTATCCGCACCGCGGTCGGTCCCCGCGTAGGTTCGTGACACCTCGCCAACGTAGACGTCGCCAGACGAATCCACCGCCACGGTGTGTGGAGCGAGGAACACAGCTTCCTCACGCACAGTGGACTGATTTCCCCATTTCGTCACGAGTTTACCATCGAGGTCGAACACGCTGACGCAAAGACAGAACTGCGAGACATACACGAGGCCATCCCGGTCCGTGCTCAGTCCAGTCGGCCGGATGACATCATGCCACACGGTCAGTAGCTCACCTTGTTGCGAGAACACCTGTATGCGACTGTTTTCGCGGTCAGCCACAAGCAGGCGGCCGCGCGCATCAAGGACTACATCGTGGGGCAGCCGAAAGCGGCCTGGCTCGCCTCCGGGTTCTCCCCACGAATGGAGCAGGTTCCCGTGCGCGTCGAAATGGTGTATGCGGCAATTGCCGTACCCGTCGGACACGAAGATGTCACCATCGGCCGTGATGGCGACTCCCGTTGGCCTGTTGAAGGGAGGTCCGGCGTGGTCGATCGTGGACGTGCTCTGGTACACATCCCACCCCCGCCGATATCCGGTGTCCGACGGCGTCCCTTTCTGTCCAAGCGTCATCAGCAAGTCTCCGTCGCGCGTGAATTTCCCGACCCAGTGATCGCCGTCATCCGTACAGAAGATGGAACCATCCGGGGCGAGCCGCGCGCCGTGGGCCCGCTTGAACAGGCTTTCACCCCAGTGGCGGAGTATCGTGCCTTCACGATCGAATACCAGCACCGGGAACTCACTGCGGTTCAGAACATAGACATTGTCGTCCTCGTCGATCGCCAGGCCTCCGACGTCCTTGAATGACCAGCCCTCAGGCACTCTGGCCCAGTTGGGGACAACTTCGTACTTCATGGCACCGGTTCCGTAACGCATGTTGACGTCTCCTCGCACAGGACACCGCTTCGAGCGCGGCGCGTCCGGTAGTGTAACAGAGAGACAGGAACCCATGCTCGGACCGGTTCGCCGTTACGGAAGGCTGGTATACTGACGCTCCGCGGGCGCCAAGCCTTGCCCCTGCCACAGAGAGGAGATAGGACGCATGAAGGTAACCGGCTTCGAGACTACTGCGCTCAGGGTTCCCGTTCGCGAATCATTTGTTGGCTCGGTGAAATTCGAGTGCTTCAATCCTGTTGTAGTGGAGGTGTTCACGGAATCGGGGCTTCGAGCCCACGGCGTGGCGATGGTGTTCAACGACTTTCACGTGGGTCTGCTGAAGTCTTGCGTTGATGCGGTTGCAGAAGTGGTAGTTGGCGGAGATCTCGAGCGCTGGGGCGAGATGTGGGAGCGGTTGCGCCGTACGAGCACGCGCATCGGAAATGATGGATTGGGTGTGTACGCCATGGCGGCTGTCGACATGGCGATGTGGAACCTGCGCGCCAAAGCAATGGAGATGTCGCTGGGCAAGCTGCTGGGCGGCTGTCGTGATCGGGTGCCGGTGTACGCCAGCAACTACCTGTGGCGCGACCGCTCCATCGAGGAGCTTCAGAGGGAAGCAGCGACACTGGTATCGCAGGGCTACAGGGCGATGAAGATGCGGATGGGGTGGAAGTCCCGCCATGAAGACCTGAAGCGACTGGCGGCCATTCGAGAGGCCGTTGGTCCAGACATTGACATAATGGTTGATGTGCTGTGGGTCTGGACCGTGTATGACTCCATCGTGATGGGCAGGGAGATGGAGAAACTCGGCGTGTACTGGTTGGAGGATCCTATTCCGACGCATGATGTTGCCGGTCTGGCCGAAATCGCTCGCGCGCTTGACATGCCCGTAGTCTCGGGAGAGAACGTTAGCAGCAAGCGAGGCTTTCGGGAGCTATTTGAGCGGCGCGCCACCGATGTGGCAATGATTGACGTGCAGGCTGTTGGCGGTGTGACCGAGTGGATGAAGGTTGCTGCCATGGCGGAAGCATTCAATCTTCCCGCAGTGAGTCATCTGTTCGATGAGTTCTCTGTTCACCTGGTGGCGGCGATTCCGAACGGAACATGGACTGAGCACATGCCGTGGTGGGAGGCTATCTACCTGGATCCACCGCAGCCGGTGAATGGCTTCATCGAGGTTCCCCAGTCTCCGGGAATCGGCTTCGAGCTGGACCGCGACGCAATGAAGCGGTTCAGGATATAGCTGGTCCGTGCGGGTCGGTCACAACGCAAGTGGTAGGCAACGAATAGCGGCGCGGCGTTCACATCCTTGCTCGCCGCCAGACGAGCGGATGAGCGCTGATGAGGCTATCATGGTGCTTGACTGGGGGGTCTTTCAGCCTCAAGTGTCCTGGCGCCCTGACCGACCGCTGGAAGCATGCCTAGTCGAACGCCACTGGGTACGTGCGCCAATTCTCGTCGACCCACAAGCCCTGCACATCAACATCGAACCCCCACGATCGTACCCTGTCGATAGCGGCCCGGAGTTGCACCATCTGTGCGTCCTTGCCCACGGGATTCCCGGCACAGTCGTAGTGTGACACCACAGCCACCGCGTGCGAGCCATGTTTGTTGACCGAGATATCGGTCCTGCGGCGCATAGATTCGACGGTCTGGAGGTCACGGTTGTCGGCCAGTATGAGAATGGGGCCGGGCTCGGTGATGGAATCAACGTACTGGACTCCGTACCTCTGCTTCATCCACGCGATGACTGGCTCCTGGACTCGTCCGTCCATACAGTTGATTACCGTAGCGAAGCTGCCATGCGACATGCGCGATACCTCCGGCTATCTGATTTGCAGCTGTCCTGGGCACGAGGGACGAAGGCCAACACCGTGGCCTTCGCCCCGAATGATCTAGGAATGCTTGGGGGGCTTCATGAGCAACAGGGCGATGACGGCGCCGATGGCTGCAAGAACCGCTACGATGACGAAAGCCGTTGTGTAGCTCCCGAAGAGGTCCTTGGAACTGCCCGCAATGATGTTGGCGAGGATTGCCGCCAATCCGTATCCAAAGAACACGTAGCTGTAGTTGCGGGCCGCGTTCTTGGCGCCGAAGTAGGTAGTGGTTGCGGTGGGCCCGATGGCCAGCCAGCCACCGAAACAGAGCCACAGAACCGAGAAGGCGACGGCGTAGAGGGCGGTCGTGCCGGATGCGGCGCGGGTCATTGCGAGCGACGCGATGAGGATGACCACCATCGAGATGGTCGCAGCCCACCTGGGCGTGATGCGGTCGGTCAGCCAGCCAAACAGCGGGCGGCCAGCCCCATTGAAGAGTGCAAAGATGCCCACCATCATGGCGGCGGTGGATGACGTCATCTGAATGATCTCAGTACCCACCGGGCTCGCGATGCCGATGGCCATCAGGCCGGCGAGACAGCCGACGGTGTACACCAGGAAGAGGCCCCAGAAAGTGGAGGTCTTCACCATCCTGCCTGGATCGAGATCCAGTTTCGCCACGGCGCCTGCGGGGGCTTTGCCCGCCAGCATGCTTGCAGGTCTCCAATCAGGCGCCGGAAACCTGAGTACAAAGGCAAAGGCGATGATGACTACCAGCAGACCGATACCCATCACAAGGAACGTGTACAGGGGGCCGTGTGACTGGATGAGCGGGTTGGCGATGTTGGCAGTCACGAAAGGCGAGCCACCGAAGCCAGCAACGGTAAGGCCCACGGCCAGTCCTTTCCTGTCCGGAAACCAGCGGGTGGCTGTGGCGATCGGAGCACCGTAAACGAGTCCGACCCCGGAACCGGCTATGACGCCGTAAGTCAACACGAGACTCCAGACGCTACAAACCATCTGCGGGAGTATGCCTGAGAGTATCCAGCCGGCGCCAACGAGCAGTCCGCCGATGATGCTGATCTTCTTGGGGCCGATGGTACCCATCAGTTTGCCACCAAAGAACATGAGAACAGCGAAGAACGCGAGGAATACCATGAACGGCAGGCCGCTCTCGGTCGCGTTGCACTGGAAGAGGCCTTGCACTGGATTGCGGAATACGCTGTAGGCGTAGACGCTACCCAGGCAGATGTTGATGAGGAAGCCAGCGAGGACGAAGATCCAGCGCCCCTTCTCGGCTTCCATGCCGAAGACGCGCCCAGTGGTAGGTGGATTCATACACTTCACTCCTTACGCCGGAGAATACCGGCCACTGGCGAGCTATTCTATAGGACACAAATCGGATTTGTCTTCCCGCGCGCACGTACGGCAACCGGGCTTGCTGTTGTGCCGACGACACAATGCAGCTCCAAGACAGATGAAAGGCGCTATATCAACCGCCCCTGCTCGCCCAGAGGACTACGAACAGCCGCCAGAGTCAAAGACAACACCCACCGGGCGCGCGAGCGGCGCCATGGACGGCTCCGCGGCCGGGTCCAGTACAGACGATCAGCGATGGCCTGGTGACTGGTTACCAGTCGATCCGCAACTTGCCGGCCTTCGCGAGGTGCTCATGCTTCAACTCGTGAATGATGATGGTGACAGCGTCGGGTGAGACGTTGAAGTTCTTCGTCACGGCCTCGGTGATATCCTTGACCAGCCCGCGCTTCTGCTCTACCGTTCTGCCCTCAAACGCCTCCACTGTGATGATTGGCATCTGTCGCGCCCTCCTCATGTGCTCACCGGCATGCCGGTGAAGTCTTTCTTCATACTACCAGGTGTAGATTCGGAGGACAGGCTTGGCCACCGGCGCAAGGTTGAGTGGTCCGCGAAATCGACCGAGCAGGGCATCATTGCCTGATGGCGAATCTGTCGTGAACGCTTGCTCTGCGTGCCATGCGCCGCATTCCTCACGAACCGTTACTGTGAATGAACTCCTGGCGGTCTACTTCGTCAGTGCGGCGATGCCGACCTTGGCGTAGTCCTCATCGACTCTGGGATCGGGCCAGCCGCTTACCGCCACAGCGCCGATGACGACTCGGGGAGTCGATTCTTCATCCCAGATGCACACGCCACCACCCAGAGAGGTCACATCGGGATCGGCCCAGTCGACGAGCTGTATGCCGTTCTCGGCCATCATCGCCGGCATCTTCGAGGTATCACGGCGGAACTTGGCTGCGCTGTAGGCCTTGACCTGCGCCATGCGCTTGGAGTTCCAGCTTGCGCCATCCATGCTGATGTATTTGATGAGGTCGCCCCGAAAATCAACGACCGCGATCGACAGCGGCACACCTTTCTGAGCGCGCACATGATCGAGGACAGCCTCGATGATCCTGTCGGCGTCATCCAACCCGAGCATCTTTCTTGTGTACATGCTGAATCACTCCTTTTCCACGTTTGACGGCCTGACGTGATGATTCGTGAAGGGAATGGTAGCAGGAACGTTACCCGGAGTCCTTCCTGTCGGCGAAGACCGGACGGTAGTAGAGATCATGGCGGTGACCGCCTTACACAACGGGGTGATCGACCAGTGTGACCACGTCTGCCGGGTGGTGAGCCAGGAGCCTTGCACCGGCGCGGGCCAACTCGTCGGCATCACGAAAACCCCACAGCGCTCCCACTCCGTACATACCCGCGGCTCGAGCCGTCTCCATGTCGACGCCTGAGTCTCCAAGATAGATGCACTCCTGAGGCAGCACATTCATACGTTCGATGATATGGAGCGCACCGGCGGGATCAGGCTTTCTCGGACGGTCGGGAGACTCTCCCAGCACATGTTCGAAGTGCCAGCCCGACAGGATCGTCGAGATCATCGGACCCGCATACACCTGTGGCTTGTTGGAGAGGACCGCCAGTCGAATACCCCGGCGAGTCAGTTCGTCCAGCATCTCCGGAATTCCCGGATATGGCCCGGAGTTGTCGACCCAGCGCCCGTCGTATTCCTCGGCGATGTAGGCCAGAAGCCGTTCGAGGATGCCGTCGTCGCGGCGGTCCGGTGGCAGCGCCCTCAACGCCATGGTCCGCCGACCGTCCCCAACGAAGTACCGGTACTCAGACAATTCGTGCACAGGGAGGTGGAGGCGATGCAGCGCCCTGTTCACCGCATCGGCCATATCCTGCAGCGTATCGAGAAGCGTGCCGTCGAGATCCGAAATCAATGCGCGGAATTGCATTCGAACATGGTAGCAGCAAACACCGGAACGAGGCCAACCGCCGTCAAACGCGCTCTCTGCCAGAGCGGTGGAGCCGCGACAGACTGCCGACCCGAAGGACGGAGCCGAGGCGCCAACTGCCCGAAGGACGTGCGCACAGCCGGCGCCTGGCTCGTGAGATACTATCGGTGCTAACCCTGGACTACGTAATTCCTCAGGGTTCCGATGCCGTCGACGGCGATCTCTACCACATCGCCCGCTTGCATCGGGCCGACGCCGCTCGGAGTGCCGGTCTCGATCACGTCGCCGGGGAGCAGTGTTATCGTTTCGGACAGGTAACTGATCATCGCCGGAATGTCCCAGATCAGGTCGCTGGTGCTACCTCTCTGCTTTCGCTCACCGTTCAGCCGGGACTCCACCCACATGTTGAATGGGTCGCCCTCCGTTTCGATGCATGGTCCGATTGGGGAGAACGTGTCAGAACCTTTCGCTCTGGCCCACTGCCAGTTGGCGCCGACACTCTGCCAGTCGCGGACGGAGACATCATTGCAGCAAGTATAGCCAAGTACGTAGTCGAGAGCGCGGCTGCGGGGCACCTTGAACGCGCGGCGTTTGATCACCACCCCAACTTCGGCTTCATAGTCGAATCGCTTAACACCGGACGGACGGACCAGGTTGTCTTCAGGCCCAACGACCGACGTGGAAGGCTTGAAGAACACCATGGGCTCGTCAAGGATGGGCTGGCCCATTTCCATGCAGTGGCTGCGATAGCTCGCGCCGATGGCGAGGATCTTGCTCGGGGTGCAGGGAGCCAGCAGACGAACATCGCCCAGTTGGACTCGCCGTTCCGTCTCTCGTATGCCCCGGAACGGACTGGAGGCGAGGGCGCGGATGGTTTCACCTTCCCAGATTCCGTACTCAACCTTGTTGTTGGGCAGACGGTATCTCACAATCTTCACGTTTCTCGTGCCTCTCTTTCTCTTGTACTAGTCCAGGCGGAACGTCCGGCAACGCGTCAAACCCGCGCTTCCGTTTTTCCACTTGCCACGGCGTCGGGACGCGAATGACAGCGTGGCGCGCCTACAATAGCAGAAAGCGGCGCGCGGTGCAGCCGCACGGGTTGGGGACCACCCAGCCCGGTGTGCAGTGAGTGCGGCTCTCGGGAGCTAGAGGGATTCCGAGAGAGGCACGACGTGCGCCTACAGCCGCGCTCATGCATCCGTACGCAGCCTGCGACAGCAGACATTATCGGGAGTACAATGGGGCTTGGGTTGACGCATATCCAGCTGATTCAACAAGGAATACGGCGATTGGAAGGGGGAACATCATGAACATACCCGAAAGACACGGAAGTGGACGCGGAGCACCACGCGTACTGCTGGCACAGATAGTGCGGCGATGCTTGAAAGACTGGTGCAGAGTGGCAGGATCACCGCCGGGCAGGCCGCACAGTACAGGGTGTAATCGGCGCGGCCACCCATTGACGCGGGCCGAGAGCGGTTCGATGCGTGGATGGCATCGAGGCCGAACATACCCGGCATGCCGGGTGCGCCGGCGCAGAGTGGAGGCGCGGGCACGATGTCGTGGGCGGAAATGGACCGGCCGGACTACGCCGCGACGCGCGCGAAAAAGCAAGCCCGAGTTTCTTCTCAGAAGACCGTACTGGAGACGGTTGACAAGTACGGAGAGGGAGAACAAGATCACCGAAGCGCAGGCGGAGCTGGTCCGGAGGTGGAGCGGGAAGCGGCCGGGCACCGCAACCGGACAGGAGAGCCTCGATGCCTGGATCAAGGCCTGCCCCGATGTCCCGGGCCTGCAAGACTTCTGGGCCGGCAAGGCGTAGTCCTTCATTCCCAGGCGAGTCTGGATCGGGCATAGCGGCCGTGACGCGAATGCCGCTGGAAGGCGGCCGCGAGGCGTTCAGCGTCAGGAGGTACGGGCCGTTTGTTTCCCTGTGCGTTCTCGTTGCCGCGGGAAACGGTCGGTCCGTAGCGCCTTGCTCGTGAGCACGCGTTGTGAGAGTAGTGCGGGCCTGCGCCTGGCTCATGTGTGGCGCGTATGCTCCGCGACCCAGCACCGCCGCCCGACGAGTCGTGCCGCAACGAATCCGTAATGCGCATCATTCCATGTAATACTCCCGTCAGGCCGTCGTATACGACTATAGAAAGGCCCGAAGGCCTCGACGGTACTTGGAGGAGAACTGGAATGAACGCGAAGATGTTGGTACTGACTGGAGCCATGACGGTACTACTGGCAGGAGTGGGTTGCTCCCCATTGGCAGGGGCACCGTCGGCAGATCACATGGATGTTGCCGTTTCGATCGACGAATTCACGACCTCCCCGCACATCAGCAGGGACATAGTAGTTGCTCAGGGCGGTGTTCTCACCGTCACCCTGGGCGCTAACGCGACCACGGGGTTCAGCTGGTCCGGAGACGCCACTATTGGCGACCCGGCAATTCTGCTGCAGACAGAAACGGAATACCTGTCTCCAAAGGAGCAGGGAGTGGTTGGGGCATCAGGCGCTCAGGTGTGGACCTTTGACGCGCTGGAGAAGGGGACTACCTCTGTTGTCATGGAGTATGGCAGGCCATGGGAAGGCGGGGAGAAGGGCGTGTGGACATTTGAGCTGACTGTTACCGTCTCGTAGGCACTGTCTGTACGAAGGCTTCGCAGTGGCCGGCAGGTCGGGCTGGAGACTGACTCCAGTGGCCGCCGGCCACTCAGTGTTGGGGCGAGAACGTACATGCCGAACATAATAGTCGGTACGGAAGTGGCAGTTGTCGGGCCGCTGCGACCAGGGCCATTGGCACAGTCCGTCGAGTAGGGCCCGGCCGGTGCGCGCTCGAACTCCGCAGACGTGGTTGAGAAGGTCGCACCCACCGAGGGATGTCCACTCGGTTCAGTCACCAACATCGAGTCGCACGCTACCGGCCGGGGAACTCGAGCAGAACGCTCTCGATCCTTTCCAGCGCCCAGTCGACGTCATCAGCCGATACCATGCGGTGCGTGACCGCACGCACACGTGGTCCTTCAGGGTGGTTGAGTCGCACTCCAACCGTGAAAAGACGATCGATGAAAGGCGCAGCTGGCACGTGCGGCGGGAGGGCGAACATGACTATGTTGGTGGTGGTCTTGTCAGGGACACAGACGATTCCCTGCATGCGGGAGAGCCCGTGAGCAAGCCGCCGGGCGTTCTCGTTATCCACATGCAGCAAAGGCATCACCGTATCAAGAGCCACCAGGCCGGCCGCGGCGATAATACCGGCCTGGCGCATGCCTCCGCCGAGCATCTTCCGAGTCTTGCGTGCCCTGGCGATGAAGTCAGTTGTGCCGCACAGGACCGACCCTACGGGAGCGCTCAGTCCCTTGGAGAGGCAGAAACACACGGAATCAACCGATTCGGCGAGTCGAGAGGCGGGGATCCCGAGGGCGGCCGCCGCGTTGAAGATGCGCGCGCCATCAAGGTGAACACGACAGCCATTCGCGTGCGCGAGTTCGCACGCCGCTGCCGTGTACCTGGGAGTGAGGACTGTGCCACCACACCGATTATGGGTATTCTCCAGACAGAGCAGCCTGGTTGGCGGGTAGTGAAGGTCGTCAGGGCGAATCGTGTTCTGGACAGTCTCGAGGTCGAGGCTACCGTCATCCCGGTTCGGCACGGTGCGCAGAAGCACTCCGCCGAGTGCGGAGGCGCCGCCGACCTCGTACCACAGGATGTGGGATTCGTCGCCGAGAATGACCTCGTCGCCTGAACGCGTGTGTGTGAGGACGGCGATGAGATTGCTCATGGTGCCGCTCACTGTCAATAGGGCGGCTTCCTTTCCCAGAAGGGCTGCAGCCCTTCGTTCCAGCGTATTAGCCGTGGGATCCTCACCATACACATCGTCCCCTACCTCCGCGGAATACATCGCCCGGCGCATCTCCTCGGTGGGCAGAGTGAAGGTATCACTGCGAAGCTCGACTGTTCTCATCTCTCTCCCTGGCTCAACCGCGTCCGGATCGACACCCGGCGCTGCCACGCGGCGAGCTGAACCGTAATCAGCGGATACTACAGTTCCACGCGAGAGTCAGCAAGTGAATGCAGTCGTCTTTCGTATGGCTGGCTCATCAGGATGTACGGCGTGTCTTGCCTAGAGCTAAACATCGGCCGGAGTTCAAGCGTTGTACCGAATGACGATGCGGCATGGTTTACGGGCATCTGTTGTCGCATAGAGGGGAATCGGCGACCGCAGTTGGGGGTGAGGGAATGACGAGAGTTGTGTCACTGGTCTGCGCGTTGATCCTCATGTGTGGGTGTTCACCCGCATCCGCTCCAGATAATGTCCGACCCGTTGCGAACGTTCCCGCAATCTCATACGAGGTCACCAGTGGCGAGACCGTACGTCTGAGCGGCAAGGGCGTGGACGAGGACGGAGAAGTCGTGGGGTTCCTGTGGCGCTCAGATCTCGATGGCGAGTTGAGCCGCATATCCACCTTTGAGACGGACTCTCTGTCAGTCGGCCACCACGTGATCTACTTCTCGGTACAGGACAACAACGGGGCATGGTCCGAAGAGGTACAACAAGCTGTCACGGTACAACTCGCGACAGCTCCAGCTCCCGTGATCCACTCCTTCACCTCATCTCCGGGAAGCATCAAGGCCGGCCAGAGCGCCTCACTGTCATGGAACGTCTCTGGCGCCGCCTCGTTGGTCATTGACCACGGAATAGGTTCAGTGCCGGCGGCCGGGACTGTGCTGGTTGCGCCGCCAACCACGACTGACTACGCATTGACGGCGGAGTCAGATGGCTCTTCGGTGATGGCCGGCGTGACGGTGGTAGTCGAGCCGGTAACCGTAGTTGTGCTGGCAGCAGACCCTGGTCTGTCCGGCTACGTGCGCTTCAGCGGCTATGCCCCGTATGGCGAAGTGTATGTCGGCGATGACGAGGCCGACAGAGGAATCAGGGGATTTCTCACCTACTACCTCGCGGACATTCCGGCGGATGCGCAGGTTCTCAGGGTATTCGTAGATATGGGTGGATACATGATTCCCTACGACGACCCGTTCGAGGGCATCGGCTGCTTGAGTGCGTTTGAGCATCCTTACAACACGCTGCAGGGGCAGTACCGCATGCCGGGTCTGCCGGGCACAGTTGAGACGTGGTGCAGCATTCAGGAACTGGAGACGAAGAAGGAATCGAAAGGTATCAGGGACGCGCTTGTCACCAGGCTTGGAGAAGACAGGTTGCAGCTGCGTCTGCAGTTCGCGGACAGGGAGACGGATGTCGACCAGACTCGAGATATCGTGCGGTGGCCGGACAGCGAACTGCCAACGCTGATCGTCGAGTATGTTGTGGACAAGCAGTAGTGTCCAGGACCGAGTCACATCAGGCGGACTGTGTGTATGCGGCTCTCCGATGCGAAGCCACAATCGCGAGGCAGCCACGCACCGGTCCTATGGAAGGAATCGTGGCAGAGACGGCTGCCGCCGGATGGTCTCATGCGGCGATAGTATGTTTCCCGAAATCGGGCTATAATCGCTGTCATGTCTGCCGCAGCGCGCGTGCTTGGCCGTCCTCTGGCTGCTGTGCTGACCGGCGTCTGTGCAATCATGCTGCTCACGTGTCCGCACGCGTGCGCTGCATACGACAACCTGAACCTGGCCTCGGGGACTCCGTCCGGTGCGCCTGCACTCTCTTCCGAATCTGCACACGGTTTCGGACTGCACCTGGCGCTTCTTGCTTCGGATTCCTTCCTCGACCTGTCTTCGTCTGTGGACTACAGCAGCGCTGATTTCGATTGGCCTCAGCCCAATGTGGACAGCGACCACGAGTTCATCTCCTTTTCGGCCCGCTTCGCCGGCCCGACGATTCTGTCGAAGCTGCACCGGCTGCTATTCCGGATGGCTGACATCCCGCCGCCTCACCTCGTGGTGTGAGCGAGCGGAGCTGGCGCTGTCAACCCTGCGCACATCTGCCTCTGCACGACGGAATGCGGCCGTCTGTATAACTCCTGCTCTGTCTGTCGATGGTCACACTGCAGCTTTTCCTGTTTGCTCACATCAGCCGCCTCGGTCCCTTTCAGATGAGTTGACTGTCAAGAGTGAAACTGATGTTGGAGCGCAATTTTGAGCATCTGCCGTGGTGAGACTCGTGCTCGGCCGTGCTCCCGCGCAAGAACGACATGCTTCCGTGAAATGCCGACGATGCCGCCGCAGTCAGGGTGTCGCGACGAAACACGTATGGTTCGGAATTGCGGCACTATTCCCGAGCTTGCTGGGTACGAGGGGCTATCGAGCCAGCCCGCGCACAGGGTGGCGGCGGACACCTCGGCGACTGCCACTGTCTATACCAATTCCGACATTGTGCATCGGCGCACGGAACTGATGACAACGCGTGGGTCATCGGTCTACCGTGCCGGGTCCGGGAAGGAGCTATGCCCATCCTGGCTCGTCCTGCTGCTGTTGCTCAGACATGCCACGTTCGTGGCCATCTCGTGGGGACGGGTGCATCGATGTATTCGCGTTGACGGGCGTAGCGGTGATGCCGATTGTGGTGTTCGGGATTGTGCTGAGGAATGCCGAGGCTATCCGCAGCATCCTGAACTTCAATCAGGTGGTGGACGTGCGATTCTGGCTGCCGGGAACCGACCGTATTCAGTCTCGTGGCATCAACTGGCAGACGATCTTCTTCATCGCCGGAATGATGGTCATGGTCGAGGGACTTGCCCGTGCAGGCTTCTTCCGCTGGATGTGTCTTGGATGTAGCCAGACGCATGGAATACCGGATGGCCCTCGACACTTGTCACGCTTCATGTTCTGTCCGGATTGCTCTCGATGTTCATCGACAGCATCACCGTCATGCTCTTCATGGCCTCGGTCACCGTCGAGATCGGGCGGCTGTTGGAGTTCGATCCTGTACCGGTCATCATCGCCGAGATCATCGCCTCGAACACTGGGGGTAGTGCCACGATGTCGGGCGACCCGCCAAATATCATCATCGGCATCGCCGTTTGGCCAGCACCTTCACTGATTTCGTGCTCAACACAGGTCCCATCGCCGTGCTGGGTCTTGCCATTTCCAGGGTCTACTTCTACCCGCTGTTGCGCAAACCTCTGACGGCGATCGATCGGAGGAACCATCGGAGCAGCTGCACATATTCCGGAGCCGCGGGAGAGCATCCGACAGGCGGATGTTCATTCTTCACACTGATACTGATCCTGATCAGGACTCTTTGCATCCAGGAACGCGGTGATGTCCGTAGCGTTGATAGGTGCGATCGCTCGCCTGTCTCACCTTGTTGGCGGCCGGCCGTCAGGTGCTGGCGGGCGTTGACTGGCGCACACTGCTGTTCTTCATCGGCTTATTTGTATGCGTGTCCGGACTGGAGGAGGCAGGTTATCGCTTCTGGCCCGATATATCGGGACGGCATCAGGCGGCAATGAGACAGCGGTCGTGGCGATTATCCTGGGCTCCGCGTTCACATCAGCACTGGTGGACAACATCCTGTTTGTGGCTGGTATGGTGCCGGTGATCAGTTCGCTCAGCCAGACACTTGGCCTGAATCTGCAGCCGCTTTCGTGGGCGCTGGCGCTGGGGACGGATATCGGCGGCAACGGGACGCCCATCGGGGCGTCGGCCAATGTGGTGGGGACCGCAATAGCGTCGCGCGAAGGACATCCTATCGGCTGGGGCAGATACCTCAGATACGCGTTACCCATCACAGTGCTGGTGACAATGTTCTGCAATGCGGCGCTGTTCGTGCGATACTTGAATTAGCGGACGAATCAAACCTGCGCGAATCGGCGCGGACGTGAGGGAGGGGAGATGCTCGACCGGATAATGGTGCCACTGGACGGGCTCATGCCGCCATCAGGTGCCTTCCCGCGGTGACTGAACTGGCGAGAGCCTTTGGCTCGGAGGTGGCGTAGTCGGCGTTTGTGGGGCTGAAGACAGATGAGAACGAGGCATGCGTCCTCTACACTGGACGTGAAGGGGATGAACCCGGGCCTGGTTGTCGGGGTCAATGGCCACGGTGAAGACAACGTCATCCCTGGCTCGGCAGCTGAACAGATACTGAGCTACGCCAGGGCTGAGACGGTGGAGCGTCATCGTGCCGTGCTCACACGGTCGGTCGGGGGATTATGTGCTGGTCGCTGGGCAGCACCGTGGATAAGGTGCTGAGAAGGGCTGAGATCAGCTCTCATCATTGTACGGGCTTATGCAAACGCCGCCCGCGACTCACCTGTTCAGCCGCATCCTTGTGCCCTGGATGGTCTGGAGAGCAGCGTTGCCGTTCTTCCGCAGGTGGCAGAGGTAATGCCGATCGACTCCGAAGTCCTGCCAGTGCGCGTAATCAACCCGCGTTCGCATCAGAACCATCGGGGGCTCGACTATGTGCCGTTCATGAACGCGACGCCGATGCAGCGAATACGGAGATGATGGTTCACCAACAAGCAGGCGGGAGAATTGAGCCGAGTGGGGGTGAGGGTCGGCTGTGAAGTACGGCAGGGAGATGCGGCCAGAGAGATTCTCGCGTTGGCCGATGAACGGATTGCACTGACCGCGAGGCCGAGCCACGGGCATTCAAGGATCCGTCGTTGGTCGATGGGCAGTGTCACATCCAAGACGTTCAAGCCGGCAGCCAATCCATCTGGCTGGTGCCATCGTTCTCTTCAAGGAGTAGTCCAGCCTGTTCAACGGAGGAGTACACGGTTGGTTGCAGCTGTCGCCGGATAGGCTGGGATGGTCGAGTCTCAAGTGATGAACGAGGCATGTCCGAGGGGTGCCGCCAGGAAGTTGAATCGTCTCAGGGCCTGCGGCTCGCCCGAAACCGCTTGAGATAACACACCGCAGGGCAGTACACTCGTGTCGGTCGGTGTACGACTGACGTCCGTGAGGCTATTCGCACCAATGCCGTGCCGTCGTATACCATTCTGAGGCTGAGAAGGGATCAACTCTCCGGTGAAGGAGGCCACTGTGGACAACAGCGATGAATGGGTGACGAAGGAAGAGGCGGCGCAGCAGGTGGGGATTGTTTTTGAACGTATCGGCTTGCTGCATGCAGCCTATGCCAGGGTGCTGGTTGATGAGGTGGGTGAGGACGAGGGGCGGCGCCCATCCTTAAGGCGATAAACGGTATGGTCAGCACGTCGGTTCTCTGATGAGAGAGAAGGCGGAGGCTCGCGGATTGGACGACTCCAGTCCGGAGCACTACTCGGGCGACTTGCCTGCGTACGGGACGCATGACCGTTTCGACAAAGGTCGAGGTGGATGGCGAGACGCGCTTGGAGGCCGCGGCTGCGGCCTGCAGGATGTGGGAGAAGCTGGGCGAGCTGGAACTGGGGCGGCTATACCGCAATGTCGACGTCGCCAAGCATATGGGCTTCAATCCCGCTTCAAACAGGTTCACACCCGGGTGCCTCTTTCTGGGCGATGACCGCTGCGAACTGGTGGTGAGGCCCACCTCGGAGCAGGAGCGTGCGGATTTCGCCAGCCCGGACGCAGATTGGTCCTATCTTGACCGGCCAGACTAGAGACCCTCAAGGATACGTGGGAGTCGTGCGGCGCGCAATCGCATGCGACCGGTGATCGCATCGGCCGTGCAGTGTGGCGCTCACGGGGCCAGCGTCAATCTTCACCATGCGGCTCATGGACGTACGCATTTGTAACGTATTGGGCTACCATGCGCTGCGCGTTGAAGAAGGAACCGTTCAGCAGTATGCTGACCCTACGATCTCGGCAAAGTGTCCGGTCTGCGGTAGAACGTCGGCAGAATCAGGTATTCGAGCCGGTCGTGGAGAGACGTCGCCTCTGCGTAACAGAGTCGCTCGACGTCTGCCAGCTGTCACCGATCGACCATCCGGTTACCCCTGATGTGGCCTTCAACCCACCAGCTATCGAGCACGCTCAGGCTTGAACGCCATTAAGCGCGGCTTCTTCGGCGTCACTGGTGCCTGATGCCTCCTGTGGCTTCTGTGGCGTGTTCACCCACAGGTCAACACCCGCACAGCAGGTGGCCCAGAGAGATGTCGCCGTGTCTCTCCGTGTAGATCACCGGAACTCATCCCTGGAGGCTGCAGCGCCACGGAAGACGCGTCGAATGAGGTCCTCCTCCGCCGTCACGTGGATGAGACTCGTCGGCATAGGATGATCTGGACCGGTCCAACCTGTCGCGCGATTCTCTTCAAGCGCGCCGTGTCGGAGAGCAGCAGGTCGGCGTGTTTGCAGGCTGTCGACGCGCGCCGGGCAAATCCAAGCGCGAAAGCCGTAATCCAGCCGGACGCCGGTTCGTCGCTCGACTTCCGCGAAGAGATCGCGCTTCGATTCCACATGCGCCTGCCGTATCGCGTCAAGAGGGATGGAGATGGCGTAGCGCAGGTAGTTGTGGTCGCTTCGCCACTGAGGGATGTAGTTGTCAAACAGACGCTGGAAGGGTCGCACCGGGTCCATGTCGGGGCATGCACGCCATTCGTTATGGAGCAGACGGGATAACCGGGGAACATGTCGCGAGAGATCTGCCCGTGCCGCATGGCAACGCCATTGACATAACGTGACAGCGCCAACGCGAGATGGGTCATGTTCAGCACGCCATCCGGCACTCCATCGAGCGATTCCAGCATGGTCGCGCGGTCAACCCCAAGCACCTGCCGGGCCAGTGGGAGGGGAAACTTGTCGTGTCCCGCCGGCACTGGTGTGTGGGTGGTGAAGACACAGTGCTTGCGCACAGACTCGACATCGTGTGCCGCCGGTGGCGTGTGGCCGCTGCGGCGGGAGTACTCCTCAAGCAACGCAAGGGTCAACAGTGCGGAGTGGCCTTCGTTCATGGTAGGAGTGCATCGCTTCGAAACCGAGAGCGCGCAGCATGGCCACGCCACCCATCCCGAGGATGACCTCCTCGCAGGCGGCCTGTTCGCCGCTGCTGTACACCAGGGCGCTCATCATCCGTCGCTGTTCTCAGGCAGGGCGGAATCGAGGAAGTAGAGCGGAACTACATGACCGAGTGGCCTCTCACCGGTGCACGCCATGCCCGGATGTACACTGTGCGGTCTGAAAGTGTGACCCTCGCCCGGGGTTCCGCAGCTTCAAGAACCGTCTCGGGAGTCCATTCGCACGGGCTCTCGGTCTGCTGGTTGCCATCACCATCGAGATGCTGACGGAAGTATCCCTTCCTGTGCAGCAGGGTTATCCCGACCATTGGCACACTCGAGTCTGCGGCGGCGCGCAACGTGTCCCCCGCCAGCACCCCAAGACCACCATCGTATGTGGGGAGTGCCGCGTCGATGCCGACCTCCATGGAGAAATAGGCGACGGTTGCGCGGACGGATGCACTATCACTGGGCTCCTGCATGACACCTCCTGCATGGGTTGCGGTTATAGAATCACTATACTCTACCTGTTGCGTTTCTCGAAGCGAAACCCCGCGGATGCAAACGCGAAGGATTGCCGCGCAGCGACTCTTCGGGAACAGCGATGTTCGGCTGCGCTGGATTCGCACCGGCCGGACTGAGACGCCGCTCGCTCACTCCGAAGCAGGAGGGCGCATATAGTCAACTCTCTCGTCGGGCATGTCGCCGTTGGCTCCTTCACCAATCGGGATGGAACCGCGTGCCCGCGGTGGCGGAAGGGCCGTGCCCGAATCTGCGAGTTTCCTGATGTTCGGGTTTCACTTCCCGTCCGTCAGAAGGCAGTTGTGCCGGCAGCCGCGTTGCTTGCACAAGTGCGTCTTCTGGCAGCAGACCTTCATCGACGATGATCTCCACCACCCAGCGGCAGGCCTTGCCTACTACGCTCGTGCACACGGTGGTGTGCGCACCCGCATCGTTGAATTTCTTTCGCTCGTCGGGATCTGCCATGTAGAAGTACCGTCCGAAGAGCCGCATGTGCATATCGCGGCAAATGACGGTGCCGTACTCCTGAACGAACCTGGCATGGAGCTTCTGCACCAGGTGATGTGTCTGCGAGCGTATATCAGCTGGGTCCTTGATGTTATCGATGGACCTGCCCCTCAGCCCGCTGGAGGAAGGCGACGCCGCCCATGTAGGCCCCACAGCCGACATCACAGAGTCTCCCGGCGCCGCCGGCCATGCCCGTCAGCGCAGTGAAGACGTCGTCGTTGCGCCGTCCAAACAGATCCTGAAGCGTCAGGAGCGTGCACTGCCCACAGCCCCCGTATGCCTTCTCGTACTCAAACCCCATCTGGTATGCCTTGTCGGCAAGAATCTGTCGCAGGTCAGCCTTCTCTTGATCGTTCATCGTCGTTCGCTGTCTCCTTTCTGAGAATGCTTTTGCAGGGATTCCGTCACGTTAACCAGCCGCCACTGACGCGTGATAGGCTCGTCAGTCCGCCGCCTGCCGTCCGCTTGCTGCGGGTGAGCGCTCTCGCCGTCGAGACCCTGCGCAGTGAGCGCTGAGAAGTTGCTGCGCAAATCACACACCGGGCACCTTTGCGGCCGCCACGCCGCCGAAACGACCGCGGCTGAACCGAAAGGCCAGGTAATCCCACGAGTTTCCCAGGAGGTTCCCCATGCGGATCATCCGCAAGACGATGTGGATGGCGGCAGATGTCTCTTCTCCATATGTCTGCCGTAGTCTGGCGAGAGCCTCGGCATCGGGTCGCGCGTCGCTCTCCGCCCAATGCTGTGCGTAGAGCAGCGCAATCATCTCGTTCTCCGGGCACTTCGAGACCGAGCCCGACAGTAACTGGCCGATCTCAACCCTGGACAACCCCGTCTTGAGCGCCTCCCGCGCATGGTAGTACGAACAGTACCGGCAGCCGTTTACGGCGGTGACGGCGATCATGAGGCGTTCCTGAAAGGAGGGCGTAACAAGCCCCTGCCTGCGGGCTTGACGAAGACGCCTCCCACTGCGCGCGACAAAGAGGAGATCACGGACAGCGGCGCCAGCGCCGGAGTATGTTCTCTTGCGGAACGGCACCGGCGAAGAGAGCGGGGCTTGCATGTTACACGAAGTGTACGCGGAAGCCTGTCCTATTGGCAAAAGCTGCCTCAGCCTGGTAGCCGTCGTGTGCAGAAGGGGAGCCACCAAGTTACAGCCACAAGGAACTGGCCCCGTGATAGAGCTGATAGACCCCAAAGACGCCCATGACCAGAGCCGACAGGCCCAGAAGGACTCGATTGATTCGCGGAAACAGCCGGCCAACTCCCGCGATGCCGACTATGATGGCGAGAGACGTGGCGACTATCGAGCCATAGAACACTCCCACCATCGCCACTCCTGCCGAACTTGACTCCGTCCACGCCGCGAGCACCAGGGGGCCCATCACCAGACTCCAGAATAAGTAGGGATTGGGGTTCAGCAGATTGACGGTAACCGCCTTGAAGAAGTTGCGGCGACGCGAATAAAGCAATGTGGTGGAGTTGAAGCTGTAGCTGCGAAACGACCGGTAGGCGCCATAGGCAAGGAAGAGGACGAAAGCGCCGCCCACCATTGAGAGGATGCTGTCAAGTCCTCGTGGGAGGCTGGTGAGCAACGCCAGGGAGAGAGTGACCGGGAGAACGTCGCTCAGCAGCGGAGCGAACGCGGCCGGCAGAGCGTGGCGCCAACCATCCTGGAGAGCCCGTGAAACGAGAAAAGCCTGAAACGGGCCAGGCTGAATACCGGCGGCGAAACCAAGCCCGATGCTGACAATTACATGCGATATCACGCTGAAGGCATACCTTTTGAGGAACAGGATTGTAGCCTGCAACCGGATGCCCGGCAAATGCGGCCCGCGGAGTCGCCCGGGGCTATGGGATACCGAACTGGCATGAGCCCGGCCGCAACGCGCCGTACAGCCGCTCGGCGCAGGCAGCTTCGGTCAGAACCGAAGTGGCTCTACGGATGCTTTCCGAGTCGCTCGAGAGAATTCCAATCCCAGGCGAACCAGGCAGGGCGGGCGATACTCATCAGCCAGCCCCCCTCGGCACTGGTTCGCCGCGAACGGACTACTTGGCCTCTGGCTGCGGTTGGGGCGCACTCAGGGCGAGCCGCGCTTTCCGTTGCTCCAGCCGGGCTTGTGCCTGGGCGATCACCACGTCCTTCTTCACATCGGACTGCATCTCGCCCATCACCTGTGCGAACTTGGCATCGGCGATGTCAGCCCGCCTCTGGATTCGGTCAGCAACGGCATCGACGGACACGTCCGCACCGGTCGAAGCGATCTTCCCGGCCTGTCGTATGGCTTTTACCGCACTCTCTTTCGCCTTCGTCGCACGGTCCATCGCCTCCAGTCGCTGAATCTGCTGCACCATGTTCTGGTAGCGGACGCGGAGAGTGGACGTTGCCTCGGCGAGGGCCTGGGCGGTTTGCTGTCCAGTCACAACCTCTTCTTTGCGGGAGGTGACGCGTTGCTCGAGTCCGATGAGACGGGCCTCAAGCGGCGTGGCGAGGTGGTCGTTCTCCGGCTTGTCGTCGCTCAGAATGAAGTCGATATTCTGATTCAACTCCGCGATCTGGTACGAGATCTGTTCCGCTTCGCGCTCGACGCTACGTACGTGACCGGCGGCGGCGGCGGTGGCGTCCTCCAAATCCTCCAGCGCCTTCTCGAGATCTCTCACGTACTGCTTGACCGCACCGATCGAGTTCAGATCAATGGTCTTGTCCAGTAGTGCGTGTGCCGCGCTCAACGCGGCGATCCGTGCCTTCTCAAACAATCCTGCCATATCTCCCTCCTATACCGCCATGCACCGTCGCGTGGTCGGCACTTGCCTCTGATACTACCAGCCTGTGGAGCCACCGCCGCGGCCTCCGCTCCTGCCCCCACCGCGCGAACCCCAGCCGGTGGACCCACCCCCACCACCTGATGGGCGGGACGACCTCGGTGCTCCGCTGGGCCTGGAACCCCACGGGCGGCTTCCACCGGACGACCAGCCTGTGGGAATGAGTATCGTGGGTATGTTCATGGTCGGCGACCCGCCGGCAGTGCCCGGGACCGGTTGAGACGCGCCCCAACTGTGGTCCACATCGCGCTGCGCCATCGCGTATGCATCGCGTGCCGCCGATTCAGCCCTCTGGGCCAGTTCGAGCTGGGCGCCAGCCTCGGCTGTGACTCTCGCTTGCCTCAGGGCTTCCGTGGCATCGGTGAGCCGGTTGCGCGCCGCGTCACGTACGAAGGGGTGTCGAACCTGGATATACCGCTCGACCATGGCGACTTCTGCCTCAGCGTCCCTCATCGCGCTGGCTGCACGTGCGCGTAGACGGACAGCCGCCTCACGGTCATCGCGTGCCTGGGCGAGTATGTGGTCGGCGTTGTCGTTGGCTTCTCGAGCCAGCTTGAATACTCTCAGATAGTCCGGCTTCGCTTGCTTCATCTCCTCTTCCGCCGCGGCAACCAGTCCCTCCGCGGTACGGAGGTCTTCTTCGAGGCTTTCCCGGATATCGTCGTCGTATCTGGCGATGTACTCCCAGGCCTTCTGGATGTCGGCGCGCGCGGCTGTGATCTCGGCGGGTGCATCGCGACGTGCGGTGACGAGGCTGGCGTCGAGTTCCGAGATAGCGGCTACAAGCGATTCAGCCTCCGTCAGCCAACCATTTCCGCGGTTAACCAGTTCCAGCGCTTTGTGCCACTCCTGCTGCTCCATCGAGACAGCGAGACGGGCATCCTCCAGGACACCCTCCGCCCATGTCACTCGATTCTCCGCTTCTGTGCCGTTTCCCCGAATGGACACCCAGCTGGTCTCCGCATAGCTGCGAGACAGCTCTTCGAATAGCACCTGGCCTTGCTCCACCTTCGCACTGACCTGGGATATCCGAGATGCCAGTTGAGGCACTGCGGTCTCTGCCTCTTGCTTTCTCAGAGGCAATTCCTCGGTGGCCTGCGCCGCCTGTTGCACTTGTGTGCCCGCCCGGCTCACATACTCGGTCGCTTCCTTGATGCGCTTGTTGCCGGCAAGGTCCTGAGCCAGCGTCAGAGTGACCGTGACCTGAGCAAGCAGATCGGCGACGTAGGCCGTGTTGAATCCCTCGCGGCGCAGGTCTGCTTGCCGGCCTGCCACACGGGTGATGGCGGACTCAACCTCGATGACCTTGCCAGGGAAGGCATCGATAAGACCAAGCACTGCAGCGATTGCTCCCTCCACTCGCTTGACCGAGTCTCTCGCCTGGCGCAGGTTCTCGAGGATGGTGGTGTATTCGGGTTCGATGGCCGCCAGCTCGGCCTCGCCGAGCTTGGGGTTATCTGGGTCGCCCGCGCTGTGCGAGAGTTCGCTGTATCTCATCGAGCTGATGTCCACAAGGCGTCGGGCGTCGGTCAGGGCGGTCCGCAATTCTCCGGCCTCCTCAACAGCCACCTTCTCGCCCGTGACATTGACCTTGATGTGGAGCATCTGCAGAGTCTCAATCAACGCGTTTATGCCCGCGGCGGCGGCCTGTTTGGCAAGGAGCGCCTTCTGGCGGAGTCCGGCACGCCGTGCCTGGCTCTTTCGGCGGCTGGTATAGAGGAACAGTGCGATGAGTGCGGCTGCGACGACAACAACTGCCAGAAAAAGGCCCGTGGCTGAGGCCCCCCCCGTGGAACCATCCCCGGCGCCATTCGAGTCGATGTGACGTTCAATCTCCTCAAGGCCGGCCACGGTCCCTCCGGCGTAGTCGCCCTCGCGGAATCTCGGATTCATGACGTCGGCCTGAATACTATGCCATGAACTACCGAGGGCAGACTCCCAGTACGAGCCGTAGAAGAGCCCGGTCTGGCCGCCACCTTCGAGGCAGATGAGGATCACGATCAGGTTGTTCTTGCGATTGCCGTCGGCGCCCAGCCACGACGGGCTGTTGCTCTCGAGGTCCGCCTCATACTGGTCGAGATTCCCCGAGGGGCCACATGTGAACACGGTGCGTACCCGGACATCGGCGCCACGAGATTGCAGGCCTTCGGCCGCGGCCTCAACATCGTCGAGACGCTCGCCGAAAAGACCCGCCGCATCGACAACCAGCAGGCGGTCCTGGCTCTGAGCGGAAACGGACGGCGTGCAGGCGAGTATGAGCAAGGCTACCAGGATGGGTATTCCCGCCAACCCCGTTCTGTGCATACACCGGTGATTATACAACCGGCGGGGCAGCCACGCGCCGAAGGCTGCGGGCCGAATAGGTCAAAGAGGGACCAGGCATCCGTTTGAGTTGGGCAGGTAACCGGAGGAGCCTTTCCGGAGTTGCCGGCGGTGCGGTACAGTCGGATTGGCGCAACGGCATCGCCCCAATGTGCGGGAGCAGGCGATGGCTACTCGCCGGTGGACTCAAGCGGGCCGACGTCCTCATAGAGACGGTCGACGATCTGAGTCGCCTGCGGCAATCGCGAATCAAGCAGGGGTACGGCGCCTCGTACGACGTTCAGCATCATGCGGATGTCATCGTCGTCCAGGAGCGGGATCTTCCAGTGTGCGAGGTACTGTTTCGTGACCAGCAGTGAGAGCACTGCCGAAGTACCCGGTATCATCCCTACCTGTCGAACGACGTCGTGCACCCTGTTGGTCATGAAGCTCATCCCACCGCATTCCTGACTCACCAGAGCCGCAAGCTCCGCGACCACGCGAACCTTCTCCGGTCCGGTCTCGGCCACCTTCAGGCGTTCGGCCGCACGAGCTATGCAATCGGCTACCTCCACTCCTTTGCGCCGGAGTGTTCCCTCTTCGTGAGGGAACACGTCATCCCGGTAGATGACGGGGTAGTTCAGGTTCCTGGCAGATTCGTACAAAGCTTCAGCGACCGCCACGTTGTCAAGGTCCCGGTTCACGCGGATGAGAAACGTGGGAAGCTCGAGTGAATCAGAGAGCGCCGGCGAGTAGGCCTTCCCTTCGAGTACGATCGTCGGACAGCGCATCATGCCGAGGAGTGTCATGAGTTCGCGCTTGGAGCCGAGGGCCACATTCCCCTCGAGATCTTCATTCGGCCCGATCCCGGAGGTGCAGGCGTTCACCGTAGCCAGTACTGAAACGGGGATCCCATCGAGGTCGACACGCATGCCCCCGACGTAACCGCAGTTGGTGGGTGCGCTCTCGACCGTGAGATGAAAACTCTTCGGAGCCTTCTTCCGAAACGTGTCCAGGGCGGCATTCGCAAGAGCGGCAGCGAGACACACCGGCGTTTCCAGTACGCCCTGCCCGTACATCCGGCCAAGCGCCTGTATGGCCACCGACTGGCACAGCAGGGCGTCGCGCCGCACTGCCGCCTGCATTAACTCCGCCTCGGCGGGAGTGACGCCACGCCGTGGCGAAGACTCACCAACTCCCCCATCGAAGGTGGTAACCCGAATGGTATTGCGGTCCACATCCACATCTACAGTCCTCACCCGTGTATCGGCTTTCAGACAGTCCCTGATGAGGGCGCCCGCCACGGCGAAACCGGCAGTATCGTCCTGTATCAGGCCACCTGGACAGTGCGTGTGCCCGATGCCCGCGTGTCCCGCTATCGCCATCGCCGCCGCAGATGCCATCACTGTCCCTCCGTTGAGTCCGCAGACTCCTGGCGCAGACAACCAGGGTTCACGTCTCACTGCGAAGTATGCCACCGCAAAGTGGCAACCGCCAAGCTCTGGGACATCCCGCTCGTTACGTGTCACCACAGCGAGACGACGTCCGTTGTGAACCCCTGTACTTCGGTGTATGGTAGTACGCAGTAGGCCCGCACCGCAGCACGCTGCAGTGGTCAGCCACAACGCCGGAGCGGCAGGAGGCAGTGGACAAATGGCGTATCAACAGCAGGAATCCATCGATCTTGGGCAGTTGTTCGGGGCCGTCCTGGGAACGCTGCAACAGAACAGACAGGAGCTCAACCAGGCGGATGAACTCAATCACGATCACGGCGACAACATGGTCGATACCTTCCGCACCATCACCCAGGCAGTGAATGAAACGCAGGGGGCGGCGCCCTCTGACCAGCTTGCCTACGCGGCGGATGTGTTGAGTCAGCACCCCAGTGGTTCCGCGCAGATGTACTCGCGAGGGCTGTTCCAGGCGGCGAATGAATTCCAGGGGCAGACGGTGAACCGAGGTAACGCTCTGGACCTGATTCAGATGCTCCTCGGGGGTGGGCAGGCGCACCCGGTACCGCAGCAGCAGTCAGCGGGTGGCCTGGGTGGTCTGCTGGGGACGCTGATGGGAGGGTCACAGCCCCCCCAGCAACAGGCTTCTCCCGGACTGGGGGATCTTCTCGGGACCCTGTTGGGAGGAGGCCAGCAGCAACAGCAACCCCAACCTCAGTCGGACGGCGGCGTGGATATGGGCGATATTCTGCGGGCGGGGATGGCGTTCATGACGGCGAAGATGAGTGGCAAGAATAACTTCCAGGCGCTGGTGTCTGCCATTATCGCCGGAGGCACGATGAACTCCGGATACGGAACGATCCAGTTCGCTCAGCGACAACGCTGTCGGTGGTGGAGCATGATGTCCGGCCGCTGACAACGTCCGATGCGAAGTCCGCGGTCCGCTGGCTCGCCCTGGGGCGATGCAACGTCCGAGCAGCAATGACGGCGGCTGCCAGCGGGGGTGATCAGAACTCTCTCCTGATCCGCCCGGAGGCGTGGGTAGAGGCAGTTCAGCGTGTAGCTCCTTGCGGACGAGCACCGGCGGACATGTGTTGGTCAGTTGATAGGGAGATAACGGTGAATGCAGCGCTGATACCGTGATACTCGGTGCCAACGTGGTAACGATGACCCAGACGAGACCGCGGGCAGAAGCGGTCGCTTTGAAGTTCAACCGGGTGCTGGCGGTGGGCGGCGCCGATGAAGACGAGCGCTGATGAAGCCCTGCTCGGGTCATAGACGCCGCGGACTCACGGTGGTACCGGGTTTCATCGACGCGCACTGTCACCCGCGCCGGATGCGGACGCCGCAGTCTGCTCCGCGCCAATCACCAGGCCGGATAGGGTAGCGCGGTGGCCGACGCGAAACGGTCCCTTGCGCGAATTCGTGGTCAAACCTGCGGGAACAGGCGTGTTGCCTTCGGGTATGACGAGGCCAAGGTGGGCGATGGCCGGATGCTGACCCGTGCCGACCTTGATGAGGTGACCACCGAGCATCCCGTGTTTGTCGAACATTCAAGCGGTCACATCGGCATGCTTAACAGCGCGGCGCTCGGGCCGCCGGGCTAACTCGTAGCTGGCTGATCCATGAGGTGGCAGTCTTGGCCGTGACGAAGCCGGGGAGTTGGACGGGCCATGTAGAGACCGGCGGGGATGCTGTTCATCGGCAGGGGAGAGTACCGGGGTAGAAGCCGCTGATACCGCCGCCGACGGCCGACGAGGACCGGCAGGCGCTCGC
The DNA here is from genome assembly GCA_040766535.1 of Dehalococcoidia bacterium. Classification (GTDB taxonomy): domain Bacteria; phylum Chloroflexota; class Dehalococcoidia; order GIF9; family AB-539-J10; genus SKVJ01. The sequence continues at coordinate 32,775 of JAXGQG010000007.1, read as the reverse complement.
CCACGCATGCCGCGAGGCTGGCCGTCGGGATAACCGGATGGCACGAGATGCTGTCCGATCCAGGCGCTGCGTGCCTTTCAGTCCGCGCAAGAACCAGGAGCTGACCGCGGGGGTGACTGCCTACATCTACGTGGACTATCTACAGGAAGTGCTGGCCGCGGGCACCTCGCCGACGGCTTTGGCGATGACATAGTGCGGCTTGGCGGCATCAAGCTCCTTGGCGACGGCGCCTGAGCGGCCGCACCGCGTATCTGGGTGAGCCATACGAAGGCGCGGAGGATGATTTCGGGGTCGTTGGGAGTCGCACAGGAGGCGATGGAGGCGCAGGTGCTGGAAGCACACAGGAACGGCCTGCAGATCGGTGTGCATGCCAGCGGCGACCGATTCATCAGCATGGTCATGGATGCATATGAGAAACCTGGTTCAATACCCGCGCCCCAACCACCGGCACCGCATCGAGCACTGCAGTGTGATGAACGACATTTGCTCGCCAGGATGAAGCACCTGGGCCTGGTTGGAATCCCGTTCGGCGAGTATATCTACTATCACGGCGAAGAAAGACCCGCTCGTACGGTGCGCGGCGCCTGTCCACCCTCCTGCCGCACCGCTCCTTTCTGGACATGGGGATTCCCATTGGCGGCAGTTCTGATTATCCCTGCGGTCCCTGGAACCCCATGATGGCCATCCAGAGTTGCGTCACGCGGAAGACTCGAGACGGCCAGCCGCTTGGCGTTGGACGGCGCATCACCCTGAAGCCCTACCGCGTGTACCACCACAGAGGAGCGCACGGTACGCCTCTTTCGACGACGAGAGGGCTCGCTCCGAACCCGGGAAGCTGGCCGACATGGTGATGCTGTCGGATGACCCAACGACATGCGATCCTGAATCATCGCCTCGATCCGATGCGGATGACAATGGTCAGGCGCTGGTGCTGTGCCGGGTAGATCGGGGAAAGGGCGCTGGTTCACTCTCTGAACAGCGCGACCTCGAACTGCTTGAGGGCCATAGCTTGCCGGTCACGAACAGGCGGTCGTTACCCCCGTCGTACGCGATGCCGTTGAGACGTCGACCGGGCCCTCGACCGGGCGATGAGCCAGCAAACCGCTTAGGTCGAGCCGCACGCAACGACACGGCCGTCGGAGGGTTCGATCACGGCGATCTCTTCGGTCCTCCAGACGTTCCGTACACAAGGCCGTTGATGTACTCCAGTTCGTTCGGGTTCGTTACCACCGCGCGACCGTCGTGCACCTCGGCATAATGGTGCACCTTTGAAACTCCCGGGGTCGCGGAAATACAGCCGTGATGTCCATCGCTCATCACCAGCCGCTCTCCATCACAAGGTGAACCCCCAGCCTCGAAGTCGTACTGGTAACTCCCCGATACGCTCGGCGTCGACAGGGTGTCCTTGCCGAAGCACGGCATCCCGGCGTGCCGGGTGAGCTGAAGAGCCGGTCCTCGCAGACGGCGATGCCTTCCCCGAAGAGGTGGAGTTCAACCGATTGCTGCACCTCTCCCGTCTCGAGGTCCGCACGCCGGAGCGTTGACCTGCTTAAGTCGGCCAGACCCTCGTACAGTCGTCCGTCGGCCTTGAGCCCAGTCCTTGGGTAGACGCGGCAGGATCGTGGGGATATGCGTTCATGACCTCGTAGGAATACCGAACGGCAGGTGCTACTGCGTCGAAATCAGATACGCTCAGCAGCGCGTGGTGAAAGCGAAGACGTGGTTGGAGCCGGTGAGTTGCAGCCAGATGCTGGACACAGCGGCAATCAGCGCCTTAAGGATGTACGCACCTGTAAACCGTATCGCGCCGGTGTCACGGCCGGGTTGCAGGTGGTTTCATGCTACTTGAATAATGGTGCCATACGCTTCACACGAAGTAGCCGCCGCGACACACAAACCGTGCCCAGACGGGCACGCAACGCATGCTGTCCCGGACTCAACAGGCAGTGCAACGGCCGGTCAGGACGACCCTTTGGTGGACGCTCGGCGGTTGACCATCTTCTGATACGCGACGTAAGCGGCCACTCCAACGTACAACAGCAACGAGAGCATCAGCGATCTTCGTGACAGCATAACCACCTCCCCGGGCCCGCAGCCCGAATCGCTACCCGAATGGTAGCCTTCCGCGGAACCAGCTGTTCAGTTCGGGGGAGGGAGCAATAGCAGAAGAGTCGCCATCAGGAGCACCTTGCAGCCCGGAATACCTGCATGACACGATGATGCACCAGCCAGATCCGGCGGGAGCAGATCAAGGAGGTGTCAATCGATGAAGGCGCTGGGCATATCGGGCAGCCCCAGGGTGGACGGAAACACCATGATGATTACCCGGCACGCACTGAACGCCATGGCCGAGGAGGGCATCGAGACTGGAAGTTGCTGCTTTTCCGGCCTCCCAAGCATCCGGGGATGCAACTCATGCCTCTCGCCTACCAGAAAGAGAAGAGCGCTGTATCATCGAAGACGACCTCGCGCCCGTGTACGAGAAGATGAAGTCCGCTGATGGCATTATCATCGCGACGCCCGTGTACTTCGGCAGCGCTACCGCTCTCGTGAAGGGGCTTATGGAGCGCACTGGCTTCATTGTCAGGAACAACAGGGGCACTTTTCGAGGAAAGGTCGGCGGACCCCTCGTCGTGGCCTTGCCGCGGTGGGTTGACGTTCACGCTGGCGCAAATGAACTTCTGGTTCCAGACGCTGGAGTTCTACATGACCGGAGTGCCGCGCTGGACTATCGCGGTGGGTAGCACCAGAAGCGTGAGGACAGGGGAGGATGGAGGGGTGCGCCTGGACACTGGGAAAGAACCTGGCGTTCCTGATGCAGGCGGTACACATGGCCGGGGGCAGCTGGAAACACTGGAAGCAACCATGAACCCGCCATCCAGAGCGCGGCCAGTTCATGCCATACTGGCACCCCGTCGGCTCAACCTCGACGGTTTCCATCAAACCGCGTTCTTTCACCATCCAGTCACAACGTGTTCGGTCTTCGCTGACTACCCGGCGCTGTCAGCATCACGTCCACGTGCGAACTCGCATTGCCTATGCGGGTGTGCTATACCGTGCATCAGGAGCGGAAGAGAAAGACCGTGCGTTCGGCGCCGCACCTGAGACGAAGTGCATGGAAGGGAGATCAAACCCCGGAAGGGTCGCTGGGGCAGTTGAGTGACCGAGTGGAGATCGGCCATTCGCATGGGACGCATGACGGAGAAGGAGGTGGGTGGTATGGTAGATAGCGTCTACAAGTTCATCGAACTCGTCGGCACCAGTGAAGAGTCCTGGGAGAAGGCGGCGGCGCGGGCAGTGGAACTGGCCGGCAAGACGCTTCGCGACCTGCGCGTGGCGGAGGTATCCGAGCTGGACATGCAGGTCGAGAATGGGAAGGTGGTTGCCTACCGCGCCAAGGTCAAGGTGTCATTCAAAGTGGAGCGGGCGGACTAGCTGCCTGATGCCACAACCCACGGCGCCATCGGCGCGATGTTGGCGCTGTGCTTGATGCAGTACCGGTCGTGACGGCGTTGGTATGATGAATCTGAGGAGGTGAGTATGTCCATTTCACGTACAACCGAGATCAAGGCTTCATCCCCGGTCAGTTTTGACGACGCGATCAAGAAGGGTATCGCACGTGCTGAGAAGACCCTGCACAACGTCAGGGCGGCATGGATCGAGAACCAGGAAATCCTCCTGGACCAGAAGGGCAACATCTCTGAATACCGCGTCCAGATGAAGATCACCTTCATCCTCGAGGACTAAGGTTTCCGGGGCCGGCTGCTGGCCCCGGGACTGACTGAGCGTTCAACTGCGTTGGCATTCCGGCCGAAACCGCTGGCGGGCGACACGATGTATGGTGTGCCCGTCAGCGGTGGCTTGTGTCTCGACTCGACGGACCGGCCTGACGCCGGATGGAGGGCTCACGCGGTTTCAGGCTTCGCGTGAGGTTTCAGCACCAGCACGGGCACGGTCGTGTGTTTCAGTACGTGATCGGTCACGCTTCCGAATACCAGCCGTCCGATGTTCTTTCGCCCGTGTGTCCCCATGACGATCAGGTCTACTCCAACCTGCGCCGCATACTCGACGATGGCGTGCCCCGGTGAGCCTATCGCAGTGTTGGTGCGAACAGGCATACCGGCCTCTCTGACCTGCGCAGCCGTATCTTCAAGGTACTGGTCAACTTCCACACGCCTCAAGTCCTGAACGAGATCGACTTCTATGGGGTATTCAGCGGCGGCCGGCGTGGGTATCTCGGCAGAGGTCATGAGGATCAGCTCAGACCCGAAACGCCGCGCCATCTCCAGGGCGTAAGGGACGATCTGCTCCGAGAAGGACGTGCCATCCAGGCACACGAGTATCCTGCTGAACATGTCGCACCACCTCCCGTGCGGGTATTCCCGCGCCCATCCTGTTTGCTTCGATTCTATGCAAGGGTCGCTTGCCCGTCAACATGCATGCGAACTAGAAGTACCCGGTCATCAGTTCCTCGACCCAGGGCGGGATCACGGGCTCCGGAACACGGTCATACTGGGGGAAGTAAGGTTTGATGTCGAGGACCGGCGTCTCATCGATGGCATCAAGGCCCTGGATCCTCAACTTGTTTCCCTGTACGGCAAGCAACCGCACGCTGGTGACGCCGATGGGATTCGGCCGGTGTTTTGCGCGCTGGGCGAAGATGCCCAGCAGCGGCATGTCGGCCCGCCCCTGAGGACGGCGGACGAGATCGCTCTCCGGAGACCACGTGGCTTCGTGCATCGCGAAGACCACGAGGATATGTGAGAATGTCTCGAGGCCGGTGAGGCCTGCGGCGAACTCCCGGTTGAGGTGGATCTCGGACACAACGTCACCCCATCCGGCATCGACGCCTTCAATGACCGGTGACTTCACGATTCCGATGGGTTGCATGTTCATCGCTGCTCCTGTTGCCGCCGCTCAGCCTCTGGCGACGCAAGATGAGCGCTCCAATGTTGACCATCCTGTTCCTGGCGGAGGCGGTGTGCGGCAGCACGTTCGAAGTATACAGGTGTGCCGTCGCTGTCTGCCTGAGGGCTTCGCACGTCGCCGGCAACGCGCAGCCTGCCAGGCTGGCCGGCAGTCTTCACCGTAAGGCGTCCGCCTGCTTCCAGCTTGGGTTGGAGACGCAGGACGTGTAACATACGAGTCGCAGGCGACAACGCGTGCAGGAGGTGTAGATGAAACGGAAAGAGCCACTAGCTTCCGAAGCCGAGCGCGCCAGTAGAATCCTCCACATCGGACGAGGTTCTCCGGTCGATCTCGGCAGCCATGGCGAAGCCAATATCCTCTGTGGCGAGAAGATCATGCTGAGCTTCGTCGACATGCCGGCGAACAGCTATGCTGATCCGCACAAGCACTCGGGTATCGAGCAGGTCACCATCATGCTGAAGGGGGACGCCGATTTCGTGGTTGAGGGGAAGGTCTTCCCGGTCCATGAGGGTGATGTCCTGATCTTCGCCCCCGACGAGGAACACGGGGCCTACGTCGGCGCCAACGGCGCACGAGTCCTGGATGTGTTTACGCCGCCGCGACCGGACCTCAAGGCCAAGATGAAGTCCTGACGACAACCGGGGCACGCCGCTGCAGACAGCGCCGCGCCACTGTCGAACGCCTCTGCCGGGGCCGCGTGGAGATGTACTCCGCCGGCCCCTCTACTCTTCAGGGAGGGAGGCCTCTGCAGCCGCCTCTCTGCGTCGCAGCTGTCCACAGGCCGCATCGATATCCGCCCCCCGTTCAAGCCGCTGCGTGACGACGATTCCTGCGTTCTCCAGGCAAGCTCGGAATGCAGTCAATTGCCGGCGCGGGGGCGCATGGAAGCCGAGACCGGCCACCGGGTTGTGAACAATCAGATTCACGTGGCAATTCACTCCACGAAGGGCGGCTGCAAGTGCTTCCGCGTCCGCCATACTGTCGTTGATCCCGTCCAGCAGACAGTACTCAAAGGTGATTCTCCGCCCGGTCTGGCTCACATAGGCACGGCAGGCATCCACCAGGTCGCTGACACCCCAGCGCGTCATTCCGGGAATGAGCCTGCGGCGTAACTCGTCCGATGCAGCGTGCAGCGACACCGCCAGGGTAAGCTGCAGCGACTCTCGCGCCAGCCGGTAGATGGCGGGAACATAGCCTACCGTGCTAATGGTCAACTGCCGCATGGCGATGCCCATCTCGCTGTTCAGCAGGCGCACCGCCTTGAGAGTTGCGTCGTAGTTCAGCAGCGGCTCACCCATGCCCATGAAGACCACGTGGTCGATACGCCTGATAGCCCCCGGCTCTGACACCGGCCGGTTCAGCGCTTCCTGTACGGACAGCACTTGATCGACGATCTCACCCGCGGTGAGGTTGCGAGTGAAGCCGCTCAGGCCAGTGGCACAGAAGACACAGCCGATAGGACAACCCACCTGGGTGGAAACACAGCAGCTCGACCGGTCGGCGTACGGCAGGCCCACGGCTTCGACGCGGGCACCGTCCGGAGACTGCAGCAACAGCTTCACAGTGCCGTCCTTGCTCCGCCGCTCAGCCACGCACTGCGAGCGTCCCACACGGTACGTTGCAGGCAAGGAGGCCTTCAGATCCTCGGGCAGGTTGGCCATCGCCTCGATGCTGTGCACTCCCCTGCGGTAGAGCCATTCAGCCATCTGGGCGCCCCGGTACGGTTGCTGACCCCAAGCGCGCGCGACCGCGCCCAACTCCTCAGTCGTCAGACCTATGAGGCCAGTATGCAGGTTGTCAGTGCTCATGATGCAGCAGCGGTCGGCATACGAAGCGAGCCGCTCCCGATGCGCGACGCCCCTCGGCGCGGTTGGCGCCTAACGTGTCGATGTTCCGGAATCGTCGAACGCCAGGACTCCGGGAATGATGAAGTTGGCCACCGGTACAAGCATAAGCAGCGCGAGCCAACCCGGCTTGCCCCGCAACTCGCATATCCTCCAGACCACGATCTCCATGATGATGATGCCGAGCAGCGGGATGAAGAAAAGGAATCCCCACCACCATCCCTTTCCCGCGATGAGACAGACGAGAATCACATTGGCCACAGGTATCCAGGCAAGCCACGGGTTCTCGGTATTGGTCTTCTTCGCAATGATGTACACACACAGTGATATCCACACGAAGCCGATGGCAGAGGCCAGACCTGCCAGCGGCGCTTCCATGACGGAAAGCAGCTTCCACGGCATGAGGAATGTAGAGAGATCCAGCGATATGTCCATAGGGGCGACTCCTGTTCGTCAACCACCATGATAGCGCAATTCAGCTCACTGAAGAACTCAGTTCCGGAGCGGCGGTGTCGTGCTCTGATACTCGCCGATGGTATGCAGGGCGACTCAGTTCCATCGGCGCAGTCGTCCCTGCGTGTTTGACCCTCGTGCGGCAGCGCGTTATGCTCTCCGCGATGATGAAGCGCCACCGATCCCGCCCGGGAGCAGGTTTGTGAGTGCCCCTTTCAGCGGTCCCTCCGGACGGTTCGCTTCACCTCCGCCTCCGCAGAGGCCTGGTCGCCTGCGAGATATCGCGGACGCGCTGCGCAACACCCCGCACGCCTTCCGTCTGGTGTGGGCCGCCGACCGGCGCTCCGCCCTTGGCGGTATCGGACTCACCATTGTCAGCGCCGCGTTGCCAGCCGCCCAGGCGTGGACCGCAAAACTCATTATCGACGCAGTGGTCATCGCCGCACAGGTGGGTATGGAGCCGGTCGCCGGCCTGCGATTCGTCGCCCCTTACCTTGGACTCGAGTTTGGGTTGCTGCTGACGAGTTCGGTAGTGACGCAGGTCCGCGGCCTCACCGATCGCATGCTGCAGACGCAACTCACGAATCATGTCAACTCGATGATCATCACCAAGGCGATCAGCCTTGATATCAGGTTCTTCGAGGATCCGGTGTTCTATGACATGCTGCAGAACGCCCGCCGCCAGGCTGATACCAGTGCCCTCAACATCGTGAACTCGATCCTGCAGATGTTGCAGCAGACCATAACCCTGATCACGTTGGTCGCTCTGCTCATCACCTTCAGCCCCTGGCTTGCGGTCATCGGCGTGGCCTCCGCCATTCCCGCGTTCCTGGCGCAGTCACAGTATGCCGAGAGGGCGTTTCGCGTAGTCACACGTCGCGCTCCAGAAGCGCGCCTGCTCAACTACCTGGAGATGCTCTTGACGGGCAACGACACCGTCAAAGAGATCAAGTTGTTCGGCCTCGGTGCGCCGTTGCTGAAGCGGTACCAGGAGTTGTTCACCAAGTTCTACGAGGAAGACAGGGCCATCGCCAAGCGTAAGACGGTCGCGGGTCTTGGCTGGGGGCTTCTCTCCAACCTCGCCTACTACGGCAGCTACGCCTGGATAGTCCTGCGCACCGTCGCCGGCCGCATAACACTGGGCGATATGACCATGTTCCTGACGATCTTCCGACAGTCGCAGGGCTCCATCCGCTCGCTTCTCGACAGTCTGAACCGGCTGTATGAGAGCAACTTGTTCCTGGACAACCTTGTGACCTACCTGGAGCTGGAACCATCCCTGACCACACCTGCGGACGGACGCCCGGCGCCGGCGCCGATAGAACACGGCATCGAATTCAAGCACGTCACGTTCCGTTACCCCGGTTGTGAGACGGACGTCCTGAGAGACATCAACCTCCATATCCACCCGGGAGAACACCTGGCGCTCGTTGGTCTGAACGGCGCCGGCAAGACCACGCTCATCAAGCTGCTGACGAGGCTCTACGATCCCACCGAAGGTCAGATACTGCTGGATGGCATCGATCTGCGTGAGTACGATCTGGGCAGCCTGCATCAGCGTTTCGGCGTCATCTTCCAGGACTTCGTCCGGTACCAGTTCACGGTGCGTGAGAACATCGGCTTCGGGCAGGTGGACGCGCTGGAAGACCACGAGCGCATCGTCACGGCGGCCGACCGTGGAGGGGCCATCCCGCTCATCGAATCCATGCCGGCTACATACGATACGATGCTGGGACGGCGCTGGGAGAAGGGACTTGAACTCTCCGGCGGGCAGTGGCAGAAGATCGCCCTTGCACGAGCCTTCATGCGGAAGGCTGAGGTGCTGGTTCTCGACGAACCGACCTCAGCGCTCGATGCCGAGGCGGAGTACGACGTCTTTCGGCGTTTCGGTGAACTGATGCAGGGTCGCATCGCGGTGCTCATCTCGCACCGGTTCTCAACCGTGAGGATGGCAGACCGTATCGCAGTGCTGTCCGGAGGCAACCTCATCGAGCTCGGCAGCCACGCCGAACTGATGGCGTTGGACGGCGCATACGCCAGGCTCTTCAATCTGCAGGCGCAGGGGTACCGCTGAAAGTACTGCGCGGATAGTACATTCGTCCCGGCTGCGCACTGTACGTCGGAACCCCGCAAGCTCGTCTCGTGCATCGATTTGCTATCTCTCCGAACCGGGTCTATGATGCGACACAGGCGCTTGCAGCGAGGTCCGTGCCTCGAGTTGCTGGCGATGCATCGGACCCGAACTGTGTCGAGAAGAGCGATGAGGCGCCGGGAGGGTGAAATGGCGTACGAGGGCGATACCGATCGCATGGCCGGAGAACTGTTGAACCTGCTGAAGGGTTCACTGACGAAACCTGCGCCGGGGATTGGGGCCCGTCCGCAGGCTCAGGTGGATGACAATTCCATGCTGAGCACCATCAAGGACTTCCTCAACCAGTCCCTGCCCGGCACCAAACCCCGCGAGCAACAGGGAGCGCCTTCCGCTCCGCAGTGGGGCGGCAGCGCCGCACAGACGCCTCTCTCAACCCAGGCTGCGGTCGAGGTGGAGTGGGTGCCGATGTACTTGCGGCAGGAACAGGAACGCCAGCAGATGTACGCCAGACATGTGCGTGAGCGCGACGAGATACAGAAGCGGCACCTGCAGGAGATGGAGTCCTTCGCGGGGATCAAGAAGGTGATCGTCCGGCCGGTTGCTGTGCGGCCGCCAACGCCCTCGGCCCCTGCGGCGCGCAAGACGGCACGACAGGCGGGGATAGTACCAGGGAGGACCATCGGCAACTGGGCGGTCGACACCGAGAATGGCCTGAAGACCTTCTCCGCAGTCAGCGAAGAGCAGGCGTTCAGGGAGGCTCGTCGCTATGGACTCACGCCGACATCGGCACGTCTCGTCGATGTCCACACGTTCACTCCCGAGGAACTGGCTGCACTGCGCAATGCGTTCGGCCGTCCGGGCAAGCGTGAGAGCATGGAGGCTGAATTCGAGCAGGCGATCAAGCTGGGCCTGATACCGGAGAACTCGGAGTTTGAGCGGTTGCCCGGACGCGAGTGGGGCTACCGCGTGGGCAACAACCCGATCGTACATAAGGCATCCGATCTGGTCAGACGCGGGCCGTAGCCGGGTGAATGGCTGACCGGGCATTGAGCGCGGCGGTCCGGTGAATATCCTGCGGAGCAGTCCGGGAGGCCGTGTGGATATACACATTGACCTTTGCAGCACATGGGCCTAGACTCGGAAATGAGAGGGTGCCTGCCTTCCGGAAGGGCAGGCGGAGAGAACAGTACGAAAGGAGCGTGACGATGCCGGTATATGCGTTGCTCATCTGGTTGGTGATCGGTGCAGTGATCGGGTTCCTGGCTCGCCGGATTCTCGGCAAGGCCGGACCGTTCGGGCTTGTTGGTGACATAATCGTTGGAATCGTCGGCGCCATCATCGGCGGCTACCTGCTGGGTCTTCTCGGCGCCGCCGGCAGCAGTGGCATCCTGGTTTCGTTCCTGGCGGCCCTGGTTGGCGCCATACTCTTGCTGTGGATCCTCGGCAAGGTCATCAAGCGGTAGGAGGTAGTCATGGCAGACGAGAGAGATACCGATCGATTGGCCGGAGAACTGCTCAATTTGCTGAAGGGGTCGCTCACCAAGCCTGCGCCTGGCACTACCGCCAAACCGCAGGCGCAGGTGGATGACAACTCCATGTTGAGCACCATCAAGGACTTCCTGAACCAGTCCTTGCCCGGCACCAAGCCACGTGAACAGGCTGGCTCTCAGAGCACCGCCCAGGCGCCCACGTATTCGCAATCCTCAGCCGCGGGCAGTGAGGTGCAGGTAGGGGGCTGGGAGGGACTGTTCCGCCGGCAGGCGCAGGAACGCGGCACGATGCACGAGCGTCAGGAGCGTGAACGGGGCGAGATGCACCAGCGCCACCTTCAGGAAATGGAGGCGGCGATGCGCGGTGTGGGCACCGGAACCACCGTGCGGTATGGTGAGTCGGTTGCCCAGAACATCCAGGGCGTACCGCCAAGGCGCGTGCAGGCTACCCGGAGACGCGTTGTCGGGCCCGGGGGAATGTAGACTCGATCAACCTGGACGTGCGTACTTTCGCACGAACTGAACTACGGAACAGACGCGGGGACCGCATGGTCCCCGCGTCTGTTTGTCTGTCAGGGGCCTTCAGCAGGTGAGTGGGTTGACGGAACCGGGATCCATCAGCCAGCGGGTGGTCTTGCGGCTGGCGTGGCTAACGACAATACGTCACGCCCTCGCGTTGCCTCCCCTGGGGATAGAGGATGAGGCAATCGGCATCGGCGACGTACTGCAGCGGGACCTCGGTTAGCTGCTGAGTTCCGACATCCTCGAGCAGGAGCGACCCTTCCTCCGCCGAGATCATGGTGGCGGTGTAACTGTAGATCACGGTGCCGGCGTACGAGTCAACCACGGTGAGCGTGTCGCCGTCGAAGGTGATGGTCTGCTGCATCTCGAGCACCGGCACCTCGGTCCTGTACGTGCCAGTGAAGACTTGTTGCCTCGGGTACGTGACGGAGGGTTCGATGCCGACGGCTTGACCGAGCGCAACGATGCGCTGGTGCACCATCTCCTTGTAGGTGGCAAGCGGCTCAACGCCGAGAAACGCGGCGGCCACCAGGATGCCGACCACGAGCAGCACTATGGCGAACGTGCGCCACGCCAGCTTCTGCAACCATCGCTTGACCCTCGCGGTAAACGACGGTTTGGGGGCTTCAGTGAGCGGTGTCTCTTCAGTTGAGGCCACTCGAGTCCTTCTTGCGGCGAATCGAACGTATCGCGCTGCGCATCGAGGTTACACCCGCAGACGGAGGTTTGTCCATTCGTTCCCGTCCCGCACCTGTGCGAGGGAAGACCGAGCGATGGACGTTCGCAGCACAGGAGAGTACAGTATGAGCGGCCGCACTCGTGCGGCCAGTCGTCCATCTTCTGCGCGCCGAACAGGCGCTCGGCGGGAGTCGGGCTACCATCGTGATCAAGAGAGTAGCTTCCGTTGCGCAGAGTCGTGTCTTCTATGGCTACATAGTTGTTGCCGCGGCCCTCGTCATGATGACGGTGTCCTCAGGTGCGATGTTCAGCTACAGCGTGTTCTTCGCGCCATTGCAGCATGAGTTTGGTTGGAACAGGGCAGTGACTTCCGCCGCGTTCTCGGTCAACATGGTGGTGCAGGGGCTCTTCTCGCTCGGGGTTGGCAGGCTGACCGACCGGTTCGGTCCTCGCGTCATACTGACCGTGTCCGGTATCCTGCTGGGCGCAGGATTCATACTGGTCTCACGGATCAGCAGCGTCTGGCAGTTGTATTTGCTTTTCGGCGTGGTGATCGGGGCGGGCGTTAGCGGAGGGCCGGTGCCGCTGATGTCGACGGTGGCGCGTTGGTTCCGTGCGCGCCGAGGGCTGATGACCGGCATCGTCATGGGAGGTGTTGGATTCGGCACCATGCTCGTGCCGCCCTTCGCGGACTGGCTCATCAGGACTCTGTCATGGCGTTCCTCCTTCGTAGCGGTCGGCATCCTCCTGCTCGCGGTCATACCACTCACGGCACAGCTGCTGCGCCGTGATCCATGGCAACTCGGACTGCGGCCGCTGGGCGACGCGGAAGCCTCCAGCGCAACAGGCGCCGACCGGTCACCTGGCGGAGTGTCGGCGGGAGAGGCGAAGCGGATGCGCCAGTTCTGGCTGCTGCTGGCGACCTTCTTCGGATTCGGCTTCGCGGTCCATTCCGTGATGGTACATATCGTCGTCCATGCCACCGGTCTTGGCCTGCCGTCGTCTCAGGCTGCGGCCACCATGACCGCAATCGGCGCTCTGAGCGTTGCCGGCCGCGTCGGCATCGGCAGCATGGCTGACCGCTATGGCTCGAAACGACTGCTTCTCTCTCAGTTCGTTCTACTGGCCCTCAGTCTGGTGGGATTCAGCCTGTTGCGTCAGGACTGGGCGCTGTTCGCCTGCGCCGCGGTCTTTGGCTTTGGTTTCGGCGGGGTTGTCCCGCTGAACTCACACATAGTGGCGGAGTTGTTTGGGCTCAGGGCGCATGGCGCGATACTCGGCTCGACCGGCCTGGGCATAGGACTGGGCAGCGCCACCGGCCCGGTGTTCACCGGGTGGTGTTACGATGCGCTTGGCAGCTACTCTATGCCGTTCTTGGTGTGCGCGGGTTTTGCGGTCGCGTCAGGACTGCTCGTCACGTTCATCAAGCCGGTAACGCAGCACACTGACGAGGCCGAGTAGAACAGCGCCGTGCTGCGGGGAGAGGCTGCCACCGGAGGATCGCGGAACTACCTGTTCACATCCTGCAGTACGATGTCCAGTTCAGGGTCGGCGCCGTCGACGCTGTCGTCGGCCATTTCTACATCGAGGAATTCGTCATCCATAGTTGTTCCACTCAGGGCATAGAAGTCTAGGGCTTTCCGATCGGAAACGGAAATGGCGCGGTTCACGGGAATCACGCACTTCCTCAGTCTGCCTTCGTCAGCAATCCGTTCACCACGTTGTAGCTGTCGATGAGTTCGATGAGCGCCCCGTGGGCTGATGCCGGCAGTATCCAGCAGTGCCGCACGTCCGTGCTGTCGCCTCCGTCGGGATGCTCAGCGTAGAGCCGGTCGCTCACGGACACCCCATCACGCTTGAGTGCCTGGTACGTATCCTCCAGATGAGCGGTGCAAAAGGCGATGTGGTGAATCCCTTCGCCGTGCTTCCGCAGCCTTCGGTACAGTGGAGAATCCTCATCAGGCGGCTGCAGCAACTGTATGTCGCAGCCGTCGCCGGCTGCCCCGAAGAACGCCGTGATGTACTTCTCATCCTCGGTGAACGTCTCCTGTTTCACCACCGGGTCCCGCGTCAATCCGGGAGCGACAGCATTGAAGATCCGGCTGAAATCCGCAATCGCCCGATCGATGTCGGCTACCAGAATACAGATATGTGCCACCGTCTTGGCCATGATCTACCTCCAATGAACCCAAGATTCAGCCGCCGAATGGCCATAGCATACACGAGCGCATTGTCCCGGCGGTTGAGGAACTTGACAGACTCTTCGCGGCAGAACGGGAGCAAGTGTCCGCCGGAGATTCTGGCTAGATGCCAATGGACAAGGAGGAACTAACGAGTAGGCCGTGTGGGATTCGAACCCACGACACCCTGATTAAAAGTCAGGTGCTCTGCCAGCTGAGCTAACGGCCCATGATTGGAGACGGGGACTAGTCCCGGTTGCGGTGGTCAAGCATCCCGGAAATGTAGCACGCAAACGCCGGATGCACATCACAGATGTAGCCATCGTCGACCTGTTCCACCGAGAACGCAACGCGGTTTGGGCGCTTGAGAGGATCGCCGAACTTGCTGTAGCCTGAATCACTCCACGGCATGTTGTGACCCAGTATCTCGAGGAAGCCCTTCACATCCCGTGGCTGGTCTAGCACGACTTCGAAGGGCAACTGTCTCTTGAGTTCGTTCAACTGCTCCGTCTTCAGCTTCACCCTCATGTACGTGTGGCGATTATACGTCCGCACCGTAGGGGTGTCAATCAGTCGCACGTTCAAGTCATAGTGGTGCAAAGCTGGTTAGCTGTATTGCTGCTACCGTGACCTGTACACCACGCCGCAACCTTTTGCGCCTCCGCCGCGTTGTACATGCAGATGAACGCACGCGGGTGCCGTCCGAGTCCAGCAGGTCACTTTCGGACGGTGGTTGTGAAGACCATTCACCTGATACCCTATCAAACGCGGCGCAACGCCTGAAGGTCCACGTGTGATTGAATCATGATGAACACTATTGCGGGTCTGCTCTCTCCATCGCTATTGGCCGCACTCGCGTGCGCCACTCTCGGTGTCGGCGCAGTGCTGTTCTTCCTGTCCCGCCGTGGCAATGAGGGCGCCATAGACCTCACCATGCCGCTGAGCTGGGCTGAGCCTGCCGAGCTGCGTCTGGTGCTCTACTTCCTGCTGGGGGCCATGTTCGGCGTCGGGGCGCTGGTACTTCGTATCGTGCTTGGCTCGTTCACCGCCACCGGGTTCGCCGCATGGGCACTGCTTGTCCTGATTGCCGTGGCCTTCCTCATGAACCTGGCGTTCATCTACGCCGCCGGTGGTTGCCTGTTGCAGGCTGCGTTGGGAACGCGTGGGCGGCCGCCTTTCTGGTTCTCGCGGCTGCTCTCACCTCTTGACGGCGTGATCATGGATCTGGGCGATATCGTCGCCGGCGTGCTCTTCCGGCCCGCGCCTGTGAGGGAACAACGCCGTTCTAGGCGCAGCCGTCGGTACGAAGATGACTTCGACTACGATGGTGATGCGTATGAGCGTCCCCGACGTGCCGTGCGGTACGAACGCGTGGAACGTCCGCGGGTGGTACGCCGAGCCTACTACGACGAAGCTGAACCGTACGACCCGGAATTCGACGCTCCTTCGGCACACAGGACTCCCGGGCGCCTGCGGCCGCAGTCAGACGCGGGCCTGTCTCCGGAAGCCTCAAGCCGACGGCCCGCCTCCCAGGAGCCTGCCGGCGCCTTCGACGACGAGATGCCTGCCCGCCGGACCCGCCGGGAACGCCCTTCGGCGGCAGCCGTGGAACCCGTCCGCGACTACTATGCCGACGACGAGCAGGTTTCTCCGCGGATATCATCCGGGCGAACCTATGTCACCCGGCCCGAACGGTCGGAGCCGCCTGTCCGCAGACCTGCGTTCGAGGTCGACGATGAGGAATACGAACCATCCATCGAGGATGAACCTTCCATCCGCGCCCCGCGGCGAGGACGCCGTGGAGAGGTGCGGGATCTGCCCCGAGAACGCCTCGAACTGGCACTCGAGGAATATGAAGAGGCGCTCACTCCCGGACAACTGACGAGGCTCCGCGAGATGCGGAGCCTCGTTGAGGCCATCAAGCAGCACGCGTGAAAGCCGTTACTCCGTGAATCCGGCGCCGCTGCCTACTCCTCTGTCAACCGCGCCAGCTCGGCGAGCACTGCCTGAAGCGCCTCGAGTTCAGCGCCATAACCTGCCCAATCGCCCTGTTTCAGGTACTCTTGAGCCTGCGCGAAGTGTGCCTGTGCCCGCTCGACGAGAGCCGCTACATCTCCTGGAGTCTCCGGGCCCGGCCCCGGCGGCTGTGGTGTGCCCGGGGGCACCGTGCCGCTGCCGAAGATCTCGCTCAACGCCTCTTCCAGCGTCTCACGCATGGCGATCTCATCGCCCGCGGCAACAATCACCCGCTTCAACTCGGGCAGACCTCCGGCATCCGCCTGGAGGAAGACCCCTTCGACATACAGCGTGGAGTTCGCAACCGGTATAACCAGCAGATTGCCGTGAATCACCTGTGAACCGCCGCGGCTCCACAGCGCCAGTTGCTCCGTGATCTCGGTATCCTGCTGTATGCGGTTCTCGATCTGGCTCGGCCCATAGATGAGTCGATCCTTGGGGAACCTGTAGACGAGCAGAGAACCATACTCGTCTCCATCACAGCGCGCCGCCAGCCAGCCGATGGCGTTATTGCGGTTCGCCGGAGTGAACGGGAGCATGAGCAGGAACTCCTCGCTGGACTCCCCGGGCAGGCGCATGATGATGTAGTAGGGCTGAATGGGCTGTTCCTGAGAACCGTAGAACTCACGGGGCACCGCCCACAGGTCTTCCTTGTTGTAGAAGACGCGGGCATCCTCCATGTGGTAGGTGCGGAAGACATCCGCCTGCACCTGGAACATGTCCACGGGGTAGCGCAGGTGCGCCCGGAGGCCGGCTGGCATCGCGTCCATCGGCTGAAAGAGGTCCGGGAAGATAGCCTCGTAGGTCTTCAGTATCGGATCATCTGGCTCAGTGACGTAGAAGTCCACGCTTCCGTTGTAGGCATCGACCACCGCCTTGACGCTGTTCCGGATGTAATTGACGCCGTTGGGAAGCGGATCGGAGTACGGATACCTGGTGCTGGTGGTGTAGCAGTCGATCACCCACAACAGCCGTCCATCCAGTATGACCACGTACGGGTCGGTGTCGGTGCTCAGGAACGGAGCGATGCGCTCAACGCGGTCCCGTACCTGGCGGTGGTACATCACCTGGCTGTCAGGAGTGATCTGTGAGCTGATGAGCATGTTGAAATCTGAGAACTGCCACGCGTACATCGCCCTGCGGAAGAGACCACCTATGGGTACTCCGCCCGTACCCTCGTACTTGGTCCAGGCATTGGTGTCCCCGACCGGGTAGTCGAACTCCTCCGTATCGGTCCCGACAATCACGTAGTCGGTTGTCTTCTCTCCGTAGTAGATCTCCGGTCTGGTCAGCGGCACTACGCCGACGGTGGGAATGTCTTTCAACCACAGGTTGGGCAAACCGCCCTCCCGGTTGATCTCGTTGACCGGGCTCATGGCAACCCCGTACCCATGGGTGTACTGCAACGTCTGATTCAGCCACGTCTGAGCGATGCTGGGCAGCTTCTCCTTGGAGAGCTCGCGCGCCGCCAGCATCACCTGGCGATAGTCGCCATCGATGGTATACCTGTCGATGTCAACATCGAGGAAGTCGTAGTACGTACGGATGGTCTGAATCTGGTTGTAGGTGGACAGAAGCGGCCGGTGGTCCCACAGCCGGATGTTCTTGATGGTGACTTCCTCCGCCGCGATGCCCTCGGCCGATGGCATAGGCTCGGCGGTGAAGCTCTCCTCAACGATGCGGTTCAACGCGAAGGCCTCACGTGTCGCCACGATGTTGTTCTGGATATACGGAGTCTCGAGTTCAAGTTCGTTCGGTTCCACCTGGAGCCGCTGCACCAGTCCGGGAATCACCTGGCCGACGATGATGCCGAGGATGATCCACAGTCCAATGCCATACGCAGCCCAGCGAACGCGGCGGCGCACAAGAGAGATCAGCGCCGTAGCCCCCAGCAACAGCGTCGCCACCAGTAGAATCCACTGTGCCGGAACCTGGGTGGTCATGTCCGTATAGCTGGCGCCAAAGACAGCTCCCCTGGGAGAATAGACCAGTTCCCAGATGCCCAGCCAGTAGCTCATGGCAGCCAACAGAGCAACGGCCATGACCAGCGCGCCCACGTGCACCAACACCGGGCGTGAGTTGTCGAAACTCTTCCGCTGCGTGCTGTAGCTCACGGCATACACAGCGATCGTCGCGATGAGCGTGAACACCACTGCGGTGAGCAGCCAGCCACGCAGGAAGCTCAAGAAAGGCAAGGAGAAGACGTAGAAACCGACATCCTTGAAGAACACGGGGTCCGTTGTACCGAATGCCTGTCCACTGGTGAAGCGGAGCACTGTCTCCCAGTTCGCCTGCGCCGCGGCGCCGAACAGGAGCGCCAGAAAGGCTGTGATGGCGATGACGGCGGCCCTGGACAGCGACCGCAGGAACGGGAGCAGCGGCTGCGCAGCACCCGGGGCGTTCCCACGTGGTGCAAGCCTCCCCGCGATGACGATACTGCCGGCGAAGAGCGCCGAAAACAGCAACACGGCTAAGAAGAACAGCAGGAAGCGGGTCCCCAGGATCTTGCTGTAGACGGCAGAGTAGCCGAGCGCATCAAACCAGAGCCACTCCGTATAGATGCCTTTCCCGATGGCGGCTACTGCAATGAGCGCCAGTACTACCGCGGCAACGATGAAGGCCCGTCCCCCATGCTTCCGTTGCCGTCCACCGGAGCCACGCTGGCTGCCTGAGAACCATCGCTCAAAATCGTTCTGGAATTGACTCACTTGCCTCCGCCTTTCGGCGCGCCAGGCGCCGCATCCCACACCGCGTGTGAGACGAGTGGCTGTATTCGATAGGACACATTAGCACCGCCGCGCATCGACGGTCAAAGGAGTCCCTGCTCTTCCCGGACGTTGAACGCCGTCGTGATGCCGCAGCCTCGGCTCGACGTACACCGCGGGATGCGCGCTACAATAGGGCTGCCGTCCCTTGCAGCAGCGAATCGGACAGGACGGCCGAAGGAGACTCATGGCTATTGAGAAAGGCAGAAGCTGGACCGTTCGTACGGTCTATCTCTATGTAGCTACGTTGGTGGGCCTGGGACTGCTCATCGCCGGCAGCGTCCAGGCATTCGAGCTTATCCTCAAGTCCACCATACTCACCCAGGCGGACGCTGAAGAGCAACTGTGGGCGAGGCAACCCCCGATGCCCTATTCCATCGATAGAGTGAAAGACGTGGCAGGGACGGTTGAGTTGACCGAACAGGAGCAGGCTCAACTCAAAAGCTGGCTGGAAGACTACGAACGCTGGAGCACGCAGCAGCAGGAGATCGACGTCGTCAAGGCGCGGCGCCAGCGGCAGCTCGCCACCGCCCTCGCCCTGGTGTTCGTGGGCATCCCCGTATACCTGTACCACTGGATGACAATCAGAAAGGAACTGGGCAAGTTCATCCCCACGACGGGGAACGGCGTCTAGACTGGTGGACTGTAGCCGGCTTCCCTGGCGCCGCGCCCGCCAGTGAACGTCGTTGACGCGGGGCAGCCGGTCCAGTTCGGTCTTCGCAGTTGGGGAGCGGGGCGCGGATGTCACCCTATCGATGCAGCGGTGCATTCTGGCGCTGCGTCGACCGCCGTTCGGCCCCCAACGTTCAGGACACGACGTGTTCCAGGAGGTCGAATCTCCTCAGAGATGAGATGTATTCGGCTACCAGGAAGTAGTTCTGTATGTCCGCGGCATCAAGCCCCTGAAAGGCGTGCAGCTCATCGTGCAGCAGGCTGCTCCCTTCAACGAAGAAACAGCCTGATACGAGGTCTACGCCGGCGAAGATGCTGTTGCCTCTGAAGACATCATCCTGGTTCCGGTAGAGGACTTCTCCCTCGCCGGACCGCTCCACGATGAATGCCACAGCGGCCGGCACCGTGCCGGCGGGCAGCTTCATCGCAAGGGGTGCATTGTGGAGCACGTTGTCAGTTACCACTCGCAGAGCGGCATCATCATGCAACTCCCGCAGGGAGTACTTCCCTCTGAGATAGGCAACCACCTGCGCACCGGACTTGCGATTGGGGTGCAGCCTGTCTCGGTACTCGCGCCAGATCGCCTTCCACTGGTCAACCATGTGCGGCGTGGCCGGCTGCATCAGCATTCCGTTCCTCCTCGTGCGTCAGCGCGTGTCAAAGCTTAGCAGAGTCTCTGCGTGGTCGCGACGCACCCAGGGGAGCGTAATGACTCCGCCGAAGCGACGGCATTGCGCGATGCGGCTGTCACGCCGCCACACGGGGGTGACGATGTAGCGGGGAACTGCCGATACCACCAGGCGGCATGGTGATGAGCAGGCGCAGGGGGCGCAGTGCGGCTCCGCTAGGCATCCCGCCTGCGGGGATCATAGCGATGCGGTCGCGGTTGAAGGTTCTCTCCGTTGAAACGGCCACGGTACCCTGATGCCACCTCACTTCCCAGCCGGGTGAAGACAAGCTGAACCACACGCGCGGCCTCGTAGAGCCGAAAACCAGCGGGGTTGTGCACAACCAGCAGCGCCTCCGCCCGCCCCGAGTACCCCGGATCCCATACCGCCGTGAACACAGTGACGCCGCACCGGAGCAGAGTTGAGCGAGGGTAGGCGAGGGCCATGACATCATTCGGCAGATTGACGATCTCGTTGTAGACGATGTGGTACGGCCCTGGTGGCAGGTCGATCGCTCCGTCTTTCCATGTCAGCACCTCTCGGTCGGCCAGCACGCGGTGCCCGTTGTCGAAATCGGCGGCTCCGCCCGATGCGAAACGAGACACGATGCGAACCGTGAGGTCCACGCCGCACGGTTGAATCTGCGTTGATGGATCGATGAGACCCTCGAGCAGAGGGGGTGCAGCAGACAGCCGGGCGCGGATATCCTGATCGGTGAGAATGTTGTTGCTCATTGCGTGATGCGTTGTGTCGCGGCCTCATTGTAGCCGAAGGACATATGCCTCGTACACCCGGCATGGAGGGCCTTCGCGGGACGGGTATGCGTATATAATAGGTTCGGCACAAAATGCAACGAAGGACGGTGCGCTGTTTTTATGACTAACCGCATTGCTGCTATTGTGGGAATGCCGGGAGCTGGCAAGTCAGAGGTCGCGACGTTTCTGACGGAACAGGGATTGACCTACATACACTTCGGTGACGTCACTCAGGACGAACTGGCTCGCCGCGGGCTTCCGGTCAATGAGGCAAACGAGCGGGTCGTGCGTGAAGAGATGCGGGCCACGCATGGCATGGCCGCCTATGCCATCCTCAACCTCACTCGAATCGCGGCTGCGCTAGGGCAGGGCAGCGTGGTAGTCGATGGCCTGTACTCGTGGGAGGAGTATCTCGTCATGAAGGAACGGTTCGGCGATCGGCTGGTGGTCGTGGCGGTGACGGCTTCACCGGCAACGCGGCAGCTACGTCTCGCGACCCGGCCTGTGCGCCCACTATCGGCCGCCGAAGTGATTGCCCGCGACCGGGCTGAGATCGAGATGCTCAACAAGGGAGGGCCGATCGCAATAGCCGACATAACACTTGTGAATGAAGGTACACTGGTGGAATTGCGGCGCCAGGCGGAACGTGTGCTGGAGGCGGTGATATGAGTACAGCGGCCCGGCCAGGTATCGACGAGTACTTTCTCAAGATCGCATCCGTGGTGGCCGAGCGGTCGACGTGCCTGCGTCACCATGTAGGTGCGGTGGCGGTGCGTGACAAGCATATCCTGACGACCGGATACAATGGCGCCGCGGCCGGGCTGAAAGATTGTCTGGAACTCGGCTGTCTCCGGGACCAACTGGGCATTCCATCAGGGACACGGCACGAGATATGCCGGGCCATACACGCCGAGCAGAATGTAATCATTCAGGCGGCGCTGCACGGTATCAGCCTTTCGGGCGCCACCATCTACTGCACGCATTCTCCGTGTGTGCTGTGCGCGAAGATGCTTATCAACGCGCGCATCGCGCGCTTCGTCACATACGGCACGTATTCGGAAGAGGCTTTCACCGAGCTGTTCGACGAAGCTGGCATCCGCTTTGAGCGTCTGCCGGCTCCCCCTGCGGATATCTCATGCCTGCGCTGACGGTGAGGCCGTCAGCGCAGGCAGCCGTTCGTCACTGGTGATACACGTACTTGTAGCGATAGCAGCCATCGCCGTTCAGCGCTCCGAACCAGACAGCCACTTCGATGACCTCACCTTCCTTCGGCTGTCCGTAGGCGAGCTCCGTGAGGTTGAACTCGAAAACCATCGATTCGGTCGCGCCTTCCCAGGTGCTGGAAGCAGCTCGAAGGGTATCTGAATCCTCGAGGTAGAGACCTTCCCAGTCATTGATATTCACCCACAGGTGTGCATAGGAGGCAGCCCAGCCCCTGTCATGGGCCGGAGTGCCGTCGATGCCGACCACGGGACTGTGCAGATTGAGCGTGATCGTAGTGGTCTCTCCGAAGGGAATGCATGGCGGCAGAGGCGTCCACGTGCCTTCGTGCGAGAAGAGCACCCAGGCCTCAAGAGCGCCGGCACCTTGATCCGTCTCCTCGCCGATCCACAGACGTCCCGATGCGCTGAAGGCTCCGTCGGTGGCACTGAACAGGTAGTTCGTCTCATACTGGTCGCCCCACTTCTTCTCCTTGGGCGCCCAGTCAGGAGTCACGGATTCGAGGGCCCATCCCTTGCAGCCAGTCGTTTCTTTCGGCCCGTACCAGATGTTGAAGTACTGGAAGTCGATGTACTTGTACAATCGGCTCTGCGGGTTGTTATTTACATCACCCCAGATAGAAATGCCGATGACATTATTGCCAGCTTCAAGCGGGTACTTGCCCGCTGCGTCCGCTTGAAGTCTGACGCCGTCTCGGAAGACTCTCGTACCAATCGGAATGCTGCCCGTCACACGGATCAGGATGTTCTCTTCCTTGGACTCGAAACCGTCAATAAGAGGTGTTTCGCTTCCATCGTCAGCGACGACGACCACTGCGTAGTCTGGAAAGCGGTCGTAACCAATCGTGCGGCTCTTCAACCCCCTCCAGTAGTGTGCAATCCGGTTCCAATCCACCGTAGCTGTCTTGGCGACGTACCCAATGAGATCGTACGCCTTGCCATGGCCGGCGGCGATCTCATCAGCGTTCGCACCTGAGTTGTACGGCGCGAATTGGCCGTTCGCGTACGCGATCCTGCGCTCCAAGTTGCCGGGATAATTCGGATCGGCGATATGGAGTCCTTTAGCATCGACTCGGTAGATGATCATCGCATGGCCGCCACCGGCAGTCGCGTAGATATAGACGAGTTGCGGTTCACCGGTGAGAAGCATCGCGTATGCGAATGCCCGGAAAGTTGCCTCGTCGTTGGCGCCGGCCAGACCTCCCATGAACTGGTTCGCAAAGCTCATCCATGAGTCCCCCAATTCAACCTGGACCCTGGATGCGAGGCGGTACCCGAGTGAATCGTCTTCCCAGAAGCCGGGGGTTGCTGGTTTGGCGCCGTTGTTGTCGTACAAGTTCCAGAGAAAGGGGTCGGCGCCGTCAGGCCGCTCGCAGTAGTACCAGAGGGCGGTAAGGCTCTGGCCAGCACAGTGTCCCGCACTGGCGATATAGGAGCCCCGGTTCACGAACTGCCAGTCGTCGCCGCCCGGGCGGAATCCGGAATCGATACCCTTCTTAACCAGGTCGTCAAGGACGGTGTTCTTGACGATGCTCACCAACAGTCTGCTGAAATGTCGCGTGACGATTGTGATGGAGTCCGCGTCCCGGACGACTGATGGAATGCCCTCGAGCGTCCCATTCGTTTCGTCGTAGTAGAAGGCCATGGCGAAGTGATCCGGTGGGACATCCACCGGAATGCGCACCTCAATCAGCTCCTCCGCGTAGCCGCCACCATTCTCGATGGCGATGAGCGGCGTAACGGGCTGAAAATGCGGTCCGAAGGTATGCTGGAGCACTGTCGCCGAGGAGACGTTGTACTGCGACGGGGACGGATGCGCCCCGGGTGGGACTTGAATGATCATCCCATCCAGGGGGTCGCCAGCCTTGACGACGGTGAGCACTCCACCACCAGGTTCCATAACCTGCGAGGTGGCAACGATAGATGGGCCGACGGCGAGAGTGCCGGTCGGACGATCGGGTCCGCGCTCGGACGTGCCCTCCGCCTCACCACCCGGCAGCACCCCGGACACGCCATCGATGACGGTATCTACCATCCCACAGGAGAGGACGGGAGAGATGACCAGAACAAGGGCCATCACGGGAAGTAGTCGTTGTGTGAAACGCCTGCCTCTCAGCATGTATGTCCTCCGTCCTGCAATCCTGTGACTCTCGTGCACGTCATGCCTCGCCATGGCGCCCACAATGGGACCGCATGAAGGGGGACCGGCTTGCACGAACGGACAGCACGGCCGAAGCAGGGACGTAAGCAAATTGTGGAGCGGGCGACGGGATTCGAACCCGCGACAGCCTGCTTGGGAAGCAGGAACTCTACCGCTGAGTTACGCCCGCTCAGCGACGGCCCTATTATCGATGTGGCCGCGGACGCCTGTCAAGCGTCCGCGGCCACCTGCATGACGGACTAGACTTCTGGAACCAGGGTCATCAGCTTTCGCGAGACGTCCGGGTAGCGGCAGATGAACTTGAGTTCATCGGTCACCAGCGGCTTCTGGGCCAGAACGTTGGCGTAACGCACAAGCTCCACCTTGCGGCGCGCGTCCTCAGCATCCTCGAAGGAAACGGCCATCCGGCCCATGAGGTGGCGGAAACCGGAGACGCCGCCATACTCACCGGAGCAGATCTCGCGGCCGGTCTCAACCATCTCGGGCTCGCCTCGGCCGAGGTCTTCGTAGCTGTACAGTTCGTAGTTCTCGGGATCCTTCAGCACGCCGTCCGCATGGATGCCGGACGCATGCGCGAACGCGTTCGAGCCCACACCTGGCTGGTTAATCGGGATGGGCACGCCAAATGCGTAGCTGGCGTACTGGGCGGTGCGCCACGACCGCTTGAGATCGATCGGCCTGCCCAGTTCATACTTGCCACCAAATCCCTTTGACTTGGTCACGGCCAAAACGGTAGCCACCAGGTCCGCGTTGCCGGCACGCTCGCCGATGCCATTGATGGTGGTGTTGATGTAGACATCCTGCCCACCGTCGATGACACCCTTGGCTCCGGCCAGCGAGTTGCCCACTGCCATGCCGAGGTCGCCATGGCAGTGTACCTCGAGCGGCATCTGGATGGTCTCCGCCAGCGTCTTCAAGGTATCGTAGATCGTGAACGGGTTCTCGAAGCCGAGCGTATCGCAGTAACGAATCCGATCGGCGCCGTTCTCTTTTGCCGCACGGGCAAACCTGATGAGGAAGTCCAGATTGGTACGCGACGCGTCCTCGGCGTTCACGCCCACCGACTCAGCCCCGAGCGACCTCGCGGTCTGCAGCGCCTTCACCATCCCTTTGATCACGTCGTCCTCACTAACCTTGCCTCCCCACTTGCCGTAAATCATCTGCTGGCTCGTGGAAATCGACAGAGCCAGGTGCTTCAACTTCGGGACCATTTTGAACGCGAGCCGAACGTCGTCCTCGGTGGCGCGAAGCCATCCGGACAGCCTTAGCGGCCGCATGTGACCGTTGTCCTGGTGGTCCAGGTTAGCGGTCAGATAGTTCACTTCATGCTTGGTGGTGGGGAAGCCAAACTCGGACTGGAATACCCCCATCTTGTTGAGGTATCGGTTGATCATCGTCTTCTGCAGTTTCGAAAGGCCCAGCTTCGCGGTCTGGACCCCGTCGCGGTTGGTGACGTCGATGAAATAGATCTTCGGCATTGCGGCAATCCTCCGTAGCGAGAGAATGAAAGGGGTAATTTACAGCAAAGCCCACTTGCCGTCAAAGGTTCGGTCGAATGACGTCGACACGTGCGACGGCCATGGTCGGCCGCGGGTAGTGTATAATGCTCCTTCGCAACTATGGCGCGCGCACGAGTCGGAATCATCAACGTCACCGGGTACATCGGAGTGGACCTGGCCCGTATCCTGTTGCGGCACCCGCTGGTTGATGTGGTGTGCGTGACGGGACGGAGTGCGGCTGGCAGCCGCCTCTCGGATGTCTTTCCCCACCTCGCCGCCGCCGACATGGTGATAAAGCCGGAACTGGATGTACCCGTCGACGTCGCGTTCTCGGCCATGCCTCACAAGGCGAGCGCCGAGGCGTGTGCACCGTTGCTGGCAAAGGGTGTCCGCGTCATCGACGTGAGTGCGGACTTCCGCCTCAAGAGCCGTCAGGAGTACGAGTCCTGGTACGGAGTTGAGCACCCACATCCGGACTTGCTGGAATCGGCGGTCTACGGCTTGCCCGAACTGTATCGAGAGCAGATACGCCAGGCATCTCTCGTTGCGAATCCAGGCTGCTACCCGACGGGGGCGATCCTGGCGCTGGCCCCCGCGTTGGCTGCGGGAATGGTAGAAGGCGACATAATCATCGACAGCAAGTCAGGTGTGAGCGGTGCGGGCAGAAGTCTCACGCTGACCACACACTACGCAGAGTGTAACGAGAGCGTGTCCGCCTATGCGGTTGACGGACACCGCCACATGCCGGAGATCAGGCAGGAGTTGAAGCGGCTCTGCGGAACCGCCGGCGAAGTGCTATTTCTGCCTCACCTGATACCGATGAGCCGCGGCATCCTGAGTTCATGCTACGCCAGACTGGCGGCCGGTTGGGGCGGGCGCGGTGGCGATATTCGAGCCGCGCTCACCCAGGTGTACCGTGACTTCTATGCTGAAGCCCGCTTCGTGAAGGTGGTGAGCCTTCCACCGGCAACGAAACATGTGTGGGGCAGCAACTACTGCCATGTGTATCCGACGTATGATGCGCGCACCGACCGCTTGCTCGTAATCAGCGCTATTGATAACCTTGTACGGGGTGGAGCGGGTGAGGCCGTCCAGAACATGAATCTGATGCTCGGTTTCGACGAGACGTGCGGTCTGGACGCTCTCCCTGTCTTTCCTTAGTGTGTGCCACGCCCTCATCGTCTAGAGGCCAAGGACGCCAGCCTTTCAAGCTGGAGATCAGGGGTTCGAATCCCCTTGGGGGCATTCCTTCTTCCGGCAATCAGCTGTTCCAGGCGCCTTCGCCCAGCAGCGGGACGAAGTAACAGGCGCCGAGATCCTGAATCACGTCGCCTTCATGTTTCCTGGTCAACTTGACCAGATTCTGCTGCCACCGGGAGCCTACCGGAATGACGAGACGGCCATCCCACTTCAGCTGTGCGAGGAGCATCTGTGGGATCGTAGGAGCGCCGGCCGAAACCAGGATCGCGTCGTACGGCGCGTCGGGGAGATAGCCAAGAGTCGATCTGGATACCAGATGTATGGTCACGTTCTCATAGCCGAGTTCCGCCAGGACCATGCCCGAGTACTCCGCCAGTTCGGGGACGATCTCCACACCCACCACGGTTTGCGCGAGTTCCCCGAGAATCGCCGACACATAGCCGCTGCCGGAACCCACCTCGAGCACCTTGTCAGTCGCCTTGAGTTCCAGCGCCTCGGCCATCATGGCCACGATGTAGGGTTGTGAAATCGTCTGGCCATACCCGATGCTCAGTGGGCGGTCGTCGTAGGCGAAATCGTACTGCGACTCGGGAATGAAGCGCTCGCGGGGTACTCGACGCATCGCCTCAACGACCCTGGCGTCGTGTATCTCCCACGCGAGGTGCTTGAAGAGCTGCGCCTTCGCTGTCTCGAGATCCACTTGGAATACAGGCGTCCTGTGCTCAGCCGAGGATGGCGGTCAGTATCAGCAGAACCACCATGAAGGAGCCCGCAATGATGCCGATCTCCTTCAACTCAGCGTTCACATGCTTGTACTGTTCGCGGAAGTCCTGCCAGGACATCACCTGCCTGCTCCGAGCCCCGGAGGGAGCTGGCGGAACCGGCCGTCGCGTTTCCACGGCTGCAACCGACTGGGAATTCGCGGATGGCGTGGCCGCAAAGGCCACATAGGGAGTTGTCCTGACTGGCTGTTGCTTCCGGCGCTGTTTCTTTCCCATACGTTCTATTTCACCGTCGATAGTGGCTGTTTGTAGACACGCGTGCTGGAGATGTACGCGTGACCGAGAGCCTGCTGGACAGCGCGGAGGTCCGCGCCACTCTGCATCTTACGGACTGCAAAGGTGTGCCGAAGGGTGTGAGGTGTGACGCGGTCACCCAGACCGGCCTTGATGGCGTAGTTCTTGACGATCTGCCAGAACCCCTGACGCGTCAATTGATGACCGCGCCGGTTGAGGAACAGCGCCGTCTCTTTCTCATTGTAGAGAAGGTCGAGCCTTCCATTCGCGATGTAGTCCTTGAGAATGTCACACAGTTCCGGAGCGAGGCGCACCTGGCGATGGGCCTTCCCCTGACGGCAGTAGAGCACGCCATGGGCAAGATCAACATCGTTCAATTGAAGGGAGACTACCTCACTGGCGCGAAGCCCCGTCCCGTAGAGCACCTCGAGCATCACGACATCACGCCGCGCTTCGGGAGAGGTCAGCGACTGAGGTACGGCCAGCAGTTGAAGGTACTCGGCCTGGCTGAGGACGCGAGGCGCCTTCTTATTCACGGCAGGGCTGGCGACATTGCGGATCGGGTTCTCACTCAGGCGGCCTGTGTCGACAAGGTACTTGAAGAACGACCTCGCGGAGGCTACCTTGCGGGCGGCCGTTGCCGGCGAATAGCCCTTGCCCTTGAGATGCGCCAGGTAGGTGAGAAGGAGTTGCTCCCGTGTCGCGACGATGCCTTTCGATTCTTCCGATGCCACGAAGTCAGCAAGCTGGGTCAAGTCGTTGTGGTACGCAGCGATGGTGTTCTGCGAAGACCCTTTGGTTCTTGTAAGGTAGTCGAGAAAAGCAGCAATCTCCTGCTTCATGGGGTTTTCATTGTACCACAGGCTCTCTGCTTTTGCTGCCTTTGAAAGGCGCTTGCTAGAATCGGACATGGTGAAGACAGACACGATCAGCAGAAAGCTGGCGCTTGCTCCGGAGGCCCCTGGAGTATATCTGTTCAGGAACGACTCGGGCGATGTCGTCTACGTGGGCAAGGCGGCGAATCTCAAGAACAGGGTACGCAGCTACTTTGGCGGAAAGGCTGGACTCAGTACGAAAGTTCTGAGGCTGGTTGAAGTGGTCGCCGACATTGAGTACATCCTCGCAGGCAGTGAACAAGAGGCGCTGGTGCTGGAAGCCGACCTCATCAAGCAATACCGCCCACAGTACAATGCACGGCTGAAGGACGACAAGAGCTTCCCATTCCTGGTGGTTGATGTGGGGAGTGACTGGCCTCGCGTCTCGGTCACGCGGCGCAGGCTCGACAACGGGTCCGCCTACTTCGGACCGTTCGCCAGCGCGCGCTCCATGCATGAGACGCTGAAACTCATCCGGAAGACCTTTCCCCTGCGCATCTGCCCGGGCCCTCTGCCCGGCAGCAGAGACAGGGCGTGTTTGAATATGCACATCGGCCTTTGCCCCGGCCCTTGTGTGGGCGCCGTCTCACGGGAGGAATACCGCCGAACAGTTGACCGTGTTCTACTGTTTCTGCAGGGACGGCATGCCGACGTGCTGGAATCGCTTCAACGCGACATGAAAGCGGCGGCGGATGGGCTGGATTTCGAAAAGGCGGCGGCGTTGCGCGACCGCCTGCGCGCGGTCGAAATGGTGACACACCGCTATGAGGGCGTCACGGCGTTGAGGGGCGACCAGGACATCCTCGTTGTCGCGCAGGATGAGGACGTGGCACTGGTGGATGTCTTCTCAGTGCGCGAGGGTCGTGTGCTCGGACGCCAGACGTTCCCGCTGGAAGGGGCTGCAGCGCTTCCCCCTGGAGAAGTACTGAGAAGCTTCATACTCAGCTACTACAGGGACTCCGCCACCGTGCCACCTCTGCTGATGCTGCAGCACGCGGTCGACGATTCGCAGTTGATCGCTGGTTGGCTCTCCCGCGCGCGCGGCGCCCCCGTGCGCATCACCACCCCACGCCGGGGCGTGCGCAAACAGATCGTAGACAACGCTGCCGACAGCGTCGCGCGGCAGCTGGCGGGCCTGCGAGCCATCGGCGCGGACGGTACACCGCCGAGGGAAGCCGGACTCCGGGAGCTGAAGCAGGTCCTCGGCCTCCCGGCGGTTCCACGCCGCATCGAGGGTTTCGATATCAGCACACTTCAGGGAGCCGAACCGGTGGGAAGCATGGTGGTCTTCGTTGATGGCGTGCCCAAGCCATCCGAATATCGCCGCTTCAAGATTCGAGCGGTGGAGGGACAGGATGATTTCGCCATGCTGGCCGAGGTGCTGCGCCGACGGTTCACGCGCCTGACGGCACAGCCCAAGACTGAGTCGGGCGCTGACTCCAATTGGAGGCAACCCCCGTCGCTCATCATGGTCGACGGAGGCCGCGGTCAGTTGAGCGCCGCACTGGCCGTGCGCAATACGTTCTCACGACACGATATCCCTATGGTGGGGCTGGCCAAGGAGCATGAAGAGGTCTTTATCGAGGGGAGTCCGGAACCGGCTCCGTTCGATCAGGACTCGCCCGCCCTGATGATCCTGCAGGCGTTGCGCGATGAGGCGCACCGTTTTGCCGTCAGCTATCACCGCAGGCTTCACGGCGCCACGGTGTTCAACTCGATTCTTGACGCCGTGCCCGGTATCGGTCCGCGGCGAAGGCGAGCCCTCATGCTCGCGTACGCGTCGATCAACGCGCTGCGGAATGCCGACGCTGAAGAGATAGCGAGCAGGTGCAATATGCCTCTCCACGTTGTGACCGCCCTCAAAGAGCGCCTAGCATCTGAACAAACGTGAAGGCGTTCTCCACGGCATGCGCGTCCGCGTCATTGTTGAAGTACGCGTAGACCCGGCCACCCACCGGAAGCACCCCAACCAGCCGGGTTGCCCACTCGTGCAGGGCTGCAGCATCATAGCTGCCGTTGTAGAGATGCTCCGGGCCGTGAAATCGCACGTAGACGCATGACGCCGTGCACACTGCCGGCGACCTGAACCCGGGCATATCAATGCAACAGATGGCCACCCCGCGAGCTTGCAGCAGTTCATACACATCGGCGTGCCACCAGGAGAGATGCCGAAACTCGATCACGTGTTGAATGTCAGAAGGCAGCATGCTGAGAAACCCCTCGAGCCTGCGGTCATCGCGTTGGAGCGATGGAGGCAGCTGCCAGAGTACCGGTCCGAGCCTGTTCCGTAACAGACACGCGCGTTCACAGAAGCGCTCCACCTCGACTGCAACGTTGACCAACCGCCGCGCGTGTGTCACCAGTCTGCTGCCCTTCAGCGCAAACACGAAGCCATCGCCGACCGTCTCGCCCCAACGGCGCAGCGATTCTTCGGACGGCAAGCCATAGAACGTGCTGTTGACCTCGACCGTGTTGAAATGCGAGGCGTAATGCGACAGCCATTCCCGTTGAGGCAAACCGGGCCGGTAGAACAGACCACGCCAGTGGCGGTATTGCCAGCCGCTGCAGCCTACGTATCCGAGCGTTCGCGGGCCAGTCCCGACAGACTCAGCCGACGCCACTTGTATCATCTTTCCCCATGCTGTATACTACTCCGCACAAGGAACCCTGTGGTGACTGGAGCGGAGCGGAACCACCCGTTCCCATCCCGAACACGGAAGTGAAACGCTCCAGCGCAGACGATACTTGAGGGGCAACTCTCCGGGAAAATATGCCGTTGCCAAAGGGTTCCTTTTCTTTTTGTCCTGAATCGACCCGCCGCATCTGACGTTTCCCCCTGCTTGCAGCCGCCCCTGCCGGGCGCATGCATTTGATGGATCCGGCCGCCGCCTCAGCCCGCTTGTCTCGGTAGAGTCATGAGCATCGCCAGCCCGGTATCCAGCTGATACACACGGCGCTACAATGTACCGCAGAGCCTCATCAACCATCAGGAGTCAACGCTATGAACACCACGGCACCGAGTGATGAACTCGCACGGCTTGAGAGACGCCTGCATGATACACGCGGTTCGTTCGTCTCCATCGGCACTGCCGAGTCAGCCACCTCAGGGCGCATCGCCGACCGCATCACGGATGTCGCGGGCGCGTCCGATTACTTCCTTGGGGGCGTTGTGGCCTACAGCAACGCCGCCAAGGAGCGACTTCTCGGGGTGAAGCCCTCCACCCTTCGTGACTACGGTGCGGTGAGCGCCCAGGTGGCACAGGAGATGGCAGAGGGAGCGCGACGCGCGCTCCAGTGCGATGTCGCCGTTTCCGATACCGGTATCGCGGGTCCGGGTGGAGCCACCAATGAGAAGCCCGTCGGCCTCTTCTATCTCGGGCTGGCCACCCCGGCAGGTTGCGAGGCTTTCCGCTTCGTCTTCAGGGGCGACCGCTCCGCAAACAAGGACCTGGCGGTTGAGGCAGCCTTCCGTTTGCTGACTGACTATCTGCTACAATGCTGCAACGCGTGAGGAGCGAACACATATGGCAGTCTTTGATGGCTCTACTATCCGTCAGAACGCGAAATCGGACTTCATAGCGACGTGGCAGGCTACGGCCGAACTGATACCCAGGAACACCGTCGTCAGGCTCCCCGCGAAAGGCAGAAGCCATCCGTTGCGCGATCTCATGCAGCGCTCCCGGGAAGTCTTGTTGGCCAAGGGCTTCGATGAAGCCGAGAATCTCACCATCCTGCCTGAC
>JAXGQG010000060.1:0-1927 GCA_040766535.1 Dehalococcoidia bacterium | reverse complement strand
TCGTCCCTTTCGCCCGACCCCATGTCGTCGATGTGCTTCAGCACCAGTTTTCCGCTATCGAACAGCTTCTCATCGGCGTAGTCAAGTTTGGGAACGAAGGAACGAAGCTTCTCTGGACGGTGGGAAGTGGAAATGTAAACGCCCTTCTGGCCGGCCAGCGCGCCGCGTATCAGGTACTCCATTCCGAATAGCGTCTTTCCCGAACCGCAGGGACCGCTCACCGTGATCATACCCCCGGCGGGGAAACCGCCGCCGACGATGCGGTCTATGCACTCCATCCCTGTGCAGAACCTTGCGCCTGGAGCCGTGGCCATGCCCTGATGATGATTATATGCGGATATATTATTTTTTGAAGGAAAAGATTAGTAGTCTGGCGGAGATAGTCCGTTCATGCAACCGGTTCTGCAGGTCGCCCTGGACCTCATGCATCTGAAGCGTGCGCTGGAGATCGCCCGGGAGTCCCTGGAGGGAGGAGCTGACTGGATAGAGGCGGGAACGCCCCTGATCAAGAGCGAGGGGGCGGAGTGTCTGCGCGCCCTCAAGAGGGAGTTCCCCGGAAGGACACTGGTGGCGGACATGAAGACCATGGACGTCGGGGCGTTCGAAGTGGAGATCGCGGCCAAGGCCGGGGCGGATGTCATCACGGTATTGGGGCTATCGGATGACGGCACCGTTTCGGAATCGGTGCTCGCCGCCCGCAAGTACGGCGCGGCGGTCATGGTCGACATGATCAACGTTCCGGACAAGGTGAAGAGGGCGAAACGGGTGGAGGAGCTGGGCGCCTCGTATGTCTGCCTCCATGTGGGGATAGACGAGCAGATGAAGGGGGAGGGTTCCCCGCTGGATATGGTGTCCGAGGTGGCCGAGACGATAAGCATACCGCTGGCCGTGGCGGGCGGGATAACCGCCGAGACCGCCCCTAGGATGATCGAGCGCGGCGCCTCCGTGATAATCGTGGGCGGCGGCATAATCAAGACCGGGGACGTGCGCTCCGCCGCCAGGGCCGTGAAGGACGGCATGATGACCGGCAGGGGCCTTCCTGGCGCCCTCTCCAAAAAGTATGGCCAGGAGGAACTGTTCGAGGCTTTCTCCAAGGTCTCCACCTGCAACATCGCCGACGCGGCGCACAAGCGCGGGGTCATGGACAACGGCATGGTCCTGCGCAACGGTCACGGGGTGAAGTTGGTGGGACGGGCGCTGACAGTGCAGACGGCCAAGGGAGATTGGGCCAAGCCGGTGGAGGCTATAGACCGGGCCGGGAAGGGCGACGTGATCGTGGTGGACGCCGGGGGAAGCGAGATCGCCGTGTGGGGGGAGCTGGCCGCCAACAGCGCATTGGTGAAGGGCGTGGCCGGCGTGGTTATTGACGGCTCCGCCCGGGACATCGACGGTATAATCGATCTGGGCTTTCCATGCTTCAGCCGGCATGTCTCGCCGCATGCTGGCGAACCGAAGGGTTTCGGCGGCATAGGCCTGGAGATCGTCTGCGGGGGGCAGATGGTGCGCACCGGAGATTGGATAATCGGGGACGAGAGCGGGGTGATGGTCGTGCCTCAGGAGCATGCGGTGGAGATAGCGAACCGTTCCGTGGACGTGTGGGAGAGGGAAGAACGCATCCGAGAGGAGATCAAGCGCGGCGGCACCCTGTCCAAGGTACAGGAATTGGAGAAATGGGAGCAGGTGAAGTGACCGGCTCCCTCCTTTAAAACCCGTTACATCGTTTTTTCCTTCTTCATCGGGCCGCATCGTTCATTTATTCCTTCAAGGAATCAAATTATTCTAATCATACAAATGTACATTATAATAATTAGTAATTGTTCATTTGTTTGCTTCAATAACTATTTATTATACATTTATCTACACTTTCTCCAATGCGCTCGATAAACATCTATTCGGGAATGCGAAAACCGGCCGATCGTCGGGACCT
>JAXGQG010000006.1:0-80297 GCA_040766535.1 Dehalococcoidia bacterium | reverse complement strand
GCCGTCATCATCTGGGCCGTGACGATCCCCCTGGCGCTGATATTCGTCAGGACGCGCCCGTCCGACCGCGGCCTGTACCCGGACGGCGATCGGGAACCGATTGCAGTTGACGTGACTGCTCCGGGGCGCAGTCCAGATAGCGAAGGGCTCTCACTGCGGCAGGTGTCCAGGCACCCGGCGGTCTGGCTACTGGGGCTCTCCTTCTTCGTGAGTGGGTTCAGCAATACCGGCGCGCTCCACGCCCCTGTGCCGTTCCTCGAAGACATCGGCTTCCCCACGGCCACTGCGGCCACCGCCCTTGGAACGCTCGGGCTTGGCAGCGCCGCGGGCAAGGTGTTCTTCGGCTGGTTGTGCGACCGCGTACCACCGAAGAGAGCCACCGCGCTGGGACTGGGGCTGCAACTGGCCGGCGTCCTCGTACTCCTCTCCATCCGAGCCGATTCGCCCCTGGTACTCATATGGGTTTACGCTCTGTTGCTCGGTTTCGGCATCGGCAGCTGGTTCCCGACCATGTCCGTGCTGGTGAGTTCGAACTTCGGACTGGCCTACTACGGCTCCGTCTTCGGCGTCATCGCCTTCCTGGAGAGCACCGGCACGTCCCTGGGACCGTTGTTCGCGGGGCTCCTGTTCGATGCCACCGGCACGTACTACTACGCTTTCGTGACCTTCGCCGTGCTCTACATGGTTGCGATTCCGGCCATCCTGTTGATGAAACGCCCACCGCGGCCCACCGCGAGCGTCTGAGTGCAGGCTGCCGCTGCCTGCCCCCAGCCCAACAGCGCCGGCAACCTGCTACAATGGCCTGTCTTCGCGCCCGGATGTCAGCATGGCACCAGCTCAAGGCTCTCGCCGCATCTTCTACGGCTACTATCTCGTAGCCGTCACCTTCGTGTTGATGGCCCTGTTCAACGGCTGCGGTGTCTTCGTATTCAGTTTGTTTGTGAAACCCCTCGAGGCCTCCCTCGGCTGGGGCCGTGGACAGGTGATGGCAGGCTTCACCATCTTCTACGCCATGGTGGGCATCGCCTCACCGCTGGTAGGGCGTTTCGTCGATCGCCATGGCGTCCGCCCGGTCATACCCGTGGGTGCGCTGCTCATGAGCCTTGGATTCCTGCTGGTGAGCCGGATGAGCGTGCTCCCGCTCTTCTACCTTGGGTACGCAATCGTCGGCGCCGGCGCGGCTGCAATGGGGCCGGTTCCGTGCAGCGCGGTCATGTCCAACTGGTTCAAGAGGCGCCGCGGAACCGCCATAGGACTTATGTCCGCTGGTATCGGCGCCGGCGGCATGGTCATGGCGCCATTCATCGGATTCATGCTGTCTCAATTCGACTGGCGTGCAGCCTATCTCTCCATGGCCATCCTGATCACGGCCATCGCGGTGCCACTGGCGCTGTGGACGATACGCACCCGCCCTGCAGAGATGGGACTGTACCCTGATGGGGACGCCGCACCGGACGCTTCCACAGAGCGGTCATCTCTCGCCGCCGAGCGCGAAGGACTCACGCTCAAACAGGCTTTGGGCACTCCGGCGTTCTGGCTCATCGGGCTGGCATTCTTCTGCTCCAACTTCGCCAATATGGGCACCATACAATCATCAGCGCCATTTCTCGAAGACATCGGCTACCCGACTGCGATGGCGGCCTCGGCGCTGGGAGCGATAGGCCTCGGCAGCGGCTCGGGTAAGATACTGTTCGGCTGGCTCTGCGACAGGATACGCGCCAATCTGGCCTGCGCCATCGGTATCGCGATGCAGTTGACGGCGGTGGTCATGCTGCTCGTCACAGTGCGCGCCGACTCGCCCATCATCGTCATATGGGCGTACGCCATTCTGCTTGGACTCGGAGTCGGGGCATGGCTTCCGACCCTGTCGATGCTCGCGAGCACCAGCTTCGGACTGCTCTTCTACGGGGCCGTATTCGGCGCCCTCAATCTGTGCCAGAGCCTGGGCACTGCCGCCGGGCCGCTCTTCGCCGGCACGGTACACGACACAACCGGCACGTACCACGTAGCGTTCATGAGCGCCGCAGTACTGCTGGCCATCAGCGTGCCGGCGATACTGCTGGTCAAACGGCCATCAAGGCCTCCCCGCGACACATGACCTGCGTACAGGCCAGCCCTGTGCCGCGGCCGTCCGCGCCTGCACCGGTCAAGAAACCGTTTCCCGGCGGAAGATTGCCCCCGCCTTGAAGAAGCGAATTCGGGATGCCACAATGCCAGAACGGCGCCGCAGCACATGGCCATCTCCGAACGCGACACGCAAGCCGCGGCCATACCATCTCCACGCGGGAGGCAGGCATGAACCTGAGAGATGAACTTCGGGCCATAGTAGGCGAGGATTTCGTGGTCACGAGCCGCGACCAGATGGAGCAGTATCTGCTGGATGAAACGCCACAGGCGGTGAAGCCGGTGGCGGCCGAGCACGTGATCGTGGTCAAGCCAGCCGATGCAGCTCAGATCTCCGCGATAGTGAAGCTCGCCAACCGGACACTGACCCCGGTGTTCCCACGAGGCGGCGGCACCAGCACCGTGGGCGGCCCCATCCCCACGTCGGACGGCATCGTGCTGTCGCTGGAACGGCTCGACCATCTGGTCGAGGTGGATATGGAGAACCTGATGGTGGTGGCCGAGGCCGGCGTAACCATGGAGACGATGCTGCGAACCGTTGAATCGAAGGGACTGCTCTTCCCTCCACACCCCGGCGACGAGGGGGCACAAGTGGGAGGAGTCATTGCCTGCAACGCTGGCGGGTCGAGAGCCGTCAAGTACGGGATCGTCCGCAACTACGTAAAAGGGCTTGAAGTAGTGCTGCCAACGGGAGAGATCGTCACCATGGGCGGCAAGCTGCTCAAGAACAACACCGGTCTCGACCTGCTGCACCTGATGATAGGCAGCGAGGGTACGCTGGGAATCATCACCAGGGCGGTGTTCCGGCTGTACCCCAAACCAGCCGTGACTGCCGTGTTGCTCGTCTCATTTGCCACGCGTCAGCCCGCGGTCGCGGCGGTGCCCAAAGTGCTCCAGGCGGGCATCATCCCGCTCGCGATAGAGTACGTCGAGCGGGACATCATCGAGATATCCGCCCGGCACCTCGGGCTCACGTGGCCGGCTCGCAATGGCGACGCCCACCTCATCTTCACCGTTGACGGCAGCAGCGAAGAGCAGGTGTTCGGGCTCTGCGAGCGCATCGCCGAGGTCTGCGATGCCAACGGAGCGGTGGACACCCTGTTCGCGGAGACGCGGCAGGAGCAGGAGAACATCCTCAAGATACGAAACGAACTGTACGGCGCGCTCATGCCTGACCTCGCCGAGTCGCTGGACCTCGCCGTGCCTCCGGCACGTGTGGCGGACTTCCTCGACGCAGTCGAACGAATCGCCGTCCAGTACGGCAGCCGGATTCCGAACTATGGCCATGCCGCGGACGGCAATTTGCACCCGCATCTGATGATGGATCTGCAACAACGAGGGCTGCTGTGGGAGGTCAAGGATGCCATCTATGAGGAGGGCGCCAGACTGGGTGGCGTAGTGACCGCGGAGCATGGCGTGGGACGCTCACGACGAGTGTACTTCGACCGCTACACCGACGAGACCTCCAAGCAGTTGATGCGGGGATTGAAACGGCTGTTTGACCCCAACAACATACTGAACCCCGGCGCCGCCATCACCTAGCGGCAACGCGGGAGGCCCGAAGTCCCAGGCACACTTCTCGTGCGAGTGCCCTTCCCTGCCAGTAGTGGTCAAGTGGCGCAGATGGACTGCCTGTCACGATTACTTGGACATGATAGAATCGCACCCGGCCGCTGCGGCGGTCCGCAAGGAGGCGTCACATGGGCAGCACCGCGTACACAATCACACCGATGACCGTCGGCACCCTGACTATCGAGCGGCCGCAGTTCGTTTGGGGGCAGGGCTGGGGTACCGTGGTTCAGTGCCCCGTGCTGATGTTCTACGTGGAGGGTGGCGGCAGACGCATCATGGTGGACACCGGCTGCTCTGATCCCGACTGGGCCACCAGGTATCACAAACCCTTCGTACGTACCCCGG
The DNA here is from genome assembly GCA_040766535.1 of Dehalococcoidia bacterium. Taxonomy (GTDB): domain Bacteria; phylum Chloroflexota; class Dehalococcoidia; order GIF9; family AB-539-J10; genus SKVJ01. The sequence continues at coordinate 76,256 of JAXGQG010000006.1, read as the reverse complement.
AACAGGAGCCGCTTCGGGCGCTCCAATCTGCAGGAGTGGACCCGGCCACCATTGACACGGTCGTGGTCACTCACCTTCACTGGGACCACTGCTACAACCAGGAGCTGTTCACCAATGCGAAATTCCTGGTGCAGCGCATCGAGCTCCAGTATGCGGCGGCACCTCACCCCATATTTGCGAACGTCTATGAAGCGCCGACCACCGGCATGACGCCCGCCTATAGCAGGACCAGGTTTGAGGTACTTGATGGGGACTACGACGTGGCGGACGGTTTCAAGCTGGTATTCGCCCCCGGGCATGCTCCGGGCATGCAGTGCCCGCTCATCGCCACCAGGGAGGGCAACTACTACATCGCGGGAGACAACGCGCCGCTCTATGAGAACCTGGAAGGCAACAAGTTCGGCCGTCCCATTCCCGGCATGATCTACGAGAACCTCAACGCCTACTATGAGACATTCCGTCGCATGGACCGGATGGCGGATCACGTCCTCCCGGGACACGACATGAAGGTCCTTGACCGCGCCAAATACGGCTGATCCAGCGCGCGGGCATCGTGGAATACCACACAGGAGGTCCCGGATCATGTCAACAACAGAGGGTAAAGCGCCCGAGAGACGGAAGACTACTCCCGCGGACCTGCTGGCGAAGAAGCGGCGGGGAGAGAAGATCGTCCGCGTCACCTGCTACGACTATCCCATGGCACTGCTGGCGGAGCGCGCCGGCGTGGACGCAATCCTCGTGGGAGACTCCTGCGGCATGGTGGTGGCCGGTATGAAGAGCACCGTGCCGGTGACCATGGAGCAGATGATCTACCACTGCTCCGCGGTCTCCCGCGCCGCGAAGTACGCGATGGTCATCGGCGATCTGCCCTTTCTCTCCTACCAGACGGACGTCCGGGACGCCATCTACAACGCCGGACGGCTCATCAAGGAGGGGGGCGCGGACGTCATCAAGCTCGAGGGAGGGCAAGAGTTCGCTCCGACCGTACGGGCAATCGTGAAAGCAGGCATCCCGGTCGTAGGCCATATCGGCATCACACCGCAGAGCGCGGCCATGGGCGGAGGATTCAAGGTACAGGGCACCGACGTTGCCACCGCTCGACGGCTCATCGATGACGCGCTAGAACTGGAACAGGCGGGTGCGTTCATGCTCACGCTGGAGGGGGCTCCGGACCGGCTGGCGGAGGTCATCTGTGGCAAGCTCACCATCCCGGTGACGACGATGGGCGGCGGTCCCAACACGGACGGCCAGACCATCAATATGTACGACATCCTCGGGCTGTTCGACCGGTTCACACCCAAGTTCGTGAAGAAGTACGCCAACCTCGCCGAGGTCATCGTGCAGGCGCTGGAGCAGTACAAGCAGGAGGTGCTGGACGGCGTCTTTCCCGGACCGGAGAACACCTATCACATGAAGGACGAGGTCCTCAGGGAGATCCTGGGACACTGACCATTCGCCAACAGGGAAAACGGAGGCTGACGGCAGATGACACTTCAGGAAGGAACGATATCGCGTCCACCCATGGACATGCTTGAAGCATTCAAGGCCATTCCCACCGCCACCATCAGCGACGTTCTCGACAGCATGAAACTCAACGGCATCGTGAACGGATTCCGCTGCCTGTTGCCGGACATACGGATCGCAGGTTGCGCCTTCACGGTCAAGTCCATCGCGGCCGAGCGCGACACCTATACCGCAGCCGATTTCCCGATAGGTCACGTCATCGAGAAGATGCAGCTGGGCGACGTCTTCGTCGTGGACCTCGGCGGCAAAGAGGTATCGCATGCCGGAGGGCTTGCGACCACCGCTATGCAAGCCCGCGGCGTGGTGGGAATGGTCATCGATGGCGGCTGCCGAGATATCGATCACATAGAGAACATCGGCTTTCCGACCTACTCCCGTCACTTCTGCGCCACCGGCGCACGCTCCAGGGTCAAGATACTGGGCATCAACGAGCGAATCGAGGTCTCTGGCGTACGGGTAGGCCCGGGCGACATCGTGGTGGCCGATGCCACCAGCGTGGCCTTCGTCCCCTCCGCGGTAGCGGAAAAGGTGCTCGCGGAGTGTCAACGGCGCGAGGAACTGGAAGGGCAGTTCGTCTCCAACCTGCACAAGGGCGGGACATTCGAGGAGTCGCACAGACAGCTGGGCATACTCTGACACCCTCTCCAACTGTGTCTGATCCCTTTCTTCGTCCACCGGCGCGCCTGCCTGCTCCGTTGCCGACCTTCGCGAGCCAACACGGTTGATCGTGGTCAGGCAGCGCCACATTACCACACGTGTTGCCCCTACTTGACCGAAATGGCGCCCTATTGACATGACCAACCATTATGACTAGCATGACCATAATGGTCATACTGGTTTCCATGACCACCAGTGTCATATGGACCTCTCTGACCAGGATTCCTGCGAACGAGGAGGAACACGATGCTCAAGAAGATCTCGGCGCAGAAGGCCCGGCAGAACTTCGGCGAGTTGATGGACGAAGTAAGGCTGCGGGGCGACAGGTACATCGTCAACCGCGGAGAGAAGCCTCTGGTGGCTGTCATTCCAGTTGAGGAGTACCTCGCCTGGGAACAGGCACGCGAGCGATTGTACAGCCGGATAGTCATGATGCGTGACCGCACGCGGAGAGAGGACGCAGAGGTCCTCGAAGGCGAGATCCGGCAGGCTATCGCGGCCGTGGGCTAACGCCCTGGTGACCGGCGCCTGAATGTGGAGAGTGGTACTCGATTGCACCGTGCTCACGAGTGCCCTGCTCAATCCGCACGGCTCGCCTGCGCGTCTTCTCGATCTTGCGTTGCAGGGGCGTCTGCGGCTCTTCGCCACGCCTCGCATGGTGGCGGCAGAGGGCAGGGTGCTGCGTCATGCTGCACTCGCGCGGTGGCACGGACTGGATGAACATGAGGTCTCCCTGCTCACGAAAGACCTGCCCGTCCTCTTCGGGCTGGTACCTGACGTAACCACCGGGCGCAGTCGCAGGGGCGCGGAGGCGGAACTGCTCTTCTGCGCGGTGCGCAGTCGCGCGGACTTCCTGGTGATGTCACGCCCCCTCACTGTGAGTGTGCCGGAACTCGGTGGCACACACATAGTAACGGCCGACCAGCTCGTCAAGCTGGCCGGCCGCGACATGTAGCAGCGCGGGGCTCTAGCGGCTGATGCGCGTTCCGCCGCCTTTGAGCAGGTTCTCGACTTCCTGCAGAGTGCACCAGTTGATGTCGCCAGGGATCGAGTGCAGCAGTGCCGCGTAGGCATTCCCATAGCGCAGGCCTTTCTCCACATCGCCCGTGATGTACCCGTAGAGGAAGCCAGAGGAGAATGAATCGCCCGCGCCGACGCGGTCGATTATCTCCACATCATAGGTCTTGTCTTCGTACACTTTGCCGTCAGCATAGACGATGGCGGTCCACTGGTTGCGCAGCACCGTTATGTCAGTTCTTATGGTGATGCACACCGCGTCGAAGTTGTAGCGCTCGCCCAGCTTCCTCGCCACCTCCTGGTAGTCCGAACCCGTGATCTTGAGGACCTTTGCGGTGTCTTCTTCGGTGGAGATGAGCACATCCACGTACTCCATCAGCGGGTCCATACACTTGTGTGCCTCATCTTCGGTCCACAGTCTGACACGGTAGTTCAGATCGCAGGCCACCTTGCAGCCCATCTGCTTTGCAGCCTTCATCGCCTCGAGGGTCGCCTCAGCCGCGGACTTGCTCAGTGCCGGCGTGATCCCCGTCGTGTAGAACCACTTCACATCCTTGAGTATCGTGGACCAGTCGAAATCACCTGGCTTCACCTTGCTCATCGCCGAGTGAGCGCGGTCGTAGATGACCCTGCTGGGCCGGGGATTGGCGCCAAACTCCACGAAGTAGATTCCGACCCGCTCATCCTTGGTCCACTGCACGAACGACGTATCGACTCCCTGCTCCCGTGCCTTGTTGCGGATGAAGTGGCCGATGGAGTTGTCCGTCAGACGGGAAACCCAGGCGGTCCTCAGGCCAAGACGGCTGACGTTGCAGGCAACGCTCATCTCAGCCCCACCCGCGTTCGCTTCAAACGAGAACGCGTGCTCTATGCGTCGGTAATTGGGCGGCGAGAGCCGCAGCATGGTCTCTCCAAACGAGACGATATCGTACATGGCTGATTCCTCCTTCGTGCTGCGGCCGCTCTACAAACCGCGGCCGACCTTCACCGCCTGGATGAACTGGCGGGCCTTCTCGGTGATGACATCGAATTTCTTCTCGGCGAGCGCCTTCTTATCCACCAGAGAGGTGGCGACAGAGATGCAGGAAGCGCCGGCCCGGATGAACTCCGGGGCGTTCTCAAGCGTCACGCCGCCCGTGGGCGTCAACCTGATCTGCGGGAACGGTCCCTTGATATCTCTCAAGTACTGCGGGCCGACCACACCAGCCGGGAACACCTTGACGATGTCCGCTCCCGCGTCCCATGCCGCCAGGATCTCGGTCGGAGTGAACGTTCCCGGGATGACCAGCTTGCCGTAGCGGTGCGCCATCCTGATGACATCCACATTCAGATTCGGCGTCACGATGAAGTCGGCGCCATTGAGAATGACCACGCGCGCCGTCTCCGGGTCGAGCACAGTGCCTGCTCCCAGAAGGATATCGCTGCTCGCCGTCTTCTTGAACTCCCTGATGGCCTCGATGGCGCCAGGGACCGTCATCGTCACTTCGATGACCTTGACGCCGCCACGCGACACTGCGCCACATACGTCGACGGCATCAGCGGCGCTCGACACGCGCACGATAGCGATGATGCCGGTGTCGAGAACCTTGTTCAGATCGTCAATCATGTTGTTCATTCATTCCTCCTCAGACTGGCTGCGTATCGAACAGTCCGCGGCGAGGGCCGATCAGCGCATCGTCCGGAGCTATTTCTGCGCGGCCTTCGCCTTTGCCAGCATCTCTTCGAAGTCTCTCCGCGCTGGAGTGAATACCTCCAGGAACCGGCAGCCACCCTGCCTGGCCTGACCGGTATGCTCGAGGTTGCTGGGGACCGACATCGCGTCCCCGGCCTTCAAGTAGTACGACTTGCCGTCCATTATGAGGTCCGCCTCGCCCTCGAGAACGTAGATCATCTGCTCGTGTGGGTGGCTGTGCATCTTTCCGACCGCCCCCGGGGCGATTGTCGCGAAGCTGAGTGTAAGGTCCTTGCCGCAAACGATATGCGTGTTGATCCCGACTCCAAGGCTCACCTGTGGAACGCTCGAAACCTCAACCACATAGGCGGCACGTTCACTGGCACTCGCCTTCGGGTACTGCTCTGTCATGACGGTCTCCTCCCTCAATTGTTCGTGGCGTATTCTGTCACCGGTACACGGCGGCTTCAAGTGCCCACCGCTCCGGCGCACGCCCGCGCATCATAGCACAGGCGGCGCGGGGTCTCGACCGCCATCCGGCGGGCGTGAGTCGCCGGTCAGGATGACGTAGAAGGGAACCTCTCTCTGCTTCCAGTACTCCGCCACCCCCTCCAGTACGCGCACGAGATTGGCGGCATCCACGGCTCCTTCTTCACCGGAGGGCCGGAAACCAGACAAGAGGATCACGTGCCCGGACACCGGCCTCCACGAAAGGTCGGTCAGACACTCATCGAGCGCATCCCAGTTCATGCCGAAGTAGTCGGGGAACTCGAGAGCACCCGCAATGGCCTCAAGCAAGCCGGACTTATCGTTGACCTCGCGCAGGTCTACACGTGCAAACTCGAGTCCTCCGGCAACGGCGGTCGCCTGCACGGCAGCCTCATCGAGGTCCGTATCCATGTGGAACACGCCAGAGTTGCGATACGAGGAGAACAGCACATGCCAGTCGCACATATGTCACTCCACCACCAGTAGGAAGGAATCGTAGTGATCATCGGTGTAGTAGCGCTCGCCGTCGCGTCCGGTCACGATGCGGCGCGCTCCACGATCGGGCGACCCGGGAGTCACCACGGTATACTCACGGTAGTAACCGTCTTTCTCTGCCGGCAACAGGCCCTCGTAGTTGTGGAACACGTCACCGTCCTTCCTGAAAGGAAACGGTCCGCCGCTGTCAATGAGTCCAAGCGTTTCGCGCGCCTCCGGCGGCAGGTCAGAGGCCCTGATCGTACCGGGAACGGCATCGCCTGCTGTCCCGGGGCCGTCATCCAGACCGAGTGCGTCACACGAAATCAGCGTGCACGCGGCGAGGGCTAAGATGCCCAGCGCAGCTACCGCTACCAGGCGCCTGCTACGTCCGGACTTCGTCAGCCATGTACTCACGACTCCTATGATACCGCAGACGCCGGCGGGATGGGTCCCCGATTGCTGGGCGGCATCACCGCACGATAGCGTTTCAGCAACGCCCTCACATCATCAGACCGGGTGCGCACGCCGCAACGCGAACTCGCCACGGTTACAGTTGGTCCTTGCCCACCTTCAGAAAGACCTCGTCTCCCACCTTGTCGATCTTGTCCACAGTCACCGTCGCCTTCTTGATGAGACCCATCTTTACCGTGATCTGGCTCACCGTCCAGGTCGACGGATCTACTTCCATGTCGATGACCTTGCCCAGTGCATTCGCATCACGGTCCAGTGCCCTCTTGCCAATGATCTCGGTCGCGTTCATTCTCCCTCCCGTCTACTTGCCGCTCCCCAGGCTTTCGTTCTCCCCGGCCATGACTATACGATACTCCACTGTGATGTGCGGACCTGAGGCAGAATCACCGGGCAGCAACGAGATCTGCTGGGGCGTCAGTCACGCGCCGTTTGGCGTCCATTCAATTTGAACATTGTCCCGCGTCGGTTCAGAATGACATCATTCCCTCACCGCGTAAGGAGTGATTGCGATGCACGATGGACTGTGGAGTCAACTCTTCCGACCGTGGCAACCCGCTGTGGCAGCGGCAGTCGCCGCTGGCGCAGGACACGAGGAAGGTCCAGGCATAGTGCACATGGCAGCGAGCGCCGGACGGCCGCGACGGACGATCGGAGCCGTTCGCCGACGACGTCCCACTGCGGCGCCCTCAACCGGCCGTCCGAGAGCGGAAGCTCCACGCCGCGAGAGGGAGTCGGTCAGCAGTGGCGGAACCACCGGGTCCTCGGGCTTTGGCGGCACCGGTGACACGACCGGCGGTTCCAGTCTGGGAGGCGGGGGACTCCCCTTCAATATCGGCCGAGGCCGTCCGGGTTGCGGATGTCTCACCGTGATTGTGGTTATCGTAATCATCGCGGTGATCGCCATGTTCCTCTTCGGAGGCCTCGAGTGCCTCAACCTCGCCGACCTCGGCACAGGAGGCGGCTCGCCGATACCTGCGGGCACGCAATCAGGGGGCTCCACATCGGGTCAGCTCTCAGGCGTGACCCCTGCAGCCGATTTCACCACCAGTTATCCGGCGGGAGCGGGAGGAGCCCAGGGCACGGCGGGTCAGACGTGGCTGGTTATGCTGTATCAGGACGCCGACGACAATGTGCTGGAAAAGGACATCTACCTGGACCTGAACGAGGCGGAGAAAGCCGGGTCATCGGACAGAGTGACCATCGTGGCTCAGATCGACCGGTATCAGGGTGGGTACAGCGGTGACGGCAACTGGACCGGGGCCAAGCGGTTCGTGGTGGTACCGGACGACGACCTCTCGCGGGTCTCATCCCAGGTGGCGGAAGATCTTGGTGAGGTCAATATGGCCTCTGCGCAGACGCTGTACGACTTCGTCATCTGGTCCATGGGCAACTTCCCGGCCGACAAGTATGTCCTGATCCTCTCCGACCACGGCATGGGTTGGCCGGGTGGCTGGACCGACCCCACACCACAATCCGCAACCGATACCAGCAGTCCGCTATCGGCGCGTCTGGGCAACCTGCTGTTCCTCAACGAGATGGGCGAGGCGCTCAGCGCCGCTCGCTCGACCACGGGACTGGACAAGTTCGAGATCATCGGTCTTGACGCCTGTCTCATGGGTCAGTTGGAGGTCTTCACCGCGCTCGAGCCACACGCGCGCTATGCGGTAGCTTCTGAAGAGGTTGAGCCAGCCCTCGGCTGGGCTTACACCAGTTTCCTGCAGGCGCTGAACCAGAATCCCGACATGAGCGGGGCAGAGTTGTCTCGAGCCATAGTGGATTCCTACATCCAGGAAGATCAGACGGTGGTCGACCGGAATGCGCGGGCCGACTATCTCAGCCAGAACTCGCCGCTCGCAGGCTTGTTTGGCTCGTCGACGAGTGTCTCCCCCACGCAGATGGCGAGAGAGCTGGGCCAGACGAGCACGCTTTCGGCCATCGATCTCGGGCAGTTGCGCATGCTCAACGGCAGCCTAAACGACCTCGTATACGCACTGCAGGACGTCAACCAGCAGCCGATAGCCAGCAGCCGCAATTACGCCCAGAGCTTCACCAACATATTCGGCAGCGGAGTGCCCGCCTCATACATCGATCTGGGCAACTTTCTACAACTGGTGCGCCAGCAATCCGGCAGCAGCGCGGTCAGCGCCGCGGTGGACAACGTACTGGCATCCCTGAGCAACACCATCGTAGCCGAGAAACACGGCGCCAAGAAACCCGGTGCGACCGGCATCGCGATCTACTATCCCAACTCTCAGTTGTATCAGAACTCGCTCACTGGAGCGCAGTCGTACACGGCGCTCGCAGATTCCTTCGCGGTGAGTTCGCTCTGGGACGACTTCCTGGCGTTCCACTACACGGGACAGCGGTTCGCTCAGGGCGGGAGTAACGCGGTCGTTCCCTCCGCCGGCCTCATCAAGACGCCAGCGGGCGGCGACTTCAGCGTCTCCGAAGTACGAGCCTCACGCTCGGAGGTATCCCCGGGCGAGATTGTCACACTGAGCGCGGACGTGTCCGGTGAGAACATCGGCCATATCTACCTGTTCGTCGGCTACTATGACCGCAATTCCAACTCCATCTTCGTGGCGGATCAGGACTACCTCGAGGCGGAGCAGACCCGGCAGGTCGACGGCGTCTACTACCCCGACTGGGGGGAGGGCGATTTCACCCTGACCTTCGACTGGGAGCCTGTGGTGTTTGCGGTCAACGATGGACGGTCGCTGGTAACCTCACTTTTCCGGCCCGTAGACTACGGCAGGGTCTGGGAGGAAGCGATCTACTCTGTCGACGGACTGTATACCTTCGCCGGAAGCGGCGAACAGCTCGATGCCCGCGCCTATTTCGTCAACGGCGTCATGCGGCAGGTGTTCGGCTTCACCGGCGCCAGTGAGGCGAGTGCGCCTCGGGAGATAACACCGTCGCCGGGCGATACCTTCACCGTCTGGGAAGAGTGGATGGACCTCAATACCTCCGGTCAGGCAACCGGCACGGCGCTCGAGCGGGGGTCAACGCTCACGTTTGCAGGCCAGATGTTCACCTGGGAGACGCTTGATGCAGCGCCAGGAGAGTACGTCGTGGGATTCATCGTCGAAGATCTCGACGGCAACCGTCAGGAGGCGTTCACACTTATCAACGTGATCTGATACGGGCGCGGCGGGACAACATCGGCATGACGGTCGGTGGATCGCCACCGCAGGTTGAAACAGAGAGGGGCACGCGTTGCGTGCCCCTCTCGTCTGTCGTGACGACTTCTGCTACGCCGTAAGCTGGGACGTGCAATGAGGACACCGCGAGGCCTTGATCGGGATGGAGGAAAGGCAGAAAGGGCATTCCCTGGTGGTAGGAGCGGCTGGAGCTTCCGCCTCCTTCTGGCGAGCCTGCATCTTGGCAATGGGCCGCACGATGAGGAAGAACACCACGGCCGCGATGATCAGGAAGTTGATAACGGTGTTGATGAACTGTCCATAGTTGATGGTGACCGCGCCCGCCGCCTTGGCGGCAGCCAGCGTGGCATACGGACCGGGCTCGGAGCCCTGTTTCAGAATCAGCATAAGGTCGGAGAAATCGATCTCGCCGAGAACAAGGCCGATCGGCGGCATGATGACATCGGCTACCGCCGAACTCACGATGGCGCCAAACGCGACGCCGACGATGATACCCACGGCCATATCGACCACGTTGCCCCTCATGATGAACGCCTTGAAGTCCTTCAACATACCGTGTCTCCTTTGATGCACCGGAACCGCCGGTTCGCAATCACCGCATAGTAAGCGCGTCCACGAAGGATTTGTCCAATTGCTTCCGTCGCAGCTTCGCACGAAACACGGAAGGCAACCGCAACCCGAGCGGTAATCGCCGCGACCCGTTTGTGCATTGATTCCGGTTTGCATTGCCGCGTCGAGCGGAGTATGGTCAGAGAAGGGCGGGACGATGTCCGCCGAAATCGTCGGGACGGAGAGAGGAGGAGGTAACAAAAATGGCGTACAAGTTCGAACTCTACAAGGATGCCAAGGCTGAGTTCCGATGGAGGCTGGTGGCGCCCAACGGGCAGTCGATCGCCACTGGTGGCGAGGGCTACAAGACGAAGGCCAGCGCACAGGCCGGCATCGAATCAGTCAAGAAGAACGCGCCTGGCGCCGTGATTGAAGAGAAGCTGACCTAGGTCGACTCCCTTCACAAGATGCCTTTCCGAGGCGTCCGCCTCAGAGCGGACGCCTCACATTAACGTTGTCTGGACTTCTCCCGGTGTGGTTCCCGCCTCGAACAACTGACTGCCCACCCCAGTTCGTCTCCGTATAACGGGAAAATCGTCCGCCGTACCGTCTTCTCGCGCCGGCGCCCCGCACCGAAACAAGGGCATCAATCACGCGAGTGACAGAGCGAACCGTAGGCTCCTGTCCACTGGGTCGCCGCGGCGATGAATTCACCGTAGCCGTGTGCACGGATGAACTCCAACGCTTCCCGGTACTTCCGGTACTTGTAGCCGTTCTTGTTGAAGAAGCCTTGCACTGTCTCGCAGCTGTCGAACTCAGGACAGTCGGCGCACGTTTCGTAACCCTTGTTGAGACAACACACCCTGATTCGACATCGTGCGTTGGCGAGATCCCTTAACCCGGCCCGGTAGCCCAGTTTGCAGCCCTTGCAGCAGGCATCCTGGAGAGCACGACACGTGCCGCAATAGGCGCCGCAGCAGCCGACATAGGCAACCGGCGGTTCCTGCCCTTTCCCGGGCGGCGGCATCCCTGTCTGCATCGTACAGACCCCGATTCCAGGCCGCACCGCGGCATGCGGGTGCAGACCGACTACGACACCATCATAGTGGCGCAGTACCGAATCCACAAGTACCGCGAAGGCCAATCCCACTTGCGCGGAGACACGGACAACGCTACTGGAATGAGGACCCTACACCACCTTGTGAAGCAGTTGGAGCCGTGCTACAGTCCACCGCGGTGGCAGTGCGCGGCTCAGACCGAACCCGCTTGGTAGCATGCCACACGGCTGCGGATTCGAGTCAGGGCCCCACAGGCCATCTGCTCTGGGAGGAACAATGCGCCGCAAGCACAGCGAGATAACCGACCCACTGGCAATCGAAGACATCCTGCGGACGGCCACCATCGGGCGCATGGCAACGGTTGGCCGTGATGGCTATCCGTACATCACGCCGGTGAACTTCGTGTACCACGGCGGAGACATCTACTTCCACTGTGCGCCCGAAGGCGAGAAGCTGGACAATATCGCGCGGGACTCTCGCGTGTGCTTCGAAGTGGACATCCCGCTCTCCTACCTCGATGCCGCCTTCGACCCCGAGCGGCGCGCCTGCAAGCTGCATCAGTTCTTCCACTGCGTGATCATACGCGGCACAGCGTCCATCGTACCGGATGGCGCACTGAAGATCGACGTACTGAACGCTCTCGCGAGGAAGCGTGAGTCCGGTGACCTGGTGCCGGTGGCCGGAGACATGCCCGCATACAAGGCATGCAGAGTTGTGCAGATAAGACCCGAGGTGACAACCGCCAAGAGCGATCTCGGTCAGAACAAGACGCCCGAGGAACGACTGGCCCTGGCGCAGTACCTCGCTGCGCGGAACCAGCCGGGTGACGCCGCCACCGTCACAGCGATGGGGTACGATCCCATTGTGCTGCGACAGCCTCACGGCTAGACGCCCCGTACCGTTGGTGTCCCTGTATACTCATGGCGAGAAGACCTATCGGTCCGGCAGAGACTCCTTGCTGGTCCGCACAGCCATGAATCGATAGAATTCTGTGTCGAGGGGGAAGTCATTGGACAAAGCCGCCATTGGAATCATAGGTGGAAGCGGGCTATATCAGATGGACGGGCTCACCGATGTGACAGAGGTCAGAATCGACACGCCGTACGGGCCTCCCAGCGATTTCCTGGTCCTCGGGACACTAGAGGGAAAGCGCGTGGCCTTCCTACCCCGCCACGGGCGTGGTCATCGCATCAATCCGACACAGGTACCCTACAGAGCGAATATCTACGCCCTCAAGACTCTTGGAGTCGAGCGCATCCTCTCCGTGAACGCCGTTGGCAGCCTGCGAGCCGAGATTGCGCCGATGGACATCGTCGTCCCGGACCAGTTGATCGATAGAACGCGGCACCGCGCCGACACGTTCTTCGACGATGGCATCGTGGCGCACATCGCCTTCGGCGAGCCATTCTGTCAGGAGCTGCGCTCCCTTGCCGGGGCGGCGGCGTCCGCCACCGGCACGCGTGTCCATATGGGGGGAACGTACGTTGCCATGGAAGGGCCGCAGTTCTCCACCCGCGCGGAATCGGAACTGTACCGCTCCTGGGGCGCCCACATCATCGGCATGACGGCGATCCCCGAGGCTAAACTCGCCCGAGAAGCGGAGATCTGCTATGCCGCCGTTGCCTTCGTGACCGACTACGACTGCTGGCATCCAGACCACGATGCCGTCACCACGGACATGGTTTTGAGCTGCCTCCTCAAGGGAGCCGAGACGGCTCGGAACGTAGTACGCACCGTGGTGAAGTCACTACCCGCGCATCGGTCATGCACATGCGGCACAGCGCTGGCCAACGCCATTGTGACGGCAGCGGACCTCGTCCCTGCCGAGGTCAGAGAGAGACTGGCGCCCATCGCCGGCCGTTATCTCGGAATGTCGAGACAGTGAACAGTACAATCGCCTCATAGCCTTCCTGACACAAGAATGAGACTCACGATAGTGCCATTCAAGAGCATGCCCGGAGGTCTCGCGCGGGCGGTCGCGCGCCAGTTGCGCAGCGTACTGCCATGGCGCTTCGTTGTCGCCCCTTCTGTCGCCGACCCACTGCCACCTATATCGTTCGATCCCGTCGATGTCGATCTATTCTGGCCGCTTCTGCCACATTCTGCACGGCATGATGAACTGTCCCTGGGGCTGACCGCAATCGACATCACCGCTCGCGACCTGGGAACCGTGTTCGGCTACGCGGACAATGGCAGTCACGCTGCCATTGTGTCGGCATTTCGTCTTGTCGCAGGCACCCAGGGTCGCCGAGGTGGCCATCGGCTTCTCATCGAACGAATCACCAGGGAGGCACTGCACGAGGCCGGACATCTCATGGGTCTGCCACATTGCCCGCGACCTGGCTGCGTCATGCAGTACTCACAGACACTCCATGACACCGACATCAAGCAGAGCCGATTCTGCCCGGAGTGCTTAAGAGAGCTATCAAGGCTGCCCGAATCAAGTGTGGAGAGATGAGGAGGAGACAGTGGAATTCCAGTTCGACGAGCAGCAGGAGTTGTTCCGCGCCACGGTGCGGGAGTTCGTGCAAGCGGAGGTGGCGCCCAATGCGGCCCGATGGGAAGATGACGAACGTTTCCCGTGGGAGACGTGGCGCCAGATGGCTGAACTGGGACTGTGCGGCGTCTCGCTTCCGGAGGAGTACGGAGGTGGAGGCGGTGGGAAAACCCTGCTCTGCATCGCAACTGAAGAGCTGGCGCGCGCTTCGGGCGGACTGTCCGTGGCGTATCTGGTCAGCTGCGGCGTGTCCATGGACTGCATCTGCATGCACGGCAGCGAACAGCAGAAACGCCACTACGTGCCGCGCTGCGCTGCGGGCGAAGTGGCCTTCTTCGCGCTCACCGAGCCCGGAGGCGGCAGCGACGTGGCGCCGATGCGCATGCGGTACCGCAAGACGAAAGATGGTTTCGTCCTTAACGGAACCAAGACATTCATCAGTAACGGCGAGGAATCCAGCTTCGGCGTCGTCTTCGCCGTACGCGACCCGCAACCGGAACACCGGGGAATCAGCGGCTTCGTCGTGGAGAAGAGCACACCCGGGCTCTCCGTGGGCAGGCGGGAACGCAAAACGGGACAGCATTGCTCTTCCACCACCGAGATAATCTGCGACGAGTGCGTCGTGCCGCGCAGTGCGCTCATCGGCGAAGAAGGAGACGGGCTGAGCATCGCGCTGGAGGCCATCGACAAGAGTCGGGTCACTGTCGCCGCCCAGGCACTCGGCATCGCCCAGGCGGCCTACGACGAGGCCGTGCGCTATGCGAAGGAGAGGCAGGCGTTTGGCAAGGCACTTGGCCAGCTGCAGGCGATACAGTTCATGCTGGCGGACTCCGCCACGGAACTGGAGGTAGCGCGGCTGCTGACATACCGCGCCGCATGGCTCATCGACCAGGGAAACCTCGGCATCAAGGAATCGGCAATGGCCAAGTTGTACTCGAGCGAGGCAGCAGGGCGCATCTGCCATCGCGCGGTACAGATATTCGGAGGCATCGGCTATACCCGTGAGGCGGCGGTGGAACGGTACGCCCGCGACCAGCGGGTCACCGAGATCTACGAAGGCACCTCGGAGATGCAGCGCTGGGCCATCGCGAGGCAGGTACTCGGCGTGAAGTAGCGCCGTCCCGGACGGCCGGGACACAATGTGGGCGATACCATATCGACTGGTATAATTGCTCGTCAGTCCGAACAAGGAGGTTCAGACACATGAGGAAGGTAGCGATTGCAGGTGTGGGACATACGCCATTCACCTTCGCCGCCGAGAAGTCGTCCGTCGAGCTGTTCAACGAGGCGGCGATGGACGCCCTGGTTGAATCCGGGCTCACGGCAAAGGACATCCAGGCTATCTACGTCGGCAACGTGCTGGGCGACTTCTCCGAGGGTCAGATCATGATCCAGTCGTACATTGCGGACGATCTCGGTGCGTTCGGCGTACCGGCGACCCGGTACGAAGGCGCCTGTGCCTCGGCCAGTCTGGCGATACGCGACGCATTCATGTGGGTCGCGTCGGGTTTCTACGACATCGTCCTCGTGGGCGGCGTTGAGACCTCCGCCAAGATGGGCACGCCTCTTGCCACCCGTACGTTCGCGATGGCGCACGACTCTCACTACGAGTACCCGGCAGGGCTTACGTTCCCCGGGTTCTTTGCCATGCTTGCTCACCTGTACACGCAGAAGTACGGCGTCCCGCTGCAGAAGTTGAAGGAGCAGATGGCGCATGTCTCCGTGCAGTCTCACAAGTACGGCATGCACAACAAGTACGCTCAGTTCCACAAGGAGATCACGGTCGAAGACGTGCTGAAGAGCTTCATGGTCTGCACACCTCTGCAGATCTACGACTGCTGCCCGTTCTCCGACGGCGCTGCGGCGATGGTCCTGGCGTCCGAGGACGTCGCCAAGAAGCTGACCAAGAAGCCCGTCTACATCGCCGGCGTCGGCCAGGCCTCGTCCGGCAAGCTGAGCGCCCAGAAGGACTACGCACCACGAATCAGGGCGAGAGAGCTGTCCGTGAAGCAGGCATACGACATGGCGGGCATCGGACCTGACGACGTCGATCTGTGCGAACTGCATGACTGCTTCAGCATCGCCAGCATCATCGCGGCCGAGAGCCTCGGATTCGCCGAATACGGCAAGGCGGGCGAGATGTGGCAGAAGGGTCAGTTCGACCGTGGCGGCAAGGTTGCCATCAACATGTCTGGCGGGCTGAAGGCCAAAGGCCACCCCATCGGCGCCACAGGGGCATCCCAGGCGGTGGACATCGTCCACCAGATGCGCGGCGAAGCCGAGCCGGGTCGACAGGTGGAGGACGTCAAGATCGGACTGACCGATACGCTGGGCGGCGATGGAGTACTGTGCAACATGGTGCTCAAACGCGGCTGGTAGGCTCGAGAGAGGAGACGTACGATGGACTATAAGCTCACGTTCAAGGAGTACAACAAGTCACTTAAGCGCGGCAAGTTGCTCGGACTGAAGTGCAACGACTGCGGCACATACACCTGCCCTCCCAAGATGGCCTGCCAGGGATGCGGTTCCACCAATCTCGAGGTCGTGGAGATGAAGGGTAAGGGGAAGGTCGTCACCTTCACCGTGTCCTACGTTCCCGCCGAGGGGCGCGATGCCGAGGTTCCCTACACCGTGGTGATGGTGGAACTCGAAGAAGGCCCGTGGCTGCTGGGCAATCTCACTGACATCGACCCCAACAGAGTGAACACGGACCTTATCGGCAAGCAGGTGCAGCTTGGCTCCAGAATGAAGTCTCTCCCCGTAGACACGTACACATCCGGAAACAAGGAGGCGGAGGGGGCCTTTGCCCGAGCGACGTTCGTGTTCGCATAGCGAACCGACCAGCGCCACCCCGAACGCTTCACTGGAAGAACTGGCAGGGGCACTGAGGAGGCCGGAGGCATATCCGCACGGTGTAGACCGTGTGGAGATGCGGCAGACTCAGATGTCCCTGCTTTTCTTTGCCGGCGATTTCGTCTACAAGGTCAAGAAGCCGGTCAATCTCGGATATCTGGACTACTCCACACTTGCCAGGCGCAAGAGTCTGTGCGAGCAGGAAGTGCTCCTCAACCGGCGGCTCTGCCCTGATATGTACCTCGGCGTGGTTCCCATCACCCTGTGGAACGGACAACCGCGGGTCGAAGGGAGCGGCGATCCAGTGGAGTATGCCGTGAAGATGCGGCGCCTGCCGCAGGCGCGGATGCTGGACCGATTGCTTGGTGAGGGACTCGTGACTCCGGCGATGATCGAGAAGGTTGCCGGACGGGTGGCCCGGTTTCACGCCGCGGCCGCCGCTACTCCGGAGATTGCGCTTTTCGGCAGTGTGGACACCGTCAAGGGCAACAGCGACGAGAACTTCGCACAAACGAGGCCCTACATCGGCAGGACGATCACCGACTCGACCCATGCCCTGCTGGAGCGCTACTGCAGTGGCTACCTTGATTTCCGGCAAGCCTTGCTGGCGCAACGGGTGACCGACGGACACATCAGGGACTGCCACGGCGACCTCCACGCGGCGCACGTCTGCATGACGGATGATGTCTGCATCTACGACTGTATCGAGTTCAACGACCGTTTCCGCTACGGCGACGTCGCCTCCGAGGTCGCGTTCCTCGCCATGGACCTGGACCGCTTCCGCAGAAACGACCTGTCTCGCCTGTTCGTGGATGCTTATGTCCAGTACTCCTCCGATACGGGAGTGCGGGAGCTGCTGCCATTCTACGCGTGCTACCGCGCCATGGTCAGAGGGAAGGTCGAGGGGTTCAAGCTTAACGACCCTCTGATACCACAGGAGGAGCGCAATGCGGCCAGATGGCTGGCAAGAACGTATTTCGAGATGGCCCGGAGATACGCCTCCGGCTCCGGACTGCTGATCGTCATGTCCGGCGTGACGGGAAGCGGCAAGAGTACAGTGGCGCAAAGGCTTGGTGAGCTACTGGCTGGCACGGTGTTCTCATCGGATATCGTACGCAAGCAACTCGCCGGACTGAGACCTGAACAACACGTCTACGAACCATTCGGAGTCGGCATCTACTCGGCCGAATGGACGTCGAAGACGTACGATGAACTGCTGCGTCTGGCCGAGCCCGTGCTGACGGCTGGAGGCTGTGCTATTCTAGATGCGTCCTTCCTGCGCAACGTTGAGCGCACACGCGCCGCTACTATGGCCCTGCGAGCGAAAGCGCCAATGCTTCTCATCGAGTGCACCGCGCCCCGCCAGGTCATCCTGGAGCGGCTCGCCACCAGGGAGTCGTCCGGGGGCGTCTCGGACGGCAGGCCTGAGATACTGGAAGGACAACTCGCGCGCAGCGAGCCGGTGTGCGGATTGCCGAAGGGCTCGTATATGACTGTCGACACATCCCGATCCATCGATCTCATCATGGAGGAGTTATGGGAACGAATCTAGAGAGCGGCCGTTACGACATACGCGATCTGGGGCTCGCTGCGGAGGGCGCCAGGCGAATCGCGTGGGCTGCGCTGGATATGCCCGTGCTCAGCCGAATACGCGAGAGGTTCAGAATCGAACGGCCGCTACAGGGCGCGCGGCTCTCGGCCTGTCTCCACGTGACAACCGAGACGGCCAACCTGATGCTCACGCTCCGCGACGGCGGAGCCGACCTGGTGCTGTGTGCCTCTAATCCACTGAGCACGCAGGATGACGTGGCTGCCGCGCTGGTGAGCGAGGGAATCCCCGTGTATGCGGTCAAGGGCGAGGACAACAAGCGCTACTACCAGCACATCGTGGCGGCGATCCAGCACAGGCCCAACCTGACGATGGACGATGGAGCAGATGTGGTATCCACACTGCACCAGAGCTACCGCGAGTTGCTTTCGGGCGTCGTAGGAGGGACGGAGGAAACCACCACGGGCGTGATACGCCTGCGCAACATGGCGCGTGCCGGCGCGCTCGCGTACCCGGTAGTCGCCGTCAACGATGCGCGCACCAAGCACTTCTTCGACAACCGGTACGGCACGGGTCAGAGCACACTCGACGGCATCACGCGCGCCACGAACATCCTCTGGGCAGGCCGCCGCGTGGTGGTCTGCGGCTACGGCTGGTGCGGACGCGGCGTCGCACGCCGCGCGCAGGGCATGGGCAGCAGGGTTATCGTGACGGAAGTCGACCCGATCGCGGCGCTCGAGGCGGTTATGGATGGTTTCGAGGTCATGCCATTGATCGAGGCGGCTCCTCTGGGCGACGTGTTCATCACGCTGACCGGCAACACCGACGTCATCGACCGCCACCATTTCGCCGCCATGAAGGACGGCGCCATAATGGCCAACAGCGGCCACTTCGATGTCGAGATCAACATCCACGGGCTTACCGAGGCAGCCGCTCGCGTCACTGAGGTGCGCCCCATGGTGGAGGAGTACCTCATGCCCGATGGCCGCAAGCTCTACCTGCTGGCGCGCGGACGGCTGGTCAATCTCGCCGCCGCGGAGGGACATCCGGCCAGCGTGATGGACATGAGTTTCGCAAACCAGGCCCTCTCGGCCGAATACCTGCTGCAGAATCGTGGTTCTCTCACGCCGGCTGTCTATGAGGTGCCTGACGCTATCGACAGAGAAATAGGCAAGCTCAAGCTCGCTTCCATGGGCATCACCATTGATACACTAACGGAGGCACAGATCGCCTACCTTGCAGGCTGGGAAGCCGGCACGTAGGAGTCTGAAGGAGGATACATGCCCAATAGCTTCTGCGCAGCGGACTCGTACCTCATCACTTCGGAATCAGTGACCGAGGGACACCCGGACAAGCTCTGCGACCAGATATCTGACGCAATACTCGATGCGATCCTGACGAACGATCCCGAGGCACACGTCGCCTGCGAGACGGCCGTGGCTATGGGCGTCATCTTCGTCCTCGGCGAGGTAACCTGCAAAGGCTACGTCGAGATACCTGACATCGTCCGCAAAGTGATTAAGGACGCGGGCTACATCGAAGCGGGAATACGGGTTCGACTATGAGACGTGCGGCATCCCGGTGTCGCTGAAGCCGCAATCCAGCGATATCGCCAACGCGGTAGGCAAGGCCCCGGAGGTGCGTCACACACCCGCAACTGACGCGGTGCTCGATACAACCGGCGCCGACCAGGGGATGCGATGGTCGGCTACGCCTGTGTGGAGATTCCGGAACTGATGCCGACTGGCCCATCTCGCTGGCGCACAAGCCGTGCCGCTTTACTGGCACAGGTGCGCAAGGAAGGCGTGATTCCCTACCTGCGGCCGGATGGCAAGTCGCAGGTCACCATCGAATACCACCTCGGCAAGCCGAGGAAGGCGGTATGTATCGTCGAGCGCATCATGATCCCGGTATCGAACACGCCACTATCGAAGCCGACATCCGCCGTCACGTCGTCGACGCCGTCATCCCCCGGGAACTCATGACGCCCGAGACAGAGCTGTATGTGAACAGCTCAGGACAATTCGTCATCGGCGGTCCCGTGAGCGACACCGGCTTCACCGGCCGAAAGATCATCGTCGACTCGTACGGCACCGTTCGTCCGCACGGCGGCGGCGCTTCTCTGGCAAAGACCTGACCAAGGTGGACTGGTCTGCGGCCTACATGGGCTCCGCTACGCAGCCAAGAACATCGTGGCGGCGGGCCTGGCCGACTACGCACAGCTCCAGGTCTCCTACACCATCGGCAAATCGCACCCGCTCTCACTGTCGATCGAGACGCTGGGCACCGGCAAGGTGCCGGACACGGTGATCGAGGGGCTGCTCAAGAAGCACTTCGACTTCCGGCCCGAGGCCATCATCCGCCACCTGGGGCTCCGCCGTCCGGATGTACCGGGCGGTCGCCGCCTACGGCCACTTCGGGCGGACTGACCTTGACCTGCCCTGGGAGAAGACCGGACAAAGCTGAGATACTGCGAAAAGAAGCGGGGGTGTAACATGGCGGGAAGCATCAAGTTCGGAACGGATGGCTGGCGCGCCGTAATCGCGGAGGACTATACGTTCGACAACGTGCGGATATGCGCGCAGGCGCTGGCCGCACACCTCGCCAGCGGTGTGGGACCGAACACGACGGTGGTGGTGGGCTATGACACCCGCTTCGGTTCCGAGGATTTCGCAGCCGCTACGGCCGAAGTCCTGGGGGCAAATGGCATCCACGTATACCTGAGCACCACAGCAGTGCCTACGCCGGTGGTGATCACGCCGTTGCCAATCTGAAGGCACACGCTGGCGTGGTGATCACGGCAAGCCACAACCCGGCACGCTGGAACGGCTTCAAGATCAAGGGGCCGGATGGCTCCAGCGCACCGATGGACTTCATCGCCAGGGTGGAGGGACAGATAGCCTCCCTGCTAAGGGAACCCTCGGGCTCTACGGTCAAGAGACGATCGGCGCAGGAACTCATCGATGGCGGAGTGGTGGAGTGGTATGACCCCACCATTCCCTACCTTGACGCGCTCAAGAAGCTGGTCGACGTGGATGCCTTGCGGTCGATGCGGGGTACACTCGTCGTCGACTCGATGTTTGGCGCGGGCTCGGGCCTGTTTGAGCGGCTGATCGGCGGAGGACAGCTCCGTATAGACGAATTGAACGGCGAACGTAACCCTGCCTTCCCGGGCATCCGCCCAGAACCCATCGGGCCGAACCTGGAACGACTGTGCCGCCGCGTTCCGGACACCGGGGCGCTCATGGGCGTCGCCACCGACGGCGACGCTGACCGCGTGGGAGTCGTCGATGAGCACGGCAACTTCCTCAACCAGCACCAGGTATTCGCCCTACTGAGCTACTACCTGCTGCAGGTCAGGGGTGAACGCGGAGACATCATCCGCAGCATCACTACAAGCGAGATGATCTCCCTCCTCGGAAAACACTACCGTGTCCCCGTCCACGTCACTCAGGTGGGCTTCAAGTACATCGCGCCCCTGATGCTGCAATACGACGCTCTCATCGGCGGCGAAGAGAGCGGCGGGTACGCCTTCCGCGGCCACGTGCCCGAGCGGGATGGGATACTTGCCGGTCTGTACTTCCTGGATATGGTCCGCCAGACCGGAAAAGCACCTTCGGTACTGCTCCAGGAACTCTACGCGCTGGTGGGGCCGCACTACTACGACAGGGTGGACCTCGAACTCGAACCGGCCGTCAGCGCCCGGCTTGCGGCCACGCTCAAGCAGCTTGCCCCACAATCGGTAGAGGGAATGGCCGTGGAGCGCATAGACCGCACGGACGGCGTGATGGTGGTACTGAGGGACGGGTCGTGGATACTGTACCGTCTGTCCGGCACCGAGCCGCTGGTCCGTATCTACGTAGAGACGGACAGCCCGGAGAGGGTCAGACAGTTGCTCTCGGCCGGTCGGAGCCTTCTCGGGCTCTAGCGAGGGCAGTCTACGTACACAGAGTGACTGGCGGAGGGAGCGGGATTCGAACCCGCGACCCCGATTACTCGGAGCAACCGCTTAGCAGGCGGCCGCACTAGACCTCTATGCGATCCCTCCGTGAGGACGTGTGAGCACGCGGCCGCTCGTATTATGCCACACCTCGCAGTCCCGAGCCAACCCGTTTATCACCGTAACGTACGAACAACGTGTCATCCGTTTGTTGCCGTGCCCGGCACCGACTTCCACTGCTGCAACTCGATGATGTTGCCCTCGGGATCCCGCACGTAGGCAAACGTTATCGTGCCGGCGCCCTCGATAACGCGTCGCACCACCTCACCCACCATCCCACCCCCGTTGGAGACTACGAGCGCCGCCAGCGCCTCCACGTCATCGACCTCGAAGGCGATATGGCCAAAACCGGGCCGGTTGGCTGCGGGAACAAGCTGTTCCAGCAATGCACAGTACTGGAACACCTCGAGCGTGGCCCCATCATTTCCTCCACCCGGGAGACGCAGATGAACGCCGTCCAGCGCCGCGTCACTGACGCCCGTGGCACGGCTGAGCCATTCCCCGGACAGGTGCCGTTCCGGAGGCACCACGGTGCAGCCGAAGACGTCCCGGTAGAAAGAAGACAGCCGCCGTCTCGGGCAACAAGATTCACGTGCACGAACCGTGCGCTCATCATCAGCCTCCGCTGTCAGTGTTCCGTGTTGCAGCCGTACCCCACAGCCGCTACGCTTATGGCCACGTCCGGGAGGTATCGACAATGACAACTGCAGACACGCTCGCCTCGCTTCATCGCCGCGAGGAGGATATCCCTGAATCATACCGCGTGGGGCCTCCCAGCGTGCAACGGGAGTACCTTATCGACGGCGAACTGCGCACCTGGCGCGGGCCGATGCAGGAGGTGCGGTCCTCCGTCTTCCTCAAGACGGAAGGCGGCCCGGAGGCAAGGCTGCTGGGCAGCTATCCTCTCCTCACCGGAGACGAGGCTCTGGCCGCGCTCGATGCGGCTGCCAGGGCCTACAACAATGGTACGGGACTCTGGCCCTCTATGCCGGTGGAACAGCGCATCGTCCACATGGAGCGCTTCACGCATCTCATGGTGGCGCGCAAGACCGAGGTGGTCAACATGCTGATGTGGGAGATCGGCAAGAGCCACCGCGACGCCGAGACCGAGTTCGACCGGACCGTGGAGTACATCAGGGACACCATCGATGCGCTGAAGGACCTTGACCGGAATTCGGCGCGCTTTACCATTGAGAAGGGCATCATCGGCCAGATACGCCGAGCGCCTCTCGGAGTGGTGCTGTGCATGGGGCCGTACAACTACCCCCTCAACGAGACGTTCACGACACTCATTCCAGCCCTGATCATGGGCAATCCGGTCATCTTCAAGCCGCCGCGCATCGGCGTGCTGCTGCACCGGCCCTTGCTCGAGGCGTTTCGTGACGCCTTCCCGGCCGGGGTAGTCAACACTGTCTACGGCGACGGCCAGACCGTCATAGGTCCGCTCATGGCCTCGGGGAAGATCAGCGTCCTGGCGTTTATCGGCACCAGCAGGGTCGCCAACCACATCAGGCGTCAGCATCCCAGACTGAATCGGCTTCGCTGCGTCCTCGGACTCGAGGCCAAGAACCCGGCTATCGTGACATCCAGCGCGGACATAGAGACAGCCGTCAAGGAGTGTGTGCTGGGGACGCTCTCGTACAACGGGCAGCGCTGCACGGCCCTCAAGATGCTGTTCGTACACTCGAGCATCCACCACGCGTTCCTGCAGCGTTTCTGCGAGGCCGTGGGACAGTTGAGGCTGGGCATGCCGTGGGAGCAGGATGTGTTCCTCACACCGCTACCTGAGCCAGCCAAGGTCGAATACCTCAATGGGCTGGTGACGGATGCCGAGGCGCTCGGGGCGCGCGTGGCCAACGAAGGAGGCGGAGCCTCATGTGACAGCCTCTTCTATCCTGCCGTCCTTGCCCCGGTCAGCCCAAACATGCGTGTGTACCAGGAGGAGCAATTCGGTCCGGTCATCCCGGTGACGCCTTTTGACGACATCAGGACTCCCATGGAATACGTCGAACAATCGCACTACGGCCAGCAGGTGAGCATATTCGGGCAGGATTCAGACGAAGTCGCTCGACTGGTCGACTCACTGGTGAACCAGGTGTGCCGCGTGAATCTGAACAGCCAGTGCCAGCGCGGCCCCGACACATTCCCATTCACTGGCAGGAAGGACTCGGCGGAGGGCACGTTGTCCGTCTCAGATGCCCTCAGGGCGTTCTCCATCCGCACGGTGGTCGCGGCTAAGGGCAGCGCCCAGAACAAGGACTTGCTCAGCACGATCGTCCATGAGAGAAGGTCGGCTTTCCTCTCAACGGATTTCCTCTTCTAAGCACGGTGAGAACGAGGCGACCTGCATGTGAGGGCTTCCTGAGCGGCCTCATCGAGTGTCCCTTGTCCGGCAGACAACAGCGCCGTGCGCGCGAGAGAAATGGATATGGAGCTGAGGGGACTCGAACCCCTGACTTCCTCCGTGCAAAGGAGGCGCTCTCCCAGCTGAGCTACAGCCCCAGGAATCGGGTTCGTATTATAACATGCTATCATTTGAGACCATGACTCGACCCGGTTTCGGCAGGTACCGCCCATGATGACTGTTTCACTGCCTCTCGCCTTCGGTCTCGGTATCGCTTCGTTTGCATCGCCGTGTGTGGTCCCTCTGGTACCGGTGTATCTGGCCAATATCGCGGGGCTTTCAGTCCTCAGCGATACGCCGCCTTCCCGGCGGCACATCCTGATCAGCACACTTCTCTTCATCGGTGGCTTCTCGCTGGTCTTCATCCTGATGGGGACGGCGCTGCAGTTCGTCTTTGGCAGCATTCCCATCTCCATCAAACAGAAGGTGGCCGGCAGCCTGCTGATTCTGTTCGGCGTGTTTCTGTATCTGACGACGAAGATCCCCCAACTGAATTTCCAGCGACGGCTCAGCCTCAACAAGGCGCGTGGAACCGGCTACATCCGCTCGTTCGTCCTGGGCGGCATCTTCTCGATCGGCTGGACCCCGTGCATCGGACCCATTATCGGCGGCGTTCTGGCCATGGCGGCCTACGGAGGCAACGCGGCCGCCGCAGTGCCTCCTCTGACGGCGTACAGCCTGGGACTCGGAGTACCCTTCATCATCATGGGCGCCCTGCTCGGCACACCCACCGGAACCCGGTTCATGCGCGTCATGACTCAGAAGGCATACCTGGCAACCGCTATCGGCTCTTTGACGTTGATAATTGTAGGCGTGCTGATGCTCACCGGCACCATATAGCGCGCCAACTGCACGCGAAAGGGGAGGACCATGTATATCAAGTCACATCGTTCCGTGCCACGCATGGCACTGGTGCTGTCGATGCTGGCGCTCACCGTACTGGCGCTCGGCGGCTGCTCCGATGGGGGTGACAACCCACCAGCCCCCAGCTCTCCGGAAGACATCGGCCTCCAGGAACTGCAGGAGCCCGTAGAGGCGCCTGACTTCACGCTGCCCACAATCGGTGGGGGTCAGTTGACGCTCTCCGACCTGAGAGGCAAACTCGTGCTGCTCAACTTCTGGCAGTTGGACTGCCCCCCGTGTAAGGAAGAGATGCCCCTGCTGGATGCTGCGGGAAAGGCCTACAAGGGCACAGCCGAGGTAGTGGTGCTGGACATTGGAGACAGTGAGTCGTCCATACTGGAGTACTTCGACAATGCGACGCTGAACATGCACGTGCCATACGATGGCAACGGACGGGTGGCCGCAGAGTATTCGATTGGGTTTACCCCGACCACTTTTCTTATCGATACGAAGGGAATGGTACAGTACGTCAAAGTCGGCTCATTCGCCAACTATGGTGAGATAGCGGCGGCACTTGAGTTCACCCGCCTCAAGGAAGCAGCGTGACCGTACGAGTAGTCACCGACAGTACGGCCGACCTGCCACGGGAACTGGCCGAAAGCCTTGGCATCACGGTGGTGCCGCTGCACATACACTTCGGCGATGAGACGTTCGAAGACGGCGTCACCATCACCAAGGACGAATTCTACCGGCGTCTGACTACCGGCCCGACGTTGCCGAAGACGTCGGCCCCCGCCGCGGGCACATTCACTGAGGTCTACGACGGACTTCTGTCCGAGACCGATGAGATCATATCGATACATATCTCCAGCAAACTGAGCGCCACCTACAGCTCGGCCCTACTGGGGCGGGACGGAGTCAACGCGGGTGGCAGGATTGGTGTCATCGACAGCTACTCTGCTTCCATCGGACTGGGGCTACTGGCAGTCAGAGCGGCGCTGAGCGCACGGGAAGGGATGCCGCTGGACGCAATCGTCGAGGACATAGGTGCGGCCGCGCCGCGCACCAAATACTTCGGCGTGGTCGATACCCTCGAGTACCTGCACAAAGGCGGACGTATCGGCATGGCGACCGCTCTGCTCGGCTCGCTGCTCAACGTAAAGCCGATACTGGGTCTTCGTGACGGCGTGGCCCACCCCATCGAGCGGGTCCGCGGAACGAGACAGAAGGCCTTCGATCGTCTCTGCGAGATGATGGCCAACTATGGCAGCATTTCGAGCCTCGCCGTTGCTCACACCACGGCTGAGGAGGAGATGGAGTTGCTGGCCGCCCGCCTGGCGCAGTTTTTCCCGGCGGACCGCATAATCAAGTCGCGCTGCGGCGCGACACTTGGCACATACCTCGGACCCAACACTCTCTGTCTGGCGCTGATTCAGGAGTAGGTGCGGGCGCCACAGGCGACGTCACGCGGGGACGCGCGAGAAGCGAACGACCGCCAGGCAGAGTCACGTGGCGCCATGACAACGCAGTCGAAGTGCGTCACGGAATGGTGGTGCGACATGGACCTGGGACACGCCGGAACCCGAGGTACCGCCGGCAATTCAGCCCGGCCAACGGATAGCGTTCCGGGCATGGACCCCGAGCCGATGCGACTGGCGCTCATCAGGCTCGGACTGCTGCAAGAGGGCGAGCAGGCCACCCTGACACCGCTGACTGGTGGCATCGCCTCGGATATCTGGAAAGTCGAGCTCTCCTCGCGCACGCTCTGCATCAAGCGAGCCCTGCACAGGCTCAAGGTGAAGGCCGACTGGTTCGTGCCCATCGAGCGCAATCTCTACGAGTGGAGCTACCTCGAGATTGCAGACCGCGCCGCGCCCGGGTCCGCGCCGCAGCTGGTGGCACGGGATACCGAGGCGTATCTCTTCGTGATGGAGTACCTCGAACCGGGGCACCACCCCCTCTGGAAGCACCAGCTCAGGGACGGCATCGCCGACGCCGCGTTCGCCACCGACGTGGGCAGACAGCTCGTCACGATACACTCCTACACGGCGGCGCGACCGGAAATCGGCGGCCAGTTTCCCACCGACGCCATCTTCTACGCCTCGCGCATGGAGTCATACCTGGAGGCCACTGCACGCGTGCACCCGGACCTTGAAGCGCACATCATGCCTCTCATCCATGCAACCATGCACACCAAACATGCCCTCGTGCACGGCGACGTGAGTCCCAAGAACATACTCAACGGCCCACGGGGACCGGTCCTGCTCGACCCCGAGTGCGCCTTCTACGGGGACCCTGCCTTCGACCTCGCTTTCTGTCTCAATCACCTGCTGCTGAAGTGTCTGTGGAATCCATCCGCGCGGGAGGGGTTCCTCAGATGCTTCGAATCACTGAAGGAGACGTACTTAAACGGGGTCGACTGGGAGCCAGCCGAGGATATGGAGGCCCGTACCGCCCGATTGCTTCCGGGTCTCTTCCTGGCGAGGATCGACGGAAAGTCACCGGCTGAATACGTCACTGAGGAAGCAGACAAGGACATGGTGCGCCGGACGGCCCGCCCACTGCTGTTACATCCAGTGGGTACCCTCAGCGAGGTGGCCGCCGCGTGGCGCCGAACCCTCGGGCTCTAGCCTCGCTCCCACTCACCTCACATCCCACGAAGAAAACAGAACCGGCATCCCGTGGACCAACCCGGGATGCCGGCCAGCGTATCCTGATGTGTTGCCGTCCAACTAGCCGCTGTACTTGCCCAGTACCACCACGGCGTTCGAGCCACCAAAGCCAAACGATTCGGAGATAGCGATATCGACCTTCATCGGCCGCGCCACATTCGGCACATAGTCAAGGTCGCACTCCGGATCGGGTGTCTCGAGATTCATGGTAGGGGGCACGATCGACTCACGGATCGTGAGCAGCGTAAAGATAGCCTCGACGGCACCCGCGCCCGCCAGTAGATGTCCCATCATCGACTTGTTAGAGCTGATGGCCAGCTTCGGCGCATGGTCGCCAAACGCGATCTTCAGCGCGCCCGTCTCGGAACGGTCGTTGCTCGGAGTAGACGTTCCATGCGCGTTCACGTAGTCCACCTGCTCGGGTTGGATCCGGGCATCAGCGAGCGCGGTGCGGATGCAGCGCGCCTGGTTCTCCGTGTCGGCCTCAGTGATGTGGAATCCGTCCACATTGGTTGCGTAGCCAAGGAGCTCGCCGTAGATAGGCGCGCCCCGCTTGAGCGCGCACTCAAGCTCTTCCAGTATGAGCGTGCCCGCCCCCTCACCGATGACGAACCCATCCCGGTTCTTGTCGAACGGCCGCGAAGCCTTCGTTGGCTCGTCGTTCCGCGTGGACAGAGCCCCCATACGAGCAAGCCCCGCAACCCCCACCGGCAATATGTAGGCCTCGGAGCCACCGACGATCATGGCGTCAGCCTCTCCGTACTGGATATTGCGGAAGGCATCGCCTATGGCGTTAGCCCCCGTGGCACAGGCGGTAATGACACATTGGGCGGGCCCCTGCGCACCATACGCAATCGCAATCTCCGCAACCGCCATATTGGGAATGAAGCCGGTGATGAAGAACGGAGATATCTTGTCGGCTCCGCTTTCCTGAAACGTTGCGAGGTTCTTCTCGTAGGTAGTCATGCCACCGATGGCCGTGCCGTACACAACACCGACCCGGCTGCGATTATGCTCATCGACCACCAGACGCGAATCCTCCATAGCCATCGCGGTGGCGGCCAGCGCATAATGGATAAACGGATCGGTCCGCCGGACGCGCTTCTTCTCGATGAAGTCCTCGGCGGTGAAGTCCTTGACCTCAGCGGCTATGGTCGACTTGAACCCGGTGGTATCGAAGCGGGTAATCGGCCCCACACCAGATTCACCCTTGAGCAACCGAGACCATGCCAGCGGCACGCCTGTACCGATGGGGGTGACCGCGCCGACTCCTGTAATGACAACTCGGCGCCGCGACGTCATTTCGCCTTCGCCGCAACGTAGTCAACGGCATTCTGCACCGTCTGCAGCTTACCCGCATCCTCATCGGGGATCTCGATCTTGAACGCCTCTTCAACCGCAGTCAGAAGCTCGATGATATCGAGGCTGTCCGCACCAAAATCGTCCATGAATGACGATTCGATCTTCACTTCGGCGTCATCGATCTCCAGCAGTTCAACAATCAGTTCCTTCAATCGAGCAAATATGTCGTCCTTGTTCATCTATATCCCCTCTCTTCAATATCAGATGCGGTCAAACACGAATGCAGCGGGAAGTCACGCGTGAAGAGACGCTCTAGCAGGAAATGATACACAGTGGCGGGCAGCCCCTGCAACGTCACGAACGGTTCAGCGGCTGCCGCGTCTGCA
The DNA here is from genome assembly GCA_040766535.1 of Dehalococcoidia bacterium. GTDB lineage: Bacteria > Chloroflexota > Dehalococcoidia > GIF9 > AB-539-J10 > SKVJ01. Next base: position 46,675 of record JAXGQG010000006.1, on the reverse strand, counting down.
CACAAGAAGACCCGCCTGCGGCACGGTCATACCGTGCCGCAGGCGGATTCATGACTAGCCGACCTTCGGAAGGTCCGCCAGGCTCTGCCTGATCTTCTCGTCCGGATACTCGTAGTCCTGGAGCTGCCCGGACAGATACGCATCGTAGGCATTCATGTCCACGTGACCGTGTCCGCTGTGGTTGAACAGGATTGTCTTCGCCTCACCGGTCTCTTTGCACACCAGCGCCTCGTCGATGGCAGCCCTGATCGCATGCATCGTTTCGGGTGCGCTCAGGATGCCCTCGGTCCGCGCGAACATGATGCCCGCCTCGAACGTCGCCAACTGGTGAACGGCTCTCGCCTCGACGTAACCGAGCTTGAGCAGGTGAGAGATGATCGGCGCGATGCCATGATAGCGCAGGCCACCCGCATGGATGGGTGGTGGCATGTAGCCATGTCCCAGCGAGTACATCTTCAGGATGGGCGCCATTTTGGCGGTGTCGCCGTAGTCATAGGTGAACGGGCCCTTGGTCATCGTCGGACAGCTATATGGCTCCACATTTATCACGCGGAGGTTCGGCTGATGCCCCTCCAGTTTGTCCTTCAGGAACGGCAGGAACAACCCCGCTGCGTTGGAGCCTCCACCCGCGCAGCCAATGATTATGTCCGGATACTCGCCCGCCTCCTCCATAAGCTTCTTGGCCTCAAGCCCATTCACGGTCTGATGCAGCAAGACGTGATTGAGCACGCTCCCCAGGGAGTAGTGGGTGTCGTCCCGGGACACGGCATCCTCGACCGCCTCGCTGATGGCCAGCCCAAGGCTGCCGGGACAATCGGGATCGTCCGCCAGTACCTTCCGGCCCACGTTGGTGTCCGGGCTGGGGCTGGGAACGCAGTGTGCGCCCCACGCTTCCATCATCACGCGCCGGTAGGGTTTCTGGTTGTAGCTCACCTTCACCATGTAGACCTTGATGTCGATGCCGAAGCAGGCGCCCGCGAATGACAGCGCACTGCCCCACTGCCCGGCGCCGGTCTCGGTGGCGATACGCTTTATGCCTTCCATCTTGTTGTAGTACGCCTGCGCCACCGCGGTGTTGGGTTTGTGACTCCCCGCGGGACTCATTCCCTCGTACTTGTAGAAGATCTTCGCCGGGGTATCCAGCAGCTTCTCCAGGCGGCGTGCACGGAACAGCGTGGTCGGCCTCCAGAGGCGGTAGACGTCACGGACCTCATCTGGAATCTCGATCCACCGTTCGGTACTCACCTCCTGCATGATGAGCGCCATCGGGAACAGAGGGGCGAGATCTGGAGGGGTCAATGGCTGTCCGGTCACCGGATGCAGCGATGGAGCCAGGGGAACCGGCAGGTCCGCCTGGACGTTGTACCAGTAGCGAGGGATATCCCGTTCATTCAGTGTGTATTTCACCGTGTTCTCTGACATTCTGATCCTCCTGCAATTCGCTGGGGATGCCGTTGGTTTGTGGGCCGACTTTCTTCTGGCGCCGGCGGGCGCCATCTCCGAGCTATCCCTGTCATGGTGCCTCCTCGAAAAACAAAGAGCCTCTCGCCGAGGGGCGAGAGGCTCTTGCTTCGCGGTGCCACCCTCATTGGTCTTGCGACCATCTCAGCAGGTACTGCCTCAGCGGCAATACCTCGGGCTGTGCTAACGCTGCCCTTGCGCCAAAGCCTACTTGGTTGTTACGCCGTTCGGTTTGGGGCTCCCGGAACCATTCCAACCCTGCGCAGGTATCGGCTCACACCTTACCCGACTCTCTGAACCTCGCCTCGGGTTGTACTATTTCCGTTCAACGCCTTTAGCGTATTCGATTGCGCGGCATAGTAGAGTGTTCCAACCGACTTGTCAAGTCATGAAGCAAGAACAGCGGGTCATTTGCGGCCCCCTACTCATCGATAGCCGCAAGACCGAGGTATTGAAGAAGCCCCGCAAGGCTGTGCAGCGCGGTGCTGCACTGCCCTGTCCGGTCGAGGTACAACGCCCCCAGTCCCGCCCGGGACGCACTCTCGTAATCACGCCTCAGATGGTCGCCTATGTGGACAACCTCCCCGGGCTCGGCATCCATCTCGCGACAGAGCCAGCGGTAGAACGCCTCGTCCTTGAGTCGGCCAAGGCTGGAAGTGGATGAGAACATCCGGGCAAACGCCCCCTCGACATCCCGCAACAGCGGACGCAGGAACTCCTCGGGGGTCGATGATGCTACCACAAGGACGAACTGCTGCTGCAGAGCACCCAGTACGGGCATCACGTCAGGGTAGAAGCTGATGGTGGACCGGCCAGCCTCCAGCACGGGCACAGGGTCTCCGATGCCCAGCCGCCGAAACCAGTAGCCAATGTCGTACCACTCGGGCTTCCCCGGACCGATGGTGGCATACTCCGCAAATACCCGCTCAGCCGCTTCCTCGAATGCCAGACCGTGCAGCTCGCCATACATGGCGGGCACTACCTCCTGCCATATCGAACGGGAGTACGCATGGCTCGCGAGCGTGCCTTCGGCATCGAACGAGATGATGCGGATAGCCGACCCGTTGTTGTTCATCGTGACGCCCATCCTACCACACGATGCCCTCTGCATTCACGGGATTTGTCACATGGAGGCCTCCTAGCTACAATGCTGCGAATGAACCAGAGTAACGACGCGACAAACTGCGCCACGAGTTTCGAACTCGGCCCGATTCGCCCTCCCAGTGAGGCCTACTCGCTGCTCATACGGGCGACCCGGAACTGCCCGTGGAACAAGTGCCTCTTCTGCCACTGCTATAAGGACACCACTTTCTCGCTTCGGCCGGTGGAAGAGATAGAGCGTGAGATCGATGCCGCCGGCGCGATGCGCGACCGGATCGTGGAGGCGTCGCACCAGATGGGCTACGACGGCAACGTGCGGATGGCGGCCGCGGCGCTGCTGAGCCAGCCGTATGACGACCCCTGTCTGCGCAACGTTGCCCTCTTTCTCTACGGCGGCGGGGAATCAGCCTTTCTGCAGGACTCGAACACGCTGATCATGCGAACCCCGGACCTCGTACGCGTACTGCGCCACCTCAACGAGGTCTTCCCGGACCTCTCCAGAGTCACTACCTACAGCAGGTCGCACACCGCGGCACACAAGACGCTTGAGGAACTGAAGGAGATACGGGCCGCCGGGCTGGTTCGCATACACATGGGTCTTGAAACCGGATACGATCCGCTGTTGCAGTACATGCAGAAGGGCACCACCGCTGAACAGCAGATATCATCCGGGCAGAAACTGGTGGCCGCCGGGTTCTCTCTTTCAGAATACGTGATGCCCGGCCTCGGGGGCAAAGCCATGGCCGAGGGACATGTCCGCGAGACCACGCGCGTGCTGAATGCCATCAACCCGGCCTTCATCCGCCTGCGCAGCCTCCACGTCACGCCGACCATGCCGTTGTGGGCGCATGTGCAGGACGGCAGGTTTCAACTCCAGTCGGAGGACGATGTGGTCAGAGAGATCGAGGCCATGATTCAGGGCCTCGACGTAACGAGCGAGTTCAAGAGCGACCACATACTGAACCTGCTGATGGAAGTTGAAGGGACCTTCCCCCAGGACAAAGCCGCATGCCTCGCCATCGTCCACGCCTACCTGTCCATGCAGGATGACGAACGGCTGAACTTCCGTCTCGGACGCCGCATGGGCCTCTACGAGACGCTGGCGGACATGCAGGAGCCGGGGCGGCGCGACCGCGTGGCAGAGATGGTTCGCCGCATCGGTGAGCGCGGCGATGACGTGAACGAAGTCATCCAGCGGCTGAAGGACCGGTTCATCTAACGGCTGTCCGTGGACAACTGCTTTGCCATGTACGGTTCTTCCAGCCGATAGCCGAGATTCCGGTAGTACTGCCGCACGCCTACACCGCTCAGTACCCTCAGTTCCCCCACACCGTACTCGCCGCTGCAGATACGTTCCGCCTCACCGAGTAACGCCACCCCCAGGCCTCGATGCTGGGCAGCGCCACTATCACGTCCGCCGAGCGATACCTCGGGGCCGAACACATGCAACTCCCGCACCGTGGCCACGTCCCGCTCGGACCCGGCTCCGCCACCATCGTCGTGCGCCAGCGACAGCCGCACCAGTCCATAGAGCGTGCTCTGCTCGTCCTCATAGGAAAGCATGACCTCCGTGGAACCGAGAGCCTCGTAGGAGCGGCGCACCATCTGCGGCGGCCCAACCGTCCAGCCATCACGAACACGGTGCCCATACTCACGGCAGCGGATGCACTGGCAACTCACGCCGAGTTCCTTCATGCGGTCCCTGACGATGTCCCGTAGCGCCAGGTTGTCACAGCCGGCCAGGATGAACTTCGGCGGGATATCGCGCATCAGCCGCGCGATGCGGACATACGGAGGAACCAGGGACTTGATCCGCACCAGCAGGTCACGCATCTCCATCGTGGTGCCCGGCCGGTACCTGCCTTCGGCATACCATGCCTCCAGGCGGGAGCCCCGTACCACGACCGTTGGATACAGCTTCAAGCCATCGGGCCGAAACTCAGGCTCAGCGAAAAGGCGCTCCGTGAGAGCGATGTCATGCTCCGGCGATGAGCCGGGCAACCCCGGCATCCAGTGATAGTAGACCTTGAATCCATGCCTCCTGAGCCGTTGCGTGGCGCGAATCACCGCTGCCACCCCATGGCCACGATTGGTGAGCTGGTGAATAGAGTCGTCAAGCGTCTGAACTCCCAGTTCCACCCGCGTGGCGCCGAAATCGAGCAGGCGCGCGATCTCCTCTGCGCCGCACCAGTCCGGCCGGGTCTCGACGCACAGTCCCACGCAACGAAGGGCAGCGGACTCGTTCAGGGTCTTGGCCGCAGCCAGGTCCTCTGACTCCACACCATTCAGAGCGTCGTAGCACGATTTCACGAAGGCGTACTGATACTCGACAGGGTATGCGAGGAACGTACCACCCATGACGATGAGTTCCACTTTCTCCACCGGATGACCCATGTCACGGAGCGAGCGCAACCGCAGCAGGACCTGCTGTAGAGGATCAAAGCCGCAACGAATCGCGCGCAATACCGCGGGTGACTCAGACGTGTAACTCTTCGGGGCTCCTTCGGCCGAGGGGCAATACAGGCAATCGCCCGGACAGGGATGCGGCCTTGCCATCACCGCGATGGGAGTGACACCGGAGATGGTGCGGGTAGCTTTCCTCATGCTAGGCTTGAGTCTAGCAGGCGCTCATCATGGCTACAAACAGAGAAGTCTTCGACGCCATCGCCGCCACCTGGTACGGGGTGAGGCACTGGCCTATCCTGCCACGTGAACTGGACATGTTGAGCCGGCGGTGGCGCCGGGGTCGGCTGCTCGACCTCGGCTGCGGCGTCGGCGCCGATTTTCTGCCTTTCAAGGACAACTTCACGCTGGTGGGCCTCGACTTCTCCCGGGGCATGTTGCGGCAGGCATCCAGGTACATGCGAACGCACGCTTTCAGCGCCTCGCTTGTCCAGGGCGAACTGGCAAACCTGCCGTTTGAGGACGGCGCATTCGACTTCGCCATCGCCATCGCCTGCTATCACCATCTGGAGGGAGAGGACATCCGCGCCGCGGCCTTCAGAGAGTTGCGGAGGATACTGCGCCCCGGGGGAGAGGCATTCATCAGCGTCTGGAACCACGAACAGCCACGTTTCTCAATGGCGTCACAGGATGTGCTGGTCCCGTGGGGCGATGAGGACAGCGCCCTCACACGGTACTACCACCTCTACACACGTGCAGAACTCAAGACCGCGCTGGCGCGAAGCGGGTTTTCGGTTATCCGACTGGGTCCGGGCACCCGCCGTCACGACGCCACGCAGGCAGATGAGCGTAACATCTGTGCGCTGATAGCACGCCCGGAGGGCAAAGCCTAATCCTGACTGGCCTGGATCGGAGGAACCCGTCCCACCTTGTCTTTGCGAGGCAGACCCGCCTCCACTTCGTGAATGAACACTTCAACCAGTTCCGGATCGAACTGCGTTCCCGCCCCGCGCCTGAGGCGCTCCAGTGCCTGTTCGTCCTCCAAGGCCTCGCGGTAAGGCCGCGCCGACGCCATTGCCGCGAACGCATCCGCGATCGACAGTATGCGCGCACCCAGTGGGATGGACCTGCCGCGGAGTCCCTCGGGATAGCCCGTGCCGTCCCATTTCTCATGGTGATAGAGGATGATGCCCACGCACGGCGCGAGGTCGTGCACATTCCCGACGATGTTGGCGCCGAGGCGAGGATGCGACTTGATGGCCTCCCACTCTTCGGAGTCAAGCTCTCCCCGCTTGTTCAGTATGCTGTCGGGCACTCCTATCTTGCCGATGTCGTGGAGCAGCGCCGACGTGCTGATGCGAGAGACCTCATCCGAGGGCAATCCCACCGCTTCGGCCAGCACCACGGCATAGATGTTCACCTTCCGAGAGTGTCCGTAGGTGTAGTGGTCCTTGGCGTCCACGGCTGCCGCCAGCGCATAGACGGCGCTCAGCCCGCTGCCACGATGGTTGCCTCTGCCCGCACACAGCTCATCGGCCTCAGAGAATATCTTCGCCGACACATAGGTGCGATTGCCACCGGTATTCTTCGCGTAGTAGAGGGCGGTGTCCGCCGTGGTAACCAGCTCGCCCGGCATCACGCCGTCGGCAGGATAGCTGGCAAGCCCGATGCTGCAGGTCACCCCGCTCTGCCGTGACTCCATTTCCTTCGCCACGCGTACTCTGACGCGTTCCGCCACGATGTAGGCGTCCTCCGGTGATGTACGCGGAAGGACAGCCGCGAACTCATCGCCACCATAGCGGAACGCCTGATCCGAGTCTCGCACGGCGCCGGCAACCAGCTGCCCAACCAGCTTCAACAGCGCATCTCCCGAGGGGTGACCGTACATGTCGTTGTACGCTTTGAAAGCGTCCAGGTCGATCATCAACACCGAGAACACCCCGTCATGCCGCGCGTGCCGCGCCACCTCCTCCTTCAGACGCTCCTCGAAGTGACGCCGGTTGAACAAGGATGTCAGCTCATCGACCCGGCTCCTCTGTTCCGCACGGAGATACAGCATGGAGTTCTCGATGGGCGCGGCTATCTGCCGGGCGACCTGATCCAGCAACTTGACCTGGTCGTCACCGTACACGTGCGAATCGCGGCTGGCCACCATCAAGGTGCCGATGACTGCATCGCGAGCGAGCAGCGGCACATGAATGAGGGAGCGTATGCCCTCCCGGACATAGTGACTGTCCGGCCAGAACGCGGTGGTAGCCTGCAGATCAGGCTGATAGAGATACGTCTTGTTCTTCATCACCCATTCCGTTGCCGTGCCCTGCAACGAATGCGCCATGGCCGCCAGATCGGTAGCGACAACGCTGCCGTAAATCGCGGTGAGCTTCACTCTGTCGCCATCCACCAGCGCCACTGCCGCGTAGTCCAACGGGATCACCTTCTGCAACTCCCGGGCGAAGCCATTGAACGTGTCCTGCATGTCCATGCTGGAAGTAACCACCATGGCAAGCCGGTTAAGCAGCGTCAGCTCCTGTTCCTGTTTCTGAAGCTGCTCATACAGGTACTGCTTCTCCATGCTGGCAGCGACCCTGCTGGTCACGATGCGCATCAACTCGAGTTCTTCCACCGAATACGGTTTGCCGCCTGACTTGCCGCTGGCGGCGAGGATGGCGACGATCTCATCGCGGTGCGCCACCGGCAGGAACATCTCCACCTGCGAGGCGTGGATATCGTCCCGTTCCGCCTGCCACAGCGCCTGGAACTCCGGCATGATGCTCAAATAGCGGACGGGCAGCAACTGCTTCTCACGCCCTAGCCACGAGACAACCGGGCTCTCGCGCTTCAACTCCAGTGCCAGCTGTCTCTCACCTTCTCCGTTCGACGGGTAGCGGAAGGATGTGGAGAAGTCCCCACCATCACCGTTCGGGAGCAGCAACAGCACGCTCCGGGCCCCCGTCGAACGCGCCAGCAACGACACGAGTTGCCTGCCGAACTGCCCCAGCGTTGGCACATCGTAGATCCGCTCGATGAACTCGGACAGCTGTCTGCGCGCCTCGAACCTGTTCCCCACAAATGCTTCCTCGATCTTCCGGTGCAGCGTGTCACGCACGCCATGGGTCAGGAACAGCACCACCGGGACCCCGATGCCTATCACCGCCAGGGCGGTTCGCATGTCGAAATCCACATGGAACAGGGCGCGGGCGAGTTCGAGCGCCACCAGGACAACGGCCACTCCTCCGCCATACAGCAGCAGCATCACCAGGCCCCGGCGCATGAACACGCCGATATCCAACAGCCGGTAGGCAACCACCGCGTAGCCCAGTACGCAGGCCGCCAACAGATTGCCGATGTGTGCAACAGGATAGCTGCCGAATGGAGGCACGAAGGACAGGAGCATGAAGACGCTGAACAGCACGATGGTGATGATGAGATACGCGATCTGATTGCGTTCCCCGGCATCGGCTGCAAGCCGATGCGACCGGAACAGCGCCACGGCATCACGGATACCGAGAAGAACGAACACGGCCGTACCCAGCAGCACCAGCGGCAGACCGTAGTGGACCGTCACTCCCTGTTCACTGACCACGGTTTCCCTGGGGATGAGTCCGGCGACACACAAGCCGACCGCCGCCACAACGAACAGGTAAGCGAACGGGATGCGAACGGGCCGGTCGCTGAAATAGAGCCGGATGAAGTAGTGGTACTGCACCACGGTCCAGATGGCCACACATATGCCGATCTGAGCCAGAAGCTGCTTGCGGTCCATGAGGTAGTCGCCACGTACGAAGAGATCGGTGAAGCTGTACAGGAAGGCCACCACGATGAAGGCAACGAAAAGCCGCTGCTTCAGTTCCCAGCGCCGATTGGCAAGCAGAACACCGAGCAGGCCGAGATAGGCAACCGACGCGATGAACGGAATCACCACGTGGGTGTTCATGTGGCAATTATGGCACAAAGGTAACCGCGGTCAAGATGCCACCTTCGTACGGGGTGGTGGCAACTACCCCATCTTCCCACTGAGGCGCGGCGCCATGCAGTACTCTAGTCCCTGGCACGTTGGCCGGCCGCGTTCACACGGAAAAGGGGGTGACCTGTACGGTCACCCCCTGGAATCGCGCCTCGCATTCCGCCAGACTATGCGGCAACCCGCTGCGGGCTCTGCACCAGCACACGCTCCACTTCCACCGCCGGTTCGGCGAGTGCAGCCAATATGGCGTCGGACGGGTTGATGTGCGGCGGCTTGAGATGGCCGAGGTCGGCTCCCTCATTCTGCCGCTTCAGGATGCCGTCTGAACGCACCGCTCGAGAGGTACGTGACCTTGATCGGAAGGTCCTCCGGCGGTTCCTCTTCCTCGCCGAAGATGGAGTAGATGTTGAAGCTGTACTGTTTGTCCAGCTCCTTAAACCGCGTGTAGAGCGCTCCGGTGAACGCCTTCTCGGAGGGCGCAGGGCTCATTGAAGGCTCCAGGTAGACATGGAGAAGTGCCTGGTCGTTCTCCACTTCCTTGCGGGCGGTCCAGTCCACGTACGGTACGCCGGCCGTTTCTATCGCTTCCCAGATGACCCTCTCCGTCAACCGGCCGAATCCGGCGATGTCGATGAGATCGTCGGCGCGGCGCTCGAACACCATCTGCGGCAGTTCGATGCCCGCCGCCTCGTTCCGCAGCGAGGTGATGCGCACCACGTCGCCCACGCGGTACCTGGTGAGCGCTCCGCCATGCAGGTTGGTCAGTATGACCTCATAGCACTGTCCCGCCTCCAACTCATCCAGCAGCACGGTCTTCGGCCGGTAGCTGTGATCCATCTGCCACTTGAAGTGCTCCCGCTCAGGGATGAACTCGTAGAAGTTCAGGTTGGGAGTGAAGGTCATGGTGGAGTAGTCCCACGCCTGGACCGCATAGATGCCACCCTCGGAGCCGGCATACAGCTCGAGCGGCGTGCGGCCCCACATCTCATCGACCCGTTTCTTGAACACCGCGGAATCAGTCCCACCACCGAGGATTCCCCTCACCGTCCACAGGTCGCGCGGCAGCATCGCCCTGCCGGCCAGGCGGCTCTTGAGCAAACCTTTCAGCACCCTGAAGAGCGCTCTGCGCCGGGCGAGAAGCTCCTTCTTGTTCATCGAACTCGACTGCTGTTTCAGTTGCTCGCCGACGGTCACGAGAACCGAAGGCAACCCTCCGAACCCATCCAGTCCCTCGTCCAGCGCTTCAGCGAAGCCCTTCTTCACCTTGTCGATAAACGTGAGTTCAGCGGCATTGGAGGGCAGGAAATCGCAGTTGACCGCCTGCTGCAGCAGCGAGGCGATGACGCCGGACGCGTAGGGCGGAGAGGCGAAGGTGGAAAGCACCTTCAAGTGCTGTTTCATGCCGCGCATGTCGCCGCGGTGATCCGCCATGCACAGGATCACGATCGCGCCGCAGAGCTTCTCCAGCTCCTCGACATAGCGTGCGGACATCGGTATCCATTTCACCGCGTACTTGCCCGTATACCCCGAAGTCCTCACCCACTGCGCCGGCTTGACCGGCAGGGTCTCCTCCATCTTCTCGGTCAATTCAGGTATGTAGTCGCCATACGTCGTAAGAGGCACCACTGCCCGGAACTCATCGATGCTGGACGGCATGGCCCCACGCATCAGCTTTCGCCCCAGGCTGCTTCCCTTCAGATACTCGATCTGTTCCGCCATCAAACGGCGCTGGATGGCCATGAACTGCTCAAGGTTCAGATCCATGAACCCGCAGCACATCCGCCAGAGTTCTTCCTTTCTCCCCTCACGGAGCAGATCTATCGGTCTTGCCATCGTCACGCACCTCCGTACCCAATACTATCCCGAGGACAAACACCGGACCGTTGCAGGCAGCCAGCACACTGCCTGTACGACAGTAACTATGACAATAGTCGTGGGTCCTGCCTAGAGATTGCGTTCTAGAACAATGTTCTAGGTGCACGCACGGGAAGGGGATGCGGGCGGCACAAAAAGAGACCGCCCCGGTTGCGGGGCGGTCATGATTCGCGGAATCGGTCGCCTAATCGTGGTGTGAGCGGGCCAGGTTCCTCAATTTCCGGCTGAGTTGCTCGAACTCCTCATCACGAGGTTCACGTCCCAGTTCCAGGCCGTAGTTGATGAAGAAATCCAGGAAGCTGCGCAGAAGCTCTTTGGCTCCCTCCTGGAACTGGACGAACTCCTCGCGGGTAACGATGTCATCCCGCCCGGAGGGTTGCTTCCCGTTCTCGCCCTTCTCCAGCAACTGTCCTTCGATGAGGAGATCGATGAACTCCGACCGGCTGAGGTCGCCCCTGTTCTCATCAATCTTGCGGACAAGGTCGGCGTCAACGACCAGCATTCTCTTCTCAGCCATCGCAGCTAGTTCCTCCTTAACTCAGGTTCCGTGCTGGCGGAACGGGGTAACTTGTCCGGCCAAATAGTCAACCTTCGATGTCCAGCAGACTCATCACCGTCTCGATGCTCTTCAACAGGTCGGCGCCCTTCTCGGTCACGTAGTACCGGACGCTCGGGTTCCCCACCTCCACCGTGTTAATGAGTCCGTTGCTCAGCAGAAACTTGAGGTACTTCTGGAGCTGAGCGTAGCTCATGTTGACGGTGTACATAAGCTCGGTCTTGCCCGCGCCGTTCTCACCGACCTTCAGCATCTCCGCGATGATCTCTATGTTCGAGCGCCGCTTGTTCATGCTGAACCTGTACGCTACCTACGTACCGGTACCATACTACCACAGCATAAAGTCTTGTCAATAGAACATAGTTCTAGGCTGCGCCGCTGGCGGGAGGCAATCCTCACCTACTGCTACTCCCCGTACACCAGTGGCTTCCTCGAAGACAGGACCGACCACATCAAGGTCATCCGACGTATCGCCTGTGGCTGCAGTAGCCACTAGAGATTCACACGGAGAATCCGGCTCAGTGAACCAGAGGAGTCTCAGCCTATCGCTGCATGATGCCCATCGCACTTGTTGACGTAGAACAGGGTTCTATCCGGCCGGATTGAGCGGCGCGCCCCGTGCTATCGCCGTCTATCGACCAGGATGTAGGTGATGATGCAGATGACAAGCAGTGCGAGCGCGGCGATGAGCACCCAGACCCAGAGCGGAGTCGCCCCCGACCACTGAGAGGCCGCACGGGCATCGAGGGTAGTCGCCTGCGGTACGGCCTGAGGCGCCACCTGTGGGAGGACGATGAACGAAGATGTGGTCCACTCGCTCGGATGCGGGTTCAATGCCCTGACCCGCCAGAAGAAGGTCTCACCTGGTTCGAGGGCGCCCGGATACACGTACGCGGTGCGGTCGAGGTCCACCCTGTCGAGCAGCGACTGAAACGCGTTGTCCCGGGCCAGCTGGAACTCATACACGGTGGTGGACGGGAAGCCCGTCCACGAGAAGCCGGGGGTCCGGTTCACACCCTCCGCCCCGGCCCCGGGGGTGACGAGGATGGGCGCCACATGCATGGACTCCACCGTGCTGCCGGCGGCCACGAGGAAATGCATCGGCGGCGACCAGCGGCTGTGCACCCTCTCGTTCTCCGTAGTGCCGGTGGCGCGTATGCGCCAGTAGTACGTTGAGCCGCAGTCGAAGCTCATGGGTATCTCGAAATAGCAGACTCCGGGGTGTCACAGCACCACGGCTCAACGTCCTCCAGCTTGAGGAGCACGTACTTGAACTGCTCGTCCAGCGCCACCCAGAGGTCCCACCTCACCGCCTTCGGCATGGGCTTCCATTCGAAGCAGAAGGGGCACGCCTCGCAGTCGCAGATGTCGCACGGCACCACCTGGCCGAGCGCGGGGGTGACCGGCCACGGAGTCGGCAACACGAAGGTATCGCCGTAGACCCACAACCGCCCCTCCTCCGCGTCGTAGTCGTAGTTCCGGTCATCCAGCGCCCACAGGTTGACCACGTCGTTGACCGTCACCCTGAGGGTATCGGAGCGGAAATCCGTGCCGGCGGTGAGACCCACCGTCAAAGAATCCCAGTCCATCACCGTGATGTTGTCAGCCCTGGGTATCAGCGTCCGGTCGACGCCCTGGCCGAAGGCGCCGTAGAGCACCCCGGTCGTGTGCGCCAGCGCCGAAGCCCCGTTAGGCGGGTTCAGGGGCGTCCAGTCGATGGCCGCGCCCACCGTCCAGCGGTATATGCCGCTCACGTTGTTGTCGGTGGCCGCATAGAGCAGCTTGTTGCGGGCGAAGTCGTTATCCAGCGTCATATGCACGCGGCCGACCAGCGGCAGCGGCGGCAGCACCGTGAATGACTCTCCGCCGTTGGTCGAGACGGCGATCTCCCCTCCTCACCATCATCGCCCGCGAATATGTAGCTGTTACCATGAAACAGCAGCGTACTGCCTGATTTCAGCCCCGTATCGATGTCATACTCCCACTGCCACACATGCCAGTCGCGCACCTTCGTAAACTGCCCGATGGCCAGCAGGTTGTCATACAGCACGTAGATCCTCTCGCTGCTGACGATGGCCACATCGGTGACATCCTCCGGGCATTCGTGGATGCGGTCCATATTTCATCTCATCCACCGACCGGTACAGCAACTGGCTGTCGCGAATCGCATAGAACGTGGCGCTGTCCGACCCGGTCTCCGGCGTGCGGCGCATGATTATGTCATCTGTCGGACTATCGAGAAAGTCAACGCGTTGCCACAGCGTGCCAAGGTCTTCTTCCGTCAGGGCCGTGGTGCGCCAGATGCTGTCCATGCCCGTTCCGACGGAGGCCAGGAACATCGTATTCCCCGGTTCCTCTTCCGCATCCCCAACCAGCCACAGCACGTAGTCGCAGAGCTGCGCGATGTCGGTATCGATGAGGCTTATCTGCCTGGCGAGTAGTCGTCGCCCCTGGCGGCACGGGAGACCGCGCTCTCATCGATGCCGGCGCCGCTCCACGGTCCGGGCAGCGTGGTATCCGCCCATTCGGTGGGTGTGGTGACGGAGTTGGTGCTCGTCCCGCAGACGGCCCATTCGCCACTGGGGGTGTACGCGACGATGGCGTTGCCAACACCGGTGCCAAAACCGGCCGAGGGCCGTTTGTCTGGTTCATGCCAGTCAGAACGAAGCCGCAGGCTCATCACAGAAGTGAACCCATGCCCTGCCCTTCGCCGCATCCGCGGCCAACTCACCAGCAAACACCGTGCCCCCACGATAGGCAATCGTGAACACGGGAGCGTTGTCACCCTGCTTCAGGTTCATGCGGTACGCGTGCGGTTCGGCCACGCGATACACGTCGTCAGGAACCTCATTCGGATCACCGAGCAGGTAGACCGTGGAGGCATACGACACATAGACCACTCGTTTTGACGCATTGTCGCCATCATAGTCAGGAGGAACCACCAGATCCGAGTAGATAAGCTGGTCCTCCAGGAGACAGAGCGCCCGTACTCATGTGGCTTATCTCAATGAAGTACGGGTCAGTCACCTCCCACAGCGTGGTGTTGGAGGCGATCACCCGGTATCCGGTTGCCAGATACGTACCGGTTGTGTCGCTCACCAGGGCGATGATAGTCTCATCGTCATCGTAGTTGGGCGAGAAGGCGACACGGCTCACATCAGCATCGAGCCCCTGCCCGCGCCATGAGCCGATAAGGGTGTCGAGCTGGATCACGATGACATCGCCATCGGCGGCGCCATTCGGCAGGCGGATGCCCACGGCCACATCCCGCTGCTCGTTGTCGCCATACAGAGGAGAGACCGCCACATCGGCGATGACGTGCCCCGGCACCCACTCGGAGGCGGTTGAAGGACTCGGCAGCGCCTCCCAGGTGTCGCCGCCGTCCTGCGACACGTACACCTCCTGGCGTCCGTCGGTGACTGCGACGATGAAATCCGGATCGTCCGGCGCCACGGCGAGGTCCCACACCGGGAGCGTCGGCGTCGGCGTCGCATCCAGCAGCGCATCCTCTATCTCATCGTCCCAGGTGCGCCCACCGTCGACAGTGCGATACAGCTTCAAATTGGGAATGTCCGCGGCGTACCAGACGTTCTCGGACCCGAGCACCAGGGCGCTCACTTCCGAGGGTGTGACGACGAAGAAGTCCTCATCACTGGGCGTACGGATCGGCGTCCAGCGGAGCGCCTCGAACTGGGCCAGCACCTGACTGGAGGGCAGAATGGCGACAAGAATGGACGACAGGACCACCCCAAATATGACAACCGAGGAAACCAGTCGCCTGGCCATTCGTCTCTAATTCTCATGTTGGACCATCTGTTTGTCAATACGTACAACGGCCATAATTTCCGGCAGCGGCAAGGCCTATGACACACCTGCGGACACGAATACGCAACTCGCCGGCACGCTCCAACCAGAGCGGCGAACGGCATGCGAACCTGCGGCGTCCGCAGCGTGCCCGGCTCTCAAGCCACCCAATGCCTGCCAACACAAGCCATGTTCCTCGTACGCACACATCTCGGCACGAAGTGGCCGAGCAGTCGTTCCTCTACGGCCGCAGTTATGTTACTATCACGATATGGCACCACGTGGTGACCGCGCTGTCAGCGAACAGCTTGATGCCTTCGTTGAAAGGTTGAGCCAGCTTGGCTACACCGTGCACCGCGATGGCGAGGGCGTGGAGCGCACCGGCAAATCGGGCGCCACGCACCGTTTCGACATGATCGCCACGCGGGATGACGGCTTCATGGCGTACACCATCGCCATCGACATCGCGATGGCGGACGACGGCAACAAGCTCGGGCTCGGGGCGGTATTCGGCTTCGATGACAAGTGCTACGACTGCGGCATACGCGACAAGGTCGCCCTGGCGTTTCCCGCCCTCGACGAGGTGGCGGAGCGGTTCGCCCGCAACCAGAGGATCCGCGTGTTCGACGCGGAGTCGCTCGAGCGATTCCTGTCGAGCCCACCACCCGCTTCAATGCCCGCGGGAGTGAGCCTCACGCCGTGGCACAGTAAGACTGACGCACTGCGGGACATCGCCACGGCGGGCTACAACATAGAGCGCAATGCGAGACTGAAGGGACGCTCCGGCGCGGACTACACGTTCGACGCGCTGGCGACATACGATGACGGGTTCATGACCCACCGCCTGGCCATCGACGAGGTCCCCGGGCCCAATGTGACGTTGAGCCGGGTGTCGGTATTCGATGCGAAGGCGTACGACGCGGGCATCCTCGAGAAGATACTGCTCACGTCGGGCGACCTCACCCCGGAGGCGCAGCAGTTCGCTGAGCTGCAGCGCATCAGGGTGGTGCCGATACCGGGCGACGGAGCGGAGGAGCTGTCGGAAGGCGAGTCATCTCCCCCAGCCAGGCGGGAGGCGGAACACGCCGCCGCGCCTGAGGCGGAGTTGCCGGCGGGACCCGAGCTGCAGACGGCGGTAGAACAGATACTGGGGCACACGCCGAAAACCGAACGCGTGATCCGCACCCGTCCGGACGTGGCGGTATTGAACCTCATTCCGGAGTCGATGGCGCGCAGATTCAAAGCCATGCCGCTGGCAATAGCGGACGGCGCCCTCCAGGTCGCCATGGCAAATCCATCGGACATCTTTGCCCTGGAGGCGTTGGGCCTGCAGAGCAGGATGAGGATAGAGCCGGTCGCCGCCACGGAGCGCGAGGTGCTGGACGCGGTCGACATGAACTACCGCGGCGCCTTCGGTGACATTCAGCAGCACCTGTCGCGCATCCCCACGCGCACCGGAGAGATGGACGAACAGGCGCTCATCGAGGCCGCCGAGGACACGCCGGTGGCCAGCGCACTCCGGCTCATCGTGGACGAAGCGGCGAAGGCGCGCGCCTCGGACATCCACCTGGAGCCGCAGGAGGACCGGCTTCGCGTGCGGTACCGTGTGGACGGCACCCTGCAGGAGGTCATGTCGCTGCCGCTGAAGATTCACCTCCCGCTCACTTCCCGCGTGAAGATCCTCTCGGACATGAACATCGCGGACCACCTGAGGCCGCAGGACGGCCAGTTCTCCACGGATACGAAGGGGCGCGAGATCGACATCCGCGTGGCCACCGTCCCCACCGTGCATGGCGAGGCGACGGTGATGCGTTTGCTGGACAAGTCGCTCGGCCTCATCGACCTGCCTCACCTGGGCTTCTCCAAAGGCGCTTTGGCGCAGTATGAGAACATGCTGAAGGTGGCCTTCGGCATGATACTGGTGAGCGGCCCTACCGGCTCCGGCAAGACCACCACGCTGTACGCCTCCATCAATCAGATGGACCGCACATCTCAGAAGATCATCACCATCGAGGACCCGGTGGAGTACCGGTTCCCCAACATCGTGCAGATCCAGGTCAATCCCAAGGCGGGGCTGACATTTGCCAGCGGCCTTCGTTCCATATTGCGTCTGGACCCGGACACCATACTGGTCGGAGAGATCCGTGACGGAGAGACGGCGCGCATCGCGGTACAGTCGGCGCTCACCGGCCACCTCGTGCTATCCTCAATCCATGCCAATGACGCCACCGGCGTGGTCTTCCGGCTGCTGGACCTGGGCATCGAACCGTTCCTGGTGTCGTCATCGGTCATCGGTGTGGTGGCCCAGCGCATGGTGCGCAAGGTCTGTCCCGACTGCGCCGAGGAGCGCGAGGGCACGCTGCTGGAGCAGCTCGCCTACCACAACGAGACCGGCGAGCACCGCAGCAAGTTCGTCTACGGCAAGGGCTGCGACCTGTGCGCCCACACCGGCTACAAAGGGCGCATGGGCATGTTCGAGGTCATGGCTATCAGCGACAAGCTGCGTATGATGATCCTCAAGGGAGCATCCACGTCGGAGGTGCGGCAGCAGGCTATCGAAGATGGCATGGTGCCTCTGATGAAAGACGGCATGCTCAAGGTCAAGGAAGGAATCACCACGCCGTCCGAGGTCCTCAGGAACGCCTACTTCATCGAGTAAGGTCAGATGAACTTCGAATACGTTGCCAGAACGGATGACAACCGTATCGTCAAGGGGAAGCTGAGCGCTACCAGCGAGGAGGCGGCCGTGGACGTCCTCGCGTACGGAGGCTTCAGCGTCCTCAGCCTGAAAGAAGTCGTCTCGGTCATCAGGCCGGACAGCAAGCTGAACATGAGCATCACCCCCGAGGTGAAGCCCATGGAGGTCATCATGTTCTCGCGGCAGATGGCGCTGCTGCTGGAGTCCGGCACGGACGCGGTGACATCCCTTGAGCTTCTGGCGGCGCAGGCGGAGAACAAGGCGCTCAGGCGCATCCTCAACCAGGTGGTCGCAGATGTCCGCGGGGGCTTGCCGATGTCTGATGCCATGGCCAACCATAAGCGGGTCTTCAGCCAGATGTACACGCGGCTGGTAGCCGTGGGGGAGAAGACGGGCACACTGGAGGTAGTGCTGCGCCGCGCGGCGGACTACATAGAGCGGGCCTACGTGACCCGGAAGAGCGTCAAGAACGCGCTCACGTATCCGGTGGTGGTCATACTGGTGGCCATCGCCGTCATCGCCATCATGGTCACCTATGTGCTACCCGCCTTCGTGGGACTTTATGAGTCTTTCTCGGCTGAGCTGCCGGCGCCGACCCGCGCGTTGCTCGCGTTCACCAGGTGGTCGCAGGACTACGGCAAGCTCGTTGCCATCATCGCCCTCGCGGTCGTGGTGGGGGTCTTCATCTACACGCGCACGCCCACCGGCAAGCTGCACTGGGGCAAGCTGATGCTGACGCTGCCGAAGATCGGCCGCATCAACCTGCTGAATGAGCTTTCCAACGCCTGCCGCAGCCTGGCGCTGCTCTACGGCAGCGGCCTGCCGCTTCCGGAGGCGATGACGCTCATCGTCCAGGGCACCAATAACATGGCGATGCGCGAGGCGTTCACCGAGCTGCAGCAGGGGATGATAGCGGGAGGTGGGCTTTCGGGCCCGATGAGGCAAAACAAGCTGTTTCTGCCGCTGATGGTGCAGATGACCGCGGTGGGAGAGCAGACGGGAAACCTGGACCACACGCTCTCCACCGTGGCTGAGAGCTATGAGGCGGAATCAGACGAGAAGACGAAGGCGATGATCGCCATGCTCACGCCAACCATGACCATCATCATCGGTGGTATCGTCGGCTTCATCGCGGTGGCCATGCTCTCCGCCATGTACTCCATCTTCGGCCAGGCGTTCTAACGCAACAGGAGACCCTCAATGGGTGACATCGTGCGGTGGGTGAAGCGTGTGGCCGATGTGCGGCGTGATTCACGCGGGGCGTTGCTCATCGAAGTGCTCATCGCCCTCGCCGTCCTGGGCGTCATCTCCGTGGTCTTCATCGGAGCCATGTACACCGCCCTGCACGCGGCCAGAATCACGGACGAGCGCTCCGTCGGCCTGACGCTGGCAAAGAGCCAGCTCGAATTCGTCAAGGCCAGGCCATATTCGGACAACGACTGGGCATACACCGTGGATGTCGCCAGCGCTGACCCGGACAGCGTCGCGCTGGAGCCTTCCTGGTGGGACTCGAACCCTCCGGGCCTGCTTGATTCCGAATACGCCGGCTACTCCGTGCAGGTGAGCGGCGTCAGTGATATCGATCTCGACGGCGTTGATGGTCCCGATGTCGGCATCCGGACCATCACCGCAACGGCACTCCATAGTGGAGAACCGGTTTTCACGCTGCAGAACTATGAAGTACAACGTTGATGCTCCTACTACTCGTGGCACTGCGCGCTGGCCGGCTCGGCGCCTTCATCGGTTGTTGCTGTGTCAGTCCGGCGTCACACTGGTTGAACTGGTCATAGCACTGGCCATCATCAGCCTGATCGGGTCCGGCGTAGTGATGGCGGTGCACCAATTGCTCACTGCAACCCGCCAGGCAAACGACCAGCAATACACGGTTTCACAACTGCGGCAGGCGGAACACTACATCACGCGGGATGTCCTCATGACCTGGCAGATTTCCAGTTCCGGCTTCCCGCTGAGCCTGTACTGGGAAGCTGAGAACGAAGATGGCGACGACCTCTCGTATGCGGTGACGTATTCTCTGGCCGGTGCATCCGGTGCGCTGAAGGAACTCAATCGTGCGCTTGTCGTCACAGACATCGCTACGAACGTTGCGGTCGAATCCAGTTCGCTCGTCGTCGCGCAGAGCATAGACGACGCCTCTTCGTCAGTACAGTTCAATGACCCGACCCTGGCAGTCACACTGGTGTCAGTCACTGGATCCCATCAGGAGGTGCGCACCTTCGAGGTCAAACCTCGCAAGACGGAAGTTGAGGTGATCTGACTTCGATTGGCGGGCTGACCGAATCCCGATGTTCCGGCAAACCCGCGCTGGCAGGCGGCGATGGAAGCTAGACACGAGTGCTTTTGACAATGCAGGAGAGGGTGGTATTATCGGGTTATGTAGGGAAGAGGCGCGTGTAATGAAGACTCTCTGTTCTCTTAGCGGTTGTCTGGTTCGTAATGAGCGCGGCATTATCTTGCCGCTGGTTCTCGTCTTCCTCGCTCTCGGAATGCTGCTGTTGACCCCGGTCCTGGGGCACGGCTTCACGGCTCTCGCGGGCACCGTCATCGTTGAGAGTAAGGCCGAGGAAGTACATGCCGCCGACTCTGGAGTCGAAGAGGGTCTGTACTGGTTGATACAGGGCAAGAAGCAGAACAGCGGATACATTCTTGACGGGAGTGGAGACTGGATAGATGGACCATGGGTGCGAAGTCCATCCTATGTCCTCAACAACAAGACTGTGACGGTCCACATCGTCAGGGACAGCGCGGCAAACGAGTACCTGTACACGATCACCGCACGCGCCGAGGACGCCAGCGGCGAGGGGAGTACCGTGTTGGCCGCGGTGCTCGCCATGCCGTTCAGCCAGTTCGACTACTATGAGGGCGATCAGAACATCACCAGCGACCTCGTGGGCAACATCTTCGTTGACGGTGACGTCGATGTCGGTACCGGCAACACGACCATAACCGGCGATGTGGTAGCCACCGGTGCGATTGACGTTGGACAGGGCGCCGAGATCATCGGAGATGTCTACGCCCAGGGTAGCGTGACCCTGGGACAATCCGCGCTCGTCAACACGACCGTGCTGTGTACCGAAGGAGACCTCACGCTTGAGCAGAGCAGCGACGTCTACCCTCCGATCAACGTCAATGCTGAGATTCACCTCCTCGATCCCGATGGCAGCGTACTAACCCTGGCGAACCAGGCGGACATCGTCGGAGACATCTACTCCTGGGGTGACCTCAGCATCATCATGCAGAACCCGCAGAATACGATTCATGGGAATATCCTCGTCGATGGCGATCTGACCATCGACATGTCCGACTCGAACGCCAAGGGCGATATCTTCGGCAACCTGTACGCCACCGGCCTCATCACCATCAAGATGGGCAGCAGTCATTCTCAGGTCGACGGCACAGCGCATTCTCCGTCCGCCTACGTGCAGATCGGCGCCTCGGGGGCCGGTTGGCCTGATACCTACATCTGTGGGGTGGATGGTTCGTGCGACAACTGGCCCACTCCCCAGCACGAGTGTCCGGGCCCATCGAGGCCGGAGATACTCTCCTGGGAAGTCACATAGGCTCAGTCCCTATCCTCACTGACGTGGGGGCGGTTGCCCCTCCCTCCGGGCCGCACTCTCCTGCCGTGGGCTGCGCCGCCCAAATTTGTTGTGTCCTACGCAAGGCGATGCGCCTCGGTCTAGCCGTCGGCGCGGGCCTTGAGCATGGCGCCCCCGCATCATCACCCCGGCACAGGGCGGCATACGGCTCCGACACCCGAATCTGCAACCGGCAGCGGGATTCCGGATGCCAGTGAAACTCCTTGCGGCCGGTACCATCTGTTGCTATCATTTGTATAGGTACTTGAGTACTGTTACGCCGATGGGAAAGAGAACGGGGGAGTGCGGCGCCATCCTGCCGCTCGTCCTCGTCTTCCTCGCACTTGGTCTCCTGCTGATAACCCCGGCACTGGGATTTGGATTCACCGGTCTCGTGAGCACCACCACCACCGAGGCAAAAGCCCTCGAGTTGCACGCCGCGGACGCGGGAGTGGAAGACGCGCTACACTGGCTACTGCACGCTGAGACTGGTGATCCGCGTTACATCGAAGACCCGCCCGGAGCGTGGGAACGCTCCTCACCCCTGTCGCTGAATGATTCCGAGGTGTCAGTCTCTTTCGTAGAGGTCGGCGACGACGTTCTTGTCACATCCACTGCATCCTCTCCGTGGGGTGTCACCACAGTGGACGCACTGATCGAAGTGGTGCGCGGACAGGGGGGTGGCAACATCTTCGAGAACGCGCTCACCGCACTGGGAGGAAACGTGACGCTGGGCGGAGGCAGCAGCATCACTTCCGACCCACCGGAGGACAAGGCGGGCGATGTCTACGCTGCCGGACTCCTCAGCTTGAATCCTTCCGCATCGATCGAGGGCACCGTGTACGCCGAGTCAGGGATCACCATGGGCTGGAGCACGTCGATAGACGGAGATGCGTACACTCCGGGGACCATCACGCAGCCGAATCACGCGCCCGATTTCATAGCCGGCGACAACAACGCCGGAGCCGCACACCAGGATCCCCAGAGTCTAACGACAGATGAATTGAACGGCATTGTCACCGGCATTCACGACACCACCTGTTTTGCGGCCCAAGCATCAGGCCCGGTGACGCGCGGCGGGCACTGGACCATCCCGCACTACCCTGTTCCCCCCTCCGTATTCGCAGGCGCCGAACACGTCTCCGGGAACATGGGCATCAACACCGGCACATCTATCGTGTTCACGGGCAGTCTGCACGTGGACGGCAATCTCACTATCAACAGCAGTGGTGAGACATTTACCTTCGAGGGACCCGTAATCGTCGGTGGCGTTCTCACCGTTCAGAACGGACAGGCAGTATTCCAGGATTCGCTCTGGACGGGCGGGGACCTTGCGCTGACCGGCAGCGGAGCTGCCACATTCGGCGGTCCGGTCCGCGTGGGCAGAGACTTGAAGCTTGGCTCTGGCGGAGCAGTGTCGTTCGGCAGCACGATATGCGTGGTGCGCGATTTGCTCACGAGCGGCAGCCGCGAGGTTCACCTCGGAGGCGACGCGCATGTGGGCCGCCATGTTACGCTGAATGGGAGTTCCAGGTTCGTCGGCGGCCACACTATCGTGGCGATAGGCAATGTGACGCTGACGGGCTCGACCCGCATCGAGGATGTTGATGAGCTTCCGTTCATAGTGAGTCCCACAGGCAGCTTCTCGGTCTCCGGAAGCGGATACGCATCGGCGGCGGTGTATGCACCCCAAGCGACCGTCTCTCTGACAGGCAGTGCTAAGCTGTATGGCGCAATTGTCTGCGACAGCATCAGCATTACGGGCAGCGCTTCGATCGAATTCCCCGTATCGCTCCGCGACCGTACGGACTTCCCCGGGGGAGAGAACGGATCGGGACGACCGGAAAGCCTTCGCATCATCTCGTATCAGATTGCGTGACATGGTGTCCTCTGCTATTGACTTAGGCCGCACTCGTGTCTACACTGAGACCAGCGCGGTACTTCAGTAGGGGGACATGGCGCAGATTCCGGTACCCGGCACGAAGGCGCGGTGGTTCCTCACCATTGTGGTGATTGGCGCGTTGCTCGCGTTCGGCCTCACGCGCTACTACGGCGCCAGATCGGAGCAGGCTAACCTGCTGGCATCCATCGCGCAGTCCGATAAGACCATCGCCACACTTCGCGCGGTGGACCTCACCTCACTGCAGGGCGAAGTCGATGAATTGCAGCGCCGGGTGGACAATGCCTCCGCCAGGGAAGACTCCATCATCCGCTCCTACAGCGATTACCGGCACTCCATCGAGATACAGGAGCGCCTCTATACCGCCGCCGCGGAGGCCGGCGTTACCATCACCTCCATGACGTGTGACGGCCCCTCAGGCGAGGAGTTCAGCGGCGTCAAGACAGAGAACTACGTGGTCAGTGTGGATGCCACGGCGGACGTCCCGCCATCTCTCTTCAACTTCCTGCTGAAGGCCAGCACCTACTTCCAGTCCAGCAGCATCCACTCGGTGGACGTGTCCGTCCCCAGGCCCCCCGCAGAAGGCACCCTCCACCGCGAAGTCAAACATGTCTTCGTACTGCAGACTGAATTACGTGCCACAGGAGAGCGCCTGACGCATGGCCAGAGATGCCATAGCCATCTACCTGGATGATTCGGCCGTGCGCGTGCTCAGCGTCGTGGCGGCAGGCGCGCGCCAGTGGGCGCGGAGCCGCTGGAACCCGGGATGGTGAAGGACGGCTTCATCGTGGATGAGCCGGCAGTGGCCGCGCGGATACGGACCCTCTGGGCGAAGCTGCAGCCCGGCTCCCAGCGTGCGATAGCCGGCATCAGCGCATCAACAGCCTGTACCGTTTCCTCACGCTCCCGGAACTGCCCAAGAACCTGCTGCCTGAAGCCATCCGGCGTGAGGCCAGCCGGGCGTTGGGCGTCCCGCTGGACCAGCTCTACATCTCGTGGCAGGCGCTCCCCGGCAAGCCCGGTGAGACTCTTGTCTACATCGCGGCCGTGGCCCGCACCACCGTGGATTCCATCATCAGGACGCTCAAGAAGGCCAATCTGAACCCGTACATGATGGATGTTGGGCTCCTCGCTCTGACGCGGGCCACTGCGGAGGCGAATTCGCTCATCGTGGACCTCGAGCCGGGCGGCTCTGACATCGTCGTCAAGATGGGCGGCATGCCGGAGGTGATCCGCAGCATCTCGATGATCCCGCACGCCGGCAGCATGGCGGACAGGCTGAATGTGGTGCGGCAGGAACTGCAGCGGGCGGTGACCTTCTACAACCTACAGCCATGCCGACGCCCCACTGGGCGATGAGCGTGCCCATCATGGTGGCGGGTGAGTTGGGTGAGCAGCCGGACCTGTGGCAGGTCTCCTGGGCGGTGCGGAGCGCCTAATCGAGGTGCGCTAAAGACGCCGCTGGAGAGCACGTCCGGATTTCAGGCAACCGCGCACGCCCCACTGGTGGGGCTGGCGCCAAGGAAAACCGCCGGGAGAGCCGCTGAGGGCTACTCCCGCATCAACTTCAACGCGTTGCCGGAGGCATACATCCTGCCGCGGCCGCTCTCGGAGCTGCTGTACCCACCGGCGTTGTTGGTGGGCATTCTGGGTGTGGCGGCAGCGGGCTACCTGCTGTTCAACAGCATGGGGCTCACGGATGCGCTGCGGGAACGCGCTGCGGCCAATGATCAGCTCGTGGTCACGCTGAACGCCAACGTGGCCAAGCAGCGCCAGGCGCTGGAGGCGGAGAAGACCACGCTGCAGGGGCAGGTAACGGTGGCAGAATCGCGCGCGGACGCGCTGGACGCGCGGATGCGGGCCTACGGTGAGGACAAGCAGGATATCAACGACGACCTCGGGCAGATCCACAGCACGCCCGCGGGAGTGAACCTGGGCAGCATCAACCACTCCGGCTCCATGGCGAGCGTGGACGGCTGGGGGGCGGATGAGAAGGCCGTGTTCGCCTACGCGCGGCAACTGCGCGCCAGCGGCCGGTGGAACCTGGTCACCATCAACTCACCGAGCGAGGACGGCGTCCAGACCGCATTCAGCATCTCACTGTACCGTTAGGTACCTCGCGAGCCTCCGCGTCAGAGGCGGGCGGCACAGCACGCAATCCATCTACTGCTCTTCACGTACGCAAACCCTTGTTCTGCCGCGGTGGGCTGGGCTAGAATGGGCGGCAGCCCTCGCCCCCGGAGATGCGGGCGCACGCGCTTGTTCCTGCGCGCGGCGCAACGCCTGTGGAGGGTTCAGACATCGGACCATGAGATGTCATCATGGCGACCTTCCGCGGCGCACCAGTACGCCATCAGGCCGCATTCGCCCGCCGCGTGCGCGCAGCCGGCGTGTCCCGGCAGTCCGCCGCACTTCGAAGGGTCATGGCTGCTCACACCTCCCATCATCCTCGCTGCAACGCCGCACAATCTGCTGCGACGTTGCCTCGGGCCACCCGCATCACGGAGCGGGGTGAACGGTCCCGACTGCCCCGAGAAAAGAGGGCAGCGCCCTCCCCACCTGGCGCCATCCCGGCTGGCCCGCCGTGCGCCCGCTGCGGCTATCGTCCTCGGACTCATCATCACCTCGCTCACACTGACGCACCTGAACGTCTACATGCTACTGCTTGGCCCGGGGCTCATGCTCGCGGGCCCGTGGTCACGCACAGGCCGTTCACCGTTCCCACCCGCGACTCACCACAGACCGTTATGTCACATCGAATGTGGCTCGCCCTGTACGCCACCTGCTACGTACTGCTGGCGTGCGCAGCGCTCACGGCCCATGGCGCGGTGAACGCGCGACCGATGGGCTTCTTCGTCATGGTGGCGGCTGGATGTGCCGCGCTGGCAGCAGCCGGCCGAAAGGCTTTGACATGGCGTGAGACGGCCTTGTTCCTGTGCGGGGCTATCGCACTGTCGCTTGTCCTCAGGGGCAGCGTGTTTTGCACCACGCCGGGCTTCCCGGGTTCGGACGCCTGGGACATGATCGGTTGACGCAGGCCATCCTCACATCGACGGGCATCCCGAGACACTGGGATAACCCCTACTACCTGCACTACCCGGCGATGCACCTCACAGCCGCGTGCACCACGCTGATCACAGGTCTCTCAACCAAGGGAACCCTGTTCGCCGGGGCAGGTGTGCCATTGACGCTTTCGGCACTTCTGGTGTTTGTTCCGCGCGGCGCCTGGCGGCACCGGAACCGCTCTTCTGACCGCGCTCTTTGTGCTGTTCGCGAGCTACCACCTTCAGTGGGCACTCCAGATCATTCCAACGTCGATGGGGGCTTCGCTGTATACGCTGACTCTCGCACTCACGCTCAAGAACCTGGTGGGGTAAGTGGTCAGCACGGTCCTCTCTGCTGACGATTATGGCGCTCGTCCTCTGCCACACCGTATCGTCCTTCATCCTGTGGACAACGCTTGTGGGATTGGCTGCATGGCCGGCCATCGCCCGCGCGCTGAGAGAAGCGCCCACCACTTCGGTTGAGACCACCCGCCAGGTTGGCATCAATCTACTGATCCTGACGCTCGCGATGGTCACTCACTGGGGTGAATCCACAAGCACGCCTGCGGGGGAGTCCTTTCTGGCGCGCATGCTGCTGAATCTACAGGACTCCGTGTCCACCGATGCCGGATTCCTCAATCGGACAGTCACGGACACCGGACTGCTACAAGAGGAGCTTGCAGGCACGGCTGGTTTCGGCCTGTTCTACTTCCTACTCGTGCTGGGCGCACTGGTCTGGCTTCGCAGGCGACAGATGGCGGACGACAGGAGAGCACTCATTGCCGCTGTCGCCCTGCTCAGCGCCATCTCCCTTTCCTGTTTCCCGTCTTCGGCATGCGCAACATCCTGCCACACCGCTGGTTCGCGTTCACATGGGTACTGGGCGCGCCTCTTGCTGCTGCTGGACTGGTCACGATCTGCACGTCACGGCGATGCCGCTTCCTGGATCACCTGACGAGCGGCCTCATCATGGGTCTGCTCGTATTCACGATGATCACCGCACCGCCATCCAATACGGACAGCCCTATCGGCACAGGGCGTATCACACAGCGTCTCACCTATCTGGAGAGCGAGTTGAGCGGCGCAACATGGCTCACGCTCTACACCGTGGGACCGGTACTCTCAGATCTGCAGTTCGGAGGGCGGGTGCTTGGCACGCATCACGACAGGCCGGTGGTGGCTCTCCAGCCCAACGAGACCTCGGGGC
Organism: Dehalococcoidia bacterium; assembly: GCA_040766535.1. Lineage (GTDB taxonomy): Bacteria > Chloroflexota > Dehalococcoidia > GIF9 > AB-539-J10 > SKVJ01. Next base: position 19,066 of record JAXGQG010000006.1, on the reverse strand, counting down.
TTCAGGCGCCGTACTACCTCTGGCGTTGCACCACTCTTGAACACCCGGTGCAGATGCACGATGGCACGCAGGCCATCCTTTCGGCCACCCATGTACTCGAAGTAACCGGAGCACAGTCTGCCGTGTTCGCTGACCGAACCGTTACCGTCTTCATGGATGGCAGGCATGCTGAGTGAGTACTGGCGTGCATGCATCAGCCTGTTGCTCCCCGCAGCGGCGCACGCCTTGCTCCGGGTCTACGTGGCGCAGAGACTCGGAGAGGATGCCCTTGGACTCTACTCACTGACCTGGACAGCCTACAGTTGCGCCCTGACCTTTGGCGTGGTGGGGGCGGGGGTGAGCATGACCCGGTACGCCGCGCAGTTGACCGTTTCAGTTCAACGACGTTCGCGGGTACTCTCGGCCGGCCTGTTCCAGGCCTTCGCCGGTTCGTTGCTGGTCGCCATGGTGCTGAGTCTGCTCGCGCGTCCCATCGCCCTCAGCCTCTTCGAGGTGGAAGACCTGGCTCAATTGCTCTACCTGGCAGCGATAGCACTGCCGGGGGCCGCCATTGGGAAGGTCGTGCTGGGTTTCCTCAATGGACAGCAGAGGATGGGGACCTTCATGACCCTGTCTGCCGCACAGAGCGTGGCCATCGTCGCATGCACAGTGGCCCTGGTGGAAAAGGGATACGGCGCAACAGGGGCCATACTCGGATTGCTCATCCCCGCCGCTGTGGCGGGCTTCGCATCCCTGATCGCCGTGCGACGAGAGACCGGGCAGGAACCACGTAAGGCAACCGCGTTTCCATTCTTCAGTCCGACGCTGCTCCGCTACGGAGCACTGGTCACCCTGACCAACAGCGTCGGGCTCGTCCAGGGCTACACCGATACCGTGATGATCGGAGCGTTCCTTTCGGAAACAGAGGTGGGACTGTACGCAGCAGCCACGGTATTGCTGCAGTTGGTGCTGTTCCCGGGCAACGCTGCCAGACTCGTGGCAACACCACGAATCGCGGCGCTATGGAGCAGGGAGGAGGCGGCTTCGCTCCAGCACCTGATTGAGCATACGCTGTCGGCCGTGGCAGTCATCACCGTGCCCTCGGCGTTCACAATCGCACTCGGCGGAACGGTCCTGTTGCCGATTATCTTCGGCGCTCCATTCTCCGCCGCTGGTCGCGCCATTGCGCTGCTCATGCCCGGGGCTGCGGCAATGGCCACGTGGGCAGCGGTCGGCGCCACGCTAGGCATCACGGGACACGTCCAGATGGCTTTCAGGCTCTCTCTGGTCTCCGCCGCGGCAAACATACCCCTGAACGCTATCCTCATTCCACAATTCGGAATCGCCGGGGCCGCACTGGCGACAACGGTGTCTCTTCTGGGGGCATGCATAATGGAGGCCTACGCCATCCACAAACGCCTGGGCATCGGCATCAGCTGGAGGAGACCCCTCGCGGCGGGCGCAGTCCTGATCGCAGTCGCGGCATGGCTTCTGGCCACCGGTCGGCAGCCGGGCACTCTCTCAGAATGTGCGTTGTGGTGGTTTGCCGCTGCAGGCCTCTGTTTCGCAATGCAGCCAGCCGCCATGCGAAGCGCGGTCATCGCACGACTACGGGCGTGGCTGAAGGCAAGAACGTCTTATGACTCTGGGTAGCAGACGTCGTTCGCCGATGGACCGAGTGGACATGGTGGACGCCACCATCTCCACACCCCACCGACGACCGAGTTTCGCCTGCGTCAAGAGACGTGTCGTGTCCCCAGATTGACATCGAGCTATCCCACCCCCACCAGCACCAACCCCACGGTCACGATGGCGATGCCCAGTATCCTGGGCCTGTAGCGTGGCTCCCGCTGCAGCGTGAGACCGAAGACGGCTCCGATGGGAATGCTCAGCTGGCGAAAGGCGGCCACATAGCTGACGTTGCTGACGAATGTCATCGCCGCCAGCACGAGACCATAGGTAGCCACGATGATGACGCCGGTCGTCAGGCTGGAAAGCGCCCGGGTCCGCGAGCCAAGTATCTGGACCAGCCTGCGCCGCTCGGGGGCCAGCAGTAGCGTACCCAGTCCCAACATGACCGTAGAGCTTGTGGTCTGCAGCGCGATGTACAACAGGGTTACCCGGGTCACGTTGAAGCCGACCGCCTCGATGTCCCGCAACAGCCGAAGCGCCGTATCGTCGATGACGGTGTAGCCGGTGGTGCCGACGGCGGCGACCAGGGCGAAGAGCGTCACTGGGGTCGCATAGCCGCGCACGCGGCGAAACGTAGCGAGGGGCAACAGCAGGCAGCCGGCGGCGACCAGGACCATTCCGGCGAGTGCCACGTCCCCGATCTGATTACCACGCCCCAGTGCCAGGTTGACTCCGGCGACCATCAGCACCGGCAGGGCCCGGGCCAGCGGATACACCAGCGAGATGTCGCCCCGCCGGTAGCCGCCCGCCAGGCCAGTGTAGTAGACGAGTTGCACGGCGCCGGTGGCCAGGACAAGAACCCACCCCACCAGCGGCACGTGGCCGAGCATGTCACCGTACAGCAAGAAGGCGGGAGACACCACCGCGGCTGCCGCAATTCCGCCCAGGAAGAAGAAGGCCAGCGATGGATTCTGCCGCTTGCCGATCAGGTTCCAACCGGCGTGAGTGAACGCGGAGATGAGGATCAGGATGGCCGCCGTCCAGGTCATGCGGTGCGGCTCCACAGGCTGCGGCGCCGGCCAGCGTCGGTGGCAAAAGGAGCGTACGACTGCCGGCCTTGTCTCACACGCATCTGGCAACCCGTTCCCGGAATCTCAGAGGGACATGATACGCGCGCCTGCCGGCGAAGGTCACGTCTTCCAGGGGTCTCTGGAAGCACACAACGCAATTCCGTTTCCACAGTGAGTACGGGGACAGGCGGCAGAACGGAACGCCGCCCGACTCGCTTCGCGAGAGTTCCAGGCTCCGAGTTCCAGGTTGCGGGCTGACGCGCCACCGGTTCCTGGCGCTGTGTTCCCGGCTGCAACTTGCAGGCCGAAGGTGGTTGCTCTGGAAACGTCCTTCAATTCGTGAGATGGTTGTCCTACAATAGGCCGGACACGCAGTGAGATGTACGTCACGGCCTGAAACAAGGAGGGAACGGAGACCATGAGCATCACGCTTGTCAATCTGATCCTGGCGGCCGTCGTCCTGGTCCTGGGTATCTGGGCCTATGCCCGAAAGCAGTCGAAGGCCGGCTTGCTGGTGGGCGTTGCGTTCGGTCTGTTCGCCGTCGCGCACCTGCTGACGCTGCTTGGCATGGCAACAACACTGAACACCCTCCTGATACTGATACGCGTCCTCGGCTACGTCGCGGCCATGGCTGCCGTGTACAGGCTGGGGACGCAGCGCTAGCACTTGTGGCAGGGGTGGTTCTATGCAGCCAGTCACCATCACAGGCCGCATCTACGCGAAGGCTTTCGAGCTGTTGGAACAGCACCCTGAAGGCATGCGTTTCTCCGAGCTGCGCGCGGCAATCGAGGCATCAGACCGCAGCTTCCATCCCAAGACAGTCAACGGCTGCGTCTGGAAGCTGGTGCAGAAGTACCCTGACAAGGTGTACAAACCTTCGAGGGGACTGTTCCGCTTGATGAAGTACAGGCCCGCTGAAGACGACCGGCCGAATTAGAGTTACGAGTCGCGCGTGGCGGGTGACGAGTTGGAGGGTTTGCGGGCGAGACGCCGGGATTCGGCGTTCTGCGTTCGCCGCCGCGAAACGGCGGAGTCCTGAGTTCTGAGTTCTGCGTTCTGCGTTCTGGGCTCCAGGTATTGAGATCTGAGACGGGAGGTCTCACTACATGAACCTTACGAAAAGCTGGCCAACAACGTCGAAACACATCCCCGCCACCCGCTTCGGGAGTCCAAGCGGGGCCGGCCAGTAGTAGCGGGATTCGTACCAACCCATGTCCCGATAGTAGCGGTGATCCAGGTACTCATCGCTCAGGGCCTTGATCCGTGTCCTGGCAATGCGGAACAGCATCAGCCTGAAAAGGGAGGGAGCGGGCGCAGGCCGCGCGAGCGCACGATTGAATCTGTCCGCAGCTTTCCTCGTCGCAGCGGTCAGACGCCGCTGCTGCACGTCGGTCATGGGCTCGAGCGTATTCACGCAGCAGCCCTTCACGGCAGAGAAGCCCATGTTCTCGCCCGAGGTACACAGGTACTTGACGATCGTGCCTCCGCCAAAGATGCCCTGGGTAACGATGGCCGTGCAGGGTCTTCTGAAGAACCTTGGGCGATGATAGATGAAGGCGGTACGGTCGAAGAAGTTCTTCATGCGTGCCGACAGTTGGAATGCGTAGTTCGGAGTGGCGAATACCACCCCGTCTGACTGCTCCAGCTTCTGGAGCAACGTGTCCCGGTCATCTTTGATCGGGCAGTGCTCCTCACCCCTGTCGAAGCACAGCTTGCAGCCGCGGCAGAACTCGAGGTGGTAGTCGCTGAGAAATGCGTACTCGAAGTCGACCTCCCCCAATTCCTTCAGCCGCGCCTCGAACTGCTGCACCGCGCGGTACGTATTGCTCCTGGACTGGGTTCCTATGAGTGCGACGACCTTCTTCGCCACAAATCCCTCCCTGTGCCGCTCTGAAGTGGTCCTGTTCCGAGATACGCGCGTTCTACTCAGGGACGTTTGACATGGGAGATGAGGTACAGGTGCTTGCCCGCCGGAGTGGATTCTATGCGGTCGACTATCGCCACATCAACCTTCATATCGTCGCCAAGCCAGCCAGCGAATTGTACCCTGACCGCGTCCGAGAGGCGGTTCACTTCGCCGGCGACAGGAGCCCTGAGGGGTACACGCGAACTGTCACGTGAGCGAGCGTTTCCTGGACGAGCTGGAACTGTCTGATACCCAGCGACACCAGCCCTGAGGAGTCGAGCGCAGTTCGCTGACAGACGTTTGCCCGAGGGTGTGTAGATGATGTCGCATACCCTGCCGATGATGGGTGAGAGCCGCGGAAGGCTTCGACCGCAGGCACAGGAACTCTCGAGCCACGACGCCTCGTCGGCAGTATCGTAGCGAATGAGCGGCATACCGTACTCGTGCAGGCTCGTGACCAGCACGCGCCCCACCTCGCCCGGCTGCGCCGGTCGTCCGGAGTCGTCAACCACTTCCACGATCATATCCTCGGCCGCGACGTGCAGTCCGCTGTGTTCCTCGCACTCCATCGCCATCTCATAGTTCTCAAATGAGCTGTACTTCGAGAATGGTTCGACGTTGAACGTTCCTCTGATAAGGGCGCGTTGTCCGTCCGATAACTGCTCCCCACCTGTGACGATGGCGCCCACAGGAGGAGCAGGATGACCGGCAGATCGCAGGTACTCGGCGATGACGCAGATCGCGCTGGTATAGCCACGCAGTGCGTGCGGCCGCAGGCTTGTAATGCGGCTGACGACCTCCGGCAGCGTCACGTCGGTGAAGTCAATCGGGTTCTCAAACACCTCTCTTGACAGAAGACGCGACAGTCTGCCGAACGGCGCGTCCGCGACGAAACTGCCCCCGCCAACGACACGAACGACACGGTCGCCTGGATGGACACCTGCCCACTGCATGGCCCTGAGCGCGCGTGCCGCCCCGTGCGACCACCGGGATTGCCGAGAGGAGTAGAAGGCGAGAGGTGTGCCGGTGGAGCCGCTCGTGCGCGACGGCAACAGCTCGCCACGAGGAAAGCCATCGGCGACCAGTTCTTCCAGGTGCTCCCGCACATCTTCTCTGGTCAGCACAGGAAGCCGCGCAAGATCGGCGGCAGTCCTGATGGAGGCCGGTTGTAGTCCGTGGCCATCCATGACGCGCCGGTAATAGGAGACCCGTTCGTATGTGTGGCGGACGAGCCGCTGGAGGCGCTGATTCTGCAGCTCGGTGAGGCGTTCCGCCGTCCACCACTGCGACCATTCCAGTTCCGTGAGGCAGCGCCCAACATGGGTGCCTCTGAGAACGTCGAGGCCGGGAAGCAACGCGTAACGCGCAAGCGACCTGTAGGCAGTCATCCCGCCGGCATTATCCGGAGCTACGACCGCAAAAGCAAGCATCGGGGAACCGGTCCGTCCGAGGAAGGAACGCCACGACGGAAGTCTCGACTTGCGCGCAACGATCTGGTGGAACCGGAATCAGAGGTGCGCCTCCAGGGCCAGTGATACCAGGGCCGGTAGCGTCCGCAGTGCTCTGCTGCTACGATGTTGCAGGAATCGAGATTGCAGGAGGGACCATGGACCTTGCTCGAATTGCACAGGCACTGGATACATACGTGCGGATCGACACGCCGGCGGTGGCGGTCAGGTTGCTGGATGCGGCTGCCGACATTCCGGAACGGGCTAAAGTGCCCACACGCGATTTCGGTGTGAAGATGCCATTGTGCCAAGGAATGGCACTGGCCCGGCGCCATGCAGTGGTGGTCGCGATGAGCGATGACGACATGCTCTGCCCACTCGGGTCGATCGCCACAGGGCTGCTGCCAGCGAAGGAAGGCTTCCTGGACGGCCGCTTCGGTGTGCCGTACTGGGCGAAGGACCAGGAATCCGCCGCGCGGCTCCTGGCCGCCGTGCCCCGGCTGAAGCACGGACGGCACACGCACGTCGTGGCAGCGCCGCTGGAGCGGACCACGTTCGAGCCACATGTGATTGTGGTGTACGGAAACCCCGCGCAGATAGGGCGCATGACACAGGCCGTGGTCTACATGACCGGTACGCCGATGCAGTCGCAATCCATCGGCGGCATCGCCTGTGCCGAGCAGATCGCACGGACGATGCTCACGGGCCAGAGCCAGGTCGTTGTCGCCGGGGGAGGCGAGCGTATACTGGCGCTCACCCAGGATCATGAGGCGTCGCTGGCGATTCCGGGTGGCGTGGCCGAGGCATTCGCCGATGCGCTCGCCGAGACCCACAAGCGTGGCTCGCGGTATCCCACGAGGTCATGGCTCACATACGGCGCGTCGATGCCGCCAGCATTCGACAAGATGTCGGAGTACCTGCGCAGCGACGCAAACTAGGAGCGCGCCGGAGGTACGGATTCATGGTTCGCCAGCTTGGTTGGAATTACGAGTGCCGAGTGCGCCCGCTTCTTAGGCTGCGAGTCCGCGCTTGCTGCGCTGCAAGCACGAGACGGTAGTGCGGATGGAGCGCTTCGCCCGCACATCAATGAGCCAACCCCTGCCATGATGGTAGTGACAGGCGTGATTGACGCCGGGTGGGCGGGCGGGATGTATCCCGCCCCTACCACAGAGGGTGCCCGCCGGGGCCGCGCATCACGAGTACGCCGACGGAACGGCAGAGTCCTGCGATCTGCGTCCTGCATTCTGCGACGGGATGCAGGGCCGGCAGCGCTTCGAGGCAGGTCTTAGCCGCGCTGCCGGCCCTGACACATCTCAATCACCAAAGAGGTAGGCGTACTCCCCGTAGCCTTCTGCCTCCAGTTCGGCCTTCGGAATGAATCGCAGTGCAGCGGAATTGATGCAGTAGCGCATGCCCGTCGGCTCCGGGCCATCAGGGAACACGTGTCCGAGGTGCGAATCGCCGTACTTGCTCCGTACCTCCACCCGGATCATGCCGAGACTGGCGTCGGTGAGTTCGACGATGTAGACAGGATCGATGGGCCTGGTGAAGCTCGGCCACCCGGTTCCGGATTCGAACTTGTCGGTGGAGCTGAAGAGGGGCTCCCCCGATACTACATCGACGTAGATCCCCGCCTCCTTGTTGTGGTAGTACTCATTGCTGAAGGCAGGCTCGGTGCCATTCAGTTGCGTCACCTCGTACTGGAGAGAAGTCAGGACCCGTCTCAGTTCCTCCTCGGACGGCTTCTGGTATTGAACCGGCGCAGTGGTTGGCTCCGGCCAGGTCTCCTTCAGAAACGGCCCTCTACCCGAACCCCACTTGTAGGAGTTGTACTGCAACGGGCACTTGCGGTAGTAGTCCTGGTGGTACTCCTCTGCCGGATAGAACGAGCTGAATGGCAGTACCTCCGTCGCTATCGGCTTACCGAACTTCCCCGAGGCATCGAGGCGCTGTTTCGATTCCTCAGCGAGCGCCTTCTGCGTCTCATCGTGGTAGAAGACCGCTGTCCGGTACTGCTCACCTCTATCCGCAAACTGTCCTCCCGGATCGGTAGGGTCGATCTGGCGCCAGAAGATATCCAGCAGCTGCTCGTATGTCGTCTTCTCGGGGTGGTACGCTATCTGCACGGCCTCCCGATGTCCGGTAGTCCCCGAGAGCACCTGCTGGTACGTGGGATTCTCCACGTGGCCGCCCGCGTAGCCAGAGACGACACTCTCGACTCCTTCAAGGTCCTCGAAGGCCTGCTCGATGCACCAGAAACAACCGCCAGCGAAGGTGGCAACGGCCAGGCTGTCATCTGCGTTCAGCGTCTCCATGGGATGCACCTCCGTTCCGGCCCCGCATGCAGGAAGAGCCGCCGTAAGCGCCAGGATGGCGCACACAACAATCAACTTCGATACGTTCATCATCCCCTCACCTCCAGTGTATTCCTCGAAGTCTAATGCAAAGCCGCGGCAAGCTAAAATCGAACGTGGAACGGTGGAGGAAGGACGGCAAGACGCAGGGTTCTGAGTTTGACGTATGGCGAGGCAATATTGAGAGTACCGGCTCCTGCAAGCGCATAGCGATTGCATGGGCGTCTCGGCCGACGCCCATGATCTGCAGTCAGATCGTTCGCACTTGCCGCCCGCCGGAGACAGCACCCATGTGGATCGGGACGGTGATGAGCGTGGTTGACGCCGGGTGGGCGGGCGGGATGTATCCCGCCCCTACCAAAGGGGACGGCGACGCCGTGCCCTTCGCGTTCTGCGTTACGGTCCGGATCAGCGGCTCTGCCGCTGTTCGAGGATCTTCCGCGCCGCGGCTGCCGCCGCGATGCTGCACACCGCCGGACAGCCGTTCGGGGCGTGCCCGCCGCCGTCGTTGAAGGCAACGCGCTCGGCTGGCTCGGTGAACCGGAACGAGCGCCCATAGAGACGCGTCTGTATCTCCGGACACATCGTGGACTGCAACGGTGACGACAGCTTGTAGCGCTGTTCGATACCCAATTTGAACGCGTCGACTACATCCTGCGCGTCATCCATGGCCCGGTTGTACGCCTGCCGGTCCGGCATCGAGCTTCTGCCGCGCGCGATGCCCAGTGCCATGAGGGCGCCGATGAGCGCGCCGCAGGTCTCGCCCCTCCGGGCGACGCCTGCAGACAGGATCGTCCCGGCACGGAACGACTCACCGTCACCGATGCCAAACGTCTCCTGAAGCGCCCCCAGGACTGCCTGAGAACAGCCCCAGTACTGCCCTTCCGAGTTGGCTGCCTTGTTGGACACCTGTGTCACGATGTCTTCGGACATCCTTATCCCTCCCTGCGTGGCGGGCTCCAGTCCACCACGGTGCCGCCTCAATCATACGCGTTCGTCGGGTCGACCAACAGAGCCGGAATCACCCACTCACCAGGCGCCCGGGCTACGGGTGCACCTTCAATCGGCCTACCGGAGACGGCAGCTATGCGGATCGCGATGGTGATGAGCGTGGTCGACGCCGGGTGGGCGGGCGGGATGTATCCCGCCCCTACCAGAGAGGGTGCGGACGAAGGTTGCTCGGGAACAAGGCCCGCTACTACACCGCACCACACCCAAAGGCCGAGAACTCAACCAGCGCGTATTACTGCGGCGCCCGGTGGCGCGATGGCACTGTGGAAATGCCTAACGCTCGTTAGGTCGGAGGGGCCATGGCAATAGTGCAGCCGTCCGTCGAGGCCAGCCAGTAGCCGACCCCTGGAACAAGCGGATCGGTTTCTCCCACCAACACGTATACGTGTTTCACCGCATCCCACCAGTAGATGGATTCCCGCTGAAGTGGATCCGCAGCCAGGCTGCCGACTATGAAGAGCCAATCCCTGTAGATGGCGGTGTCGTGGTACACGGAACCAACCATGTTCCAGCCGTCCAGAACAGCCAGCTCATAGGCTCCCGGATCAGCCAGTGGCACCCCGGCAATCACCACCTTGCCGGCGTGTTCCGCAGTCACCGCGATCCAATAGGCACGGCCGATCTCGACCACGCTCTCGTCAATCAGTTCGTCATAGCACCCGGACTCCGGGTCCCATGTGCAGATCAAGGCAGGTTTGATATTGGTGAAGACCTCAGCCGCAGTATTGTCACCAACCGCAACCGGTATGGAGACGAGATTCCATCCTTCGGCGAGGGAGAGCGTGACCAAGACGTCGCCTGAATCCAGAACCAGCGGCAGGTAGTCTCCGGTTGCTATGGAACCGTCGCACGTGTACGGAGGGGGAGTGTCACCCAGCCCATCGTCGTCCGCATCCACGCCCGCATAGTCGGACCAGTAATTGCCGCCGATGTAGCTGCCGCCGATGATATTCGCCCCTGGGGTCTTTGGCTTGTTCCAAGAGTTGAGAGAACCAGCATCAACTCCATTGGGTTCGTTGTCGGCAATGTAGTTGTTCCAGATTGTGAGGCCGCCGCATGAGCTGAGATAGATGCCATTACCCGTGTTGTTGCGTACGGTATTCCGCGTTATCTCTCCATCGCTGAACGACGCTGCGTATACGCCATTAGGGCAGTTCTCAATCGTGTTCACCATCAGCATCAGGCGGTGCCCTGTCCCCGTCCCGCTCACGAGGTACATCCCGTAGCCGGTGCCCGTCGCCCCGCTGACCGAGTTGTTGGATATCATGGCCGGTCCGCGCACCTTGTCCACGTGTATGGCATCACTGCTCGTTCCGGAGATGGTGCAATTGGTGATGCTCAGGCCGCCACTGCCGGCGTCAGGTTGGGACATGTGGATGCCATGCGTGCCTCCGGTCACGGTCAGATTGTCAATCGTGATTAGTGTCAGCGTGCCCGACAGGCACGCGCCGTTCGCAGGGGTCCCGCTGACGGTGGAATCCTCGATGAGCACGTTGCTCATGGTCCCGTCGAGACTGAAGCCGTGACCACCCGCGCAATTCACGTCTATGTCCCTCAGTGTCACTCCATTGCAGGTGCCTCCGGCGGAAACGCCGCATGTTGCGACGTCGCCGATGGGAATGCCGTCGACCACCATGTTATTGCAGCTCTCCATGTGGATGCCGGTGGAAAGGCTGGAGTATCTGAGGTCGTAGCCCTTCACCGTCACGTCCGTGAGCGTGTCGAGGTACAGCGCGGTGCCGCGCGGGCTGATGAAGGCCACGGCGGCGGGAGTGAGTATATCCCCCAGCGTGCGCAGGTCGAACCGACTTAGATACAATCCGTTCGCATTGTTGTTCAGCACGTTTCCGGACAGCATCGGCGCCAGAGACGTGGTCGCACTGGTCAGATGCAGGCCGTAGCCGCCGGCGTCAGAAACCGTGTTGTTGGCGATGGCGGCGCCATTGCGCACACTGTCCAACTGGATGCCGTGGCCGCTTGTTTCCGACACGGTACAGTTGGTGACAGACACGTTCTCACTGTCGGCGTTCTTGTGGGACACGTATATGCCTACCGAGCCTCCGGTCACGGTAACGTAGTCAATCTCGACGTCCGCCACCACATAGCTGGTGCTTGCGGTCCAGTCCTCAAGCCAGATGCCGGGACCGTCCGTTGGCGTCACCTCCACACGTCGCACAGTGATGTCCGAGAGCGTGGAATCAGGGGGCTTGTGGATCCCGCAGGTGGTGGTCCCGCTGATGGTGACATCTTCAATCAGCACATGCGCCAGTTCTCCGTACATGTAGATACCAGTCTTTGGCGTCCCGCCGACAGTGGTGTCCTCAATCACGACGTTGCTGTGACTTCCATCCAGACTGACACCAATCCCATCGGCATTTGTCACCTCGAGGTCCGTCAGCGTCACTCCGGTGGTCTTGCTCGTCAACCGCACGCCGATGGACCCGCCAGAGACCGCGAAGCCATCCAGCGTCACGTTCGTGACTTCGGAGATGGTGACCGCAGGCGAACCGGAACTCGCGGCAACGATGCTGGTGGCGGCCGGGCCGTTGACGGATTGAATGGTCAACGACTTGCCGATGGTCAGGTTCTCGACGTAGGTACCGTCTTTGACGAAGATGGTATCGCCGCTTGAGGCCACGTTGATGGCGGCCTGGATGGTGGAGTAGTCATCAGGAACGTTGATTGTTGCCGCCGACACTGGCAGGGGCAACGGTGTCAACAACGGCGTGAGGAGCAGACCTCGCGCAACCAGACGGATGACCACCCCGGCCCGTGATACTCTCATCTTCCACCTCCCGCACGCCTCCGTATCACACCTGGCGCCCGCCCACCACAGAGGACTGCGCCCCCACCGGCTGCGCGGTTGTCCATCCATCCTGATGGGTGCCCGCTGGAAAAGTAGTAACGTAGCCCAATTCGATGATACTCGGCACCACCCAGGAATACAACAGCCACCCGTCAACAGCGCCGGCCAGACGCAGAGGTCAGCGAAGAAACCAAACGGCGCTGCTGAACGAAGAGAAGGGCAACAGATTGCCGCCACACGCACACGCGCCACCGGCAATACACGCGACAGTGCAACAAGGTACACTGGAGCAGCAACGATGCCACCAACGGATGAAGGGCGGAGGCAGCCTCAACCGTCACCGGCAGAATGAAACGGCGTTCGGAAGGAGCGAAGGATGAAGAAACGGATTATCACCGCAGCAGTGACCGGCAGCATGAACACCCCGACCATGAGCCCGTACCTCCCCATCACACCCGAGGAGATCGCGACCCATGCCATCGAGGCATGTGAGGCCGGCGCCGCCGTCGTACACATCCACGCCCGCGACCCGCGCACCGGCAAGCCTTCATCGGACATGGAGGTCTACAGCGAGATATTCCGGCGCATCCGCAACGGCTGCAATGCCATCATCTGTGCCAGCACGGGCGGGGGGCTGGGCATGCCGGTGGCGGAGCGCATCAAGGTGGTGCCGACCCATCATCCCGACCTGGCATCCTTCAACTCTGGCGCCGTCAACTTCGGCCTCTTCGACAGGCCGAGGAGCATGGGCATCACCGAATGGAAACACGACTGGGAGAAGCCCTACCTGGACAACACCGCCAACATCATCTACGGCCACACGTTCGCCTCACTGGAGGAGTTCGCGCGCATATTCTACGAGAGCGGGACCAAGCCGGAGGCGGAGATATTCGACAGCGGCATGATCACCAACCTCGCCTATCTCGCTGAGAGGGGCATCGTCAGGAAGCCGGTGTACCTGCAGTTCGTGCTCGGCATACTGGGCGGGATTCACGCATCCCTGGAGAGCCTCATGTTCCTCTATCACACCGCCAGGAGCGCCTTCGGCGAGCATTTCGAATGGTCGGTGTGCGCCACCGGCACAAACCAGTTGCCCTTGTGTACCGCCGGCCTGGTGATGGGGAGCCACGCGCGCGTGGGGATGGAAGACAGTCTGGTGACCGGTCCCGACACGCTGGCGAAGTCCAGCGCCGAGCAGGTGGAGAAGCTGGTGCATATCGCCCATGAGTTGAGTCTCGAGATAGCGACACCGGACGAGGCGCGCCAGATTCTTGGACTGCCCCCGCGTTGAGGACTCTGGCCACTGCGGCGGCTCGAGTCGACAGGACACTGGTCTGCGGGAGGCGGCACACGTCGATGCTGTGTCCGCCGGCCACCACAAGGTGTCCCCGTTGCACGTTGACCAGCGCGGAGTGCCGGCGCCAGGCGTTACGAGTCGCACAGGAAAAGGGGCAGGTACGAAGTCACGTCCGGCCGGCTGAGAGTTGAGAACACCGAGTTGGTGACTCCACATCCGGCTGACATCGCCGGTATTGACAACGAGGGCATCGAGTGCCAGCATGGCGTTGAAGACGGCGGAAGGATACGGTAGATGAGAACGCTAGTTGTCTACGATTCCATGCACGGCAATACCGAGAAGATCGCGCAGGCGGTCGGTGACGTGATCGGCGGCGACACCACCGTGGTGCACGTGAGCAAGGTCACATCAGAGCAGGTGAAGGCCGTCAACCTCCTCGTTGTTGGTTCTCCGACACACGGCGGCAGGGCGACTCCGCCCATGCAGGGCTTCGTCAAGAGTCTTTCCGCGCCCGCCAGTGGCACGCGAGCGGCGGCGTTCGACACGAGGATGGCCTCCGCGTGGGTGAAGATTTTCGGATTTGCCGCGAACCGCATGGCACGGGAGTTGCGCAGTAACGGATGGGACGTAATCGAGCCGGTTGAGGGATTCCGTGTGAAGAAGAGCGAGGGCCCCTTGGTCGACGGAGAGCTGCAGCGCGCTGCCTCCTGGGCCAGAGCGCTCTCCCACGACAACGCATAGAGTCCGAGATTCGTTCACCTGTTTCGCCGGCCGGGAGCGTGAGTCAACGGTTCAGCGGCTTCCGGCGCGAAGCGCCGCGGTTGGTCCGCGGCAAACAGAAGCCACGCATCCGCTGTAGCTCACGCGGATCGACACAAGCGGCATCCAGAATGCCCCAGTCGGCGAATGAACAACAGGCCCCGAGCGCAGAGTCGGCGTTCACGTCTTTCGATCTGTCGCCCCTGGAGGCACCACACAGGCGGCGGACCGTGGTATGGCAAGGATGACGGGAACGGTGGCTAGCATGGCGACCGCGAGGCCGATGAAGACGATGGTGAAGCCTTCGGCGATGCTTGCCGACTGGTGAAGCGTCAGGGTCGCGACCGTGATACTTAGAGCGCCACCCGCCTGACGGCACATGCCCCGTACGCCGGTAATGGTAGCCACCCGGTCAGGCATGAGTTCAATGCAGGCGTTGTTCGACGCAGGGGCCGCGATCCCAACGCCCAGACCCATCACCAACAGGATCAAGGCCAAGGTCGTAGTGCTCTCCAGTCCCCCTCCGAGGGCCATCAATCGATGTGGTTCCAGGCTCAACAGGACCAGGCTGAGAGCAGCCAGACAGGTGCCGATAATCATGGGCCAGCGGTAGCCGAGCCGCACCAGGAGCATACTGACGGCAAACGACGTGACCATCACTGCGATAGCCCGAGGCACAAGTATGACGCCACTATCGAAGTAGGAGATGCCGTAGACGTTGATGGCAAAGAGTGGTATGAGCGACATGATGCCGATAACGCCGGCGCCATACACGACGTTGTAGATGTTGGCCGCAAGGAACGGCCTCTTCTTCAGTATGTCCAGGTCCACGATCGGTGCCGCTGCCGTTCTCTCGTGGCGCAGGAAGACCGCCGTCAGCGCCACAGCAGCCGCGAGGAGTAGTCCCACCAGTGTCCACATCCGCAATGTGGTCGCGTACGCGATCAGGCTCAGTGCGCCCATGAAGGAGACAAGAGAGCCGGCGATGAGAGCCGCACCCGCGAGGTCGATGTGTCCGTGCCGCCGCACCCCACGAGGGAGCAGTATCCATGCGAGCAGCAGTACGAACAGCCCTGTGGGCACATTCACCCAGAAGATGGCTCGCCAGCCGAAGGTATCTATCAGCCAGCCGCCGATGACCGGTCCAACGATCTGCCCGATAGGAAAGATGCTGGTGAAGAAGCCGATGGCGCGCTGCCTCGACTCCGGAAATACCTCGGCCACTATGCCCACGGCGGAGGGCATGAAGCCACCGCCACCAAGCGCCTGGATCACGCGCGCGACGATGAGCAACCAGATGCTGGGAGCCATGGCCGCCATCACCGAGCCGGCGATGTAGAGGCAGAGGCAGGCCATAAACGTGCGTCGGCGGCCCAGTGAATCGCTGATCTTTCCCACCACCGGCATGCTGGCGGTGAGCGTGAGCTGGAATGTGGCCACCACCCAGCCCACCAGGATAACCGAGACACCGAACGACTCACGGATAGCGTCCAGGGCGATGGCGATGGACGTTCCCGCAATGCCGGTGAGCAGCAATCCCAGGCTCACGGTAGTGAAAATCAGGTATCGGACCATATCTTATGTCACAGTAGTGGACAATGTTGTAAGAGACCGGGAATCGCCCAGCATTGGCCGGCCGAGCCGGCATCACGGTGAAGCCTGCTCCGGCCTCTCGTGCCTTCGCGGAGATTCAGCTTACACCTACAGGGTCGGCGGGCGCCAATCGATGATATGCGTTGGCAGGCGCAAGGAGGCGGAGTCCACAGTTCTGAGTTCTGAGTTCTGAGTTCTGCGTTCTGGGTCCTGAGTTCGGTTGCTTAGCTGGAGTTCACGGTTCCAGATTCGAGGTTCCACGTCCCCGGTTCACCCCTCAACGGCAGCAAGTGAAGCCAGAAGGAGGGGGCGCACCCATCCACTGGAATGCGCCCCCATCCGAGTACCGTGCCGTGAGCCGTTGAATCAGAGCTTAGCCGTTCATCAGCCCCTTGAAGTACTGCTGGACATTGGCGCTCAACGCCTCCAGGGCGTAGCCACCCTCCTGCACCACCAACATGGGCAGGCCGGCGCGGCTGATGCGGCTTCCCAGCCGGTGGAAGCCCTCCGTGGTCACCGTGACTTTGTGCTGGATGTCGTTCAGGTAGATGTCGAAACCCAGAGGCAGCACGAGTGCGTCAGGCTGGAAGAGCTGGATGGCCGTCATCGCCTCCTCCACTCTGCCGAAGAAGTACTCCTCGGTGGAGCCATGCGGCATCGGCAGGTTGATGTTGTAGCCGTAGCCCTCTCCTTCACCTTTCTCATCCTCGAACCCGGTGACCCCGGGGTAGAAATTGGTGGTATCCCCGTGGGTGGAGATGTAGAGGACATCGCTGCGCCGGTAGAAGATCTCCTGAATGCCCTGACCGTGGTGCATGTCCGTATCCAGGATAGCGATGCGAGGGAACCGTGCGGTCATATACTGGGTGGCGATGGCGGCGTTATTGAGGTAACAGAAGCCGCCGCAGGCATCGCGCCGGGCGTGGTGGCCGGGCGGGCGGCACACCGCGTAGGCGATACGATCGCCGGCCATCACAGCGTCGGCGGCGCTGAGTGCCGTCTGCGCCGACCAGTAGGCCGCCTCCCAGGTATTTGCGCCGATAGGCGAACTGCCATCCGCCATGTAGCGAGCCGCCTCGGCCAGGACGCCATGCATATGGTTGGGGGAGCGGACATAGATGTTGGACATCACCTCATCGCCCCAGTCGTCCAGTTCCATCCAGCGACGGTGAGCCGACTCAAGGAAGCGCAGATAGCCCAGGTCATGGACCTGTGCTATCGGCCCGGCGCCATGATCGGAGGGTTGCAGCACCGACACACCCATCGCCTTGAGTCCCTCCTGCATCCTGTCCGTGCGGTCGGGGATTTCCTGTGGCTGCCGCATCTTCCCCCGGCTGAAGAAGGTCTTCGGGACGTGCAGGCTCTGTGAGGGGTGAAAGTACGCTTTCATAGTCCAGCCTCCCTGATAGCAGATTGCGTCAGTATAACTGTCGTGACAATCAGGTCAAGCGCCGCACCGCGCGGAAGGTGCAGCGCTACATCGGCCGGAAGAGAGGAGTCATGTCTCAGTTGTTCAAGACTGAAGGTCCACCTGGGATGGCCGTCTGCGCGGATAGCGCCAGGCTGACCATTGCATCCTCGATTGCGCGGCACCATACTAGTGAAAGGACGAAGGGTCTGACGCGCCAACGGCCTTTCCACTCCACCCCAGGACCGCCGCCTCCGTCGGATCATTGAGGGGGTACGATGGCCGATAGCATCAACGCCTCAACTTCTGCGCACGACGTTGAGGGTGTGCTTCGTGGGTGGCGTTCCAGGTCAGTCGGAATCGTGCTCTGGGTGATAGCCATCGCCGCTCTGCCGACGGTGGTGAGCGGTGTGGTCCTCGGCAGAGGCCGCGACGACGTGACGATCGTCATGCTCATCGTCTACCTGGCCGTCGTGGTGGTCGCATTTGCCCGAACTGCGGACTACCGGCTCAGGGGATCTGTTCTCCTCGTCGCAGGTTACGCAATGGCGGTGAATAGCTTCGTGCCGTTCGGGCTGGAAGGGTCAGGGCGGAGCTACCTGATCGTACTGCCGATGATGGCATTCATCCTCGTCGGCGTCCGCGCCGGGTGGGTAGCCACGGGAGCGAGCACTCTAACTTACGCCGTGTTCAGCGTCTTCGCCTACAACGGGATGCTGGCGCAGTGGCTTGACCCGGCGTACAACAGACTCGACATGGCCATGTGGGCTACCACTGGACTGACCACAGTCATGCTGCTTGTCACTATAGTGGTGCTCTTCATGAGCATGTACCGGTTCCTGCTTGCCGCTCTCAAGGCCGAGCGGGCGGCGTCAGCCGAGTTGCTGCAGACGTATGATGCCACGCTGGAGGGGTGGGCTCACGCCCTGGAACTGCGTGACCTCGAGACGGCGGGACACTGTCGACGAGTGAGCGACGTCGCCACGCGCCTGGCCGGAATGACTGGAATCCCCGAAAGCGGTCTGCACGACCTGTACCGCGGCTCGCTGTTGCATGACGTGGGGAAGATAGGGGTACCCGACCGTATCCTGCTCAAACCGGGGAAACTGACCGAGGATGAGCTGAAGCGCATGCAGGCGCACACCACCTATGCGTACGAACTGCTGGTGCACATTCCGTTTCTGTTGAAGGCACTCGACATCCCATACTGTCATCACGAGAGGTGGGACGGGACAGGCTACCCCCGCGGTCTCAAAGGTGACCAGATCCCCATGCTTGCCCGCATCTTCTCGGTCGTCGATGTCTATGACGCACTGACGTCCGAACGCTGCTACCGGCCTGCCTGGCCAAGGGAGCGGGCACTGGAGTACATCCAACTACGGTCGGGCAGCGAATTCGACCCGTGCGTGGTAGAAGCATTCCTGGATATGGCGCGGAGGGAATCCCCATTGATGCAACCGGCGCATTGAGCGTGGGGCCAACACGTTACGCTGGGAGTCGCGAACCGCAATCTCACGGCGCTTTCCGGTCTCGAAGTACTCTCGAGTCTCTGACGAAAAACAGTACCAAGGTACTACCAATGAGAGAGAAACGCCTGTACAATGCCCCGAAACTCCAGGGGGCGTTTCGATGAGTTCTGAAGACGTTTCGTGGCCTCTGGGCGATACGGTGGTCGACGCCACCATTGCTGCCCCCGACGGTCCAGGCACCTATCCGGGAGTGGTCCTCGTGGCGGGGTGAGGGCCAACCGACAGAAACTGGGAATCCCCGCTGCTGCCGGGGACAAATGGAAGTGGCCGGCT
>JAXGQG010000059.1:0-2641 GCA_040766535.1 Dehalococcoidia bacterium | reverse complement strand
GCCGCATGGCTGAGCGCGCACAAGCCCAAGACGCAGACCCCGGCGCCGGGCAGCAGCGACAAAGATGCTCACCTGTCACCCTTGGCGATGGCTGTAAACGCCTCTGGAAAAGAGCTTTACATTGTTGCGGCTGCCGGTCGACAGATTCTCGTCGTCGATCGGGCGACATGCTCGGTCCGCCGGAAGATTGATCTGACCGAGGCGCCGTCAGGCGTTGCGATCTCTGCCGACGGCGCGAGTCTCTATGTGACGGCGGGCATGCCAGACGGGATGGTTCTGGTTATCAATTCACAGACGGGCGCCACGCGGGCGAGGATTCCCGCCGGGCATAGTCCGACGGCGCCGGTGCTCAGCCCTGACGGGGGCACGCTTTTCGTATGCGACCGGTTCCGTTCGCGGCTGCTGGCCATCGACCTGGCCGCACAGACGATCAGGGGCGAGTTGCCTGTCGGTCGCGAGCCTGTCGCGGCCGCTTTGACGCCGGATGGTCGTCGCGTACTGGTCGCGAATCTGCTGCCCGCCGGGCCGGCCACGAGTCCGCGTGTCGCGGCCGAAGTGGTCGCGGTCAATGCCGCCGATCTGACGCTCGCCGGCCGCATCGGATTGCCCAACGGAAGCACATCCGTCCGGGGGATTTGTGCATCTCCTGATGGTAGATACGCCTACGTCGTCCACATTCTGGCCCATTTCCAACTGCCCACAACGCAGGTCGATCGCGGCTGGATGAACGCCAGCGCCCTGAGCATCGTCGAAATCCCCTCGTGGCGCCGGCTCGCCACCGTGCTGCTGGACGACGTGGATCGCGGCGCCGCCAATCCCTGGGACGTGGCCTGCGCCAACGAGGGCCGGTGGCTCTGCGTGAGCCATTCGGGCACACATGAGGTGAGCATCATCGATCGGCTCGCCCTGCATCGCAAGCTCGACCGAGTTGCCGCCGGATCGGAGGACGTGTCGAGCGATCTGTCGTTCCTCCTGGACCTACGCCGGCGCGTTCGCCTGCCGGGCAGGGGACCGCGCGGCGTCGCAGTCGTCGGACAGACACTCTATGTCGCCGAGTACTTCTCTGATTCCGTGGCCACCGTCGATCTGGGCGCGGACTTTGCGGACACACCGGCGTCGATTCCGCTGGGGCCGACGGCTGGTACAACTGATGTGCAGCGGGGAGAAATGCTCTTCCATGACGCCGACCTGTGCTTCCAGGGCTGGCAGAGCTGCGCCAGTTGCCACCCCGACGCGCGTGCCGACGGCCTCAACTGGGATCTGCTCAATGATGGTCTGGGCACGCCGAAGAACACCAAGAGTATGTTGTGGTCGCATCGCACGCCGCCGGCGATGAGCCTCGGCGTTCGGGAAACCGCCGAGGCCGCCGTTCGCGCCGGGCTGCACCACATTCAGTTCGTGGTGCGCCCGGAGGCCGATGCTGCCGCCATCGATGCGTACCTCAAATCCATCGAGCCCCTTCCGAGCCCGTACGCCGACGACCGCGACCTCATCGCCCAGGCCCGAAGAGGGAAGCTCGTCTTTGAGAAGGCCGGCTGCCAGGAATGTCACCCTGCGCCTCTCTACACGTCGCTGGCGTCCTATGACGTAGGGGCGAGTGATTATTCGCTCGCACCCGGCCGGGCCGGCGAGGCCTTTGACACGCCCACGCTGGTCGAGCTGTGGCGCACCGCGCCCTACCTTCACGACGGCCGGGCCGCCACCCTCGAAGAAGTGCTGACCAAGTTCAATCCCGAGGACCGCCATGGCAAGACCTCGAACCTGAGCGAGAAGGAGATCGACGACCTGACCGCATTCCTGCTGTCTCTGTGACCGCAAGTGTCCGAATCCGGGCGCGCCGATCCCAAAACCGGGCGCGGACGCAAAGGTCCAGACGCCTGTCGGGCCTTACGGTGCGGTCCTCGCCTGGCACACTGTTTGCATACCCTCCACGCGAAGACGGTGCGACTGCAGAGAAGAAGGAGTTGACAGTTCACAGTTGGCAGTTCGCGGCGAAATGCGACCGCGGTGAACTGACAACTGGGAACTGAGAACTGGAGTCATACAATGACGACACTCTGGCAGGACATTCGATATGGCGTGCGGATGCTGGCGAAGAATCGCGGGTTCACGGCCATTGCGCTGGTGACGCTGGCGATCGGCATCGGGGCCAACACGATCATGTTCAGCATCGTGAACCTGTTTCTCTTTCGCCCGGTGCAGGTGAAGGAGCCGGATCGATTAGTGGGGTGCAGCACTCGCGACGTTCTCCACTTCATTTCGTACGAGACTTACCTTGACATACGCGCCGACAATCCGGCGTTTAGCGAGGTGGTGGCCACTGACTGGGGGCTCGGGCTCGTCACCATGGTCTGGGGGGACATCACGAAGCGCGCACACACGATGCAGGTCTCCTCCAACTATTTCTCCACATTGGGCGTGGCCCCCGCGCGGGGACGGTTCTTCTCGCCGGAAGAGGAACGGATGGGCGCCGAGGCGATCGCCATACTCAGCCATCACCTGTGGGAGCTGCGCGGCGCCGATCCTGAGATCGTGGGCCAACTCATTACGTTGAACGGCACGCCGTTTCGGATTATTGGTGTCGCACCGAAAGGGTTTACCGGCACGTCGCTCGTCGGTCCGGATTTATGGCTACCTTTGG
>JAXGQG010000058.1:0-1581 GCA_040766535.1 Dehalococcoidia bacterium | reverse complement strand
CTACCGATCTCAGTAGCCACGGGATCGATCGGGGCTCAAGTGACCTCATTTACACCGGATGCTGCTCCATTTCTGTTAATGCGTGCGGATCCGAACACATCAACGAGCTTTGTGTTTGCCTTGTCACCGGAGCATCCCGGAGAGGGGACGCCTGGGGCATTGACCGCCTGGAAGAGTGTCGAAGGTCAACTGACTCTGCTGGGTAGCCAGGAATTTTCCAACCAGGCCAATCTGCTTTACAGCATGAATGTTTGGGGAGAAGGCAACGATTTCACCTTCTCGGTAAATCCGATTGACTCGGAGGGCAGGCAAATCGGTGCAGGGGCGAGTCTTTCATTAACGGGGGACCCTCTTCCGACGGGGCTGGTGGGATTAGGAATTTCGAATAACCTTGAGATCCCCGGTGCAACACTAGGTGCCCAGTTTGACAATGTATTTGTGGGGTATTCACTCACCCCGCCTCCGGTGATTCCGGAGCCGGGCACGATCGGGTTGGTCCTGTTCGGATTGGCGGCTCTGCGGCTTCGCAGGCATTGGCACTGGAGCTAGAGGCCGTCCGAAAAGGTCTTCGGATCCGGATGGGGAGGACTCCCGCAGAGATCGCGGAGGGCGCAGAGGTGTATTGGGAGGGGGGAAAAGGGACCTACATCGGAGCCGTTTTCAACAACTACCTTGGTCAATTGAATCGGTATCACTGAAAATAACCCCAAAAAGTAGGCTGCAGACCATGGAACCTACCCACCCCGATAGGTTGGTCGAAAACGTCACCGCGCCCTCTGCGGGAGGCTTTCCGGGTCCGGATGGGGAGGTCAGGTTGGGAAAGCGGCTACCTTTTCGAACGACCTCTAGCTAGGGACCAAAGCATGGACCCTCACCCCACCCCCATGGCAGGTCGAAAACGCCACCGCGTCCTCTGCGGGAGGCTCTCCGGATGGGGATGGGGAGGCCTGGTTGGGAAAGCGGCCACCTTTTCAGACGACCGCATGCTACCCATTCAGGGGATGAGGTTGGTGTCCGG
The DNA here is from genome assembly GCA_040766535.1 of Dehalococcoidia bacterium. Lineage (GTDB taxonomy): Bacteria > Chloroflexota > Dehalococcoidia > GIF9 > AB-539-J10 > SKVJ01. The sequence goes on along the minus strand of JAXGQG010000058.1, from coordinate 563 downwards.
GCCGATCCTTTTGAGGAAGGCGACCAGGAGGGCTGCGGTTTGATCGAGGTCTTCCAGATCGATCACCTCGTTCGGGGTGTGCATATAGCGCAAGGGGAGTCCGATCAAGCCGGCTGCGATGCCACCGCGGGCCAATTGGATCGCGTTGGCATCGGTCCCTGTGCCCCGCGGTTCTGCCTCCAATTGGAAGGGAATCGACTCCGCCTTGGCGGTCTCGACCAAGAGGGTGAAGACCCGGGGATTGATGTTGGCACCGCGGCAAATGACCGGGCCGCCACCGAGCCGGACCTCGCCCACCTTTCGTTTGTCGACATCCGGGTGATCCGTCGCGTGGGTCACATCGAGGGCGATTCCGATATCGGGTGAGGTGCTGAAGGCGCTGGTGGTTGCCCCCCGCAGGCCGATCTCCTCTTGGACCGTCGAAACCCCGACAACGCCGCAGCGCAGGGCGCTCTTTTGGGAGCTGACCCTGCGCAGCACTTCGGAGACGATGAAGGCGCCGGCGCGGTCGTCGAAGGCACGACTTGAGGCCAGCGACCCACGCAACGGCTTAAAGGAATGAT
>JAXGQG010000057.1:0-1545 GCA_040766535.1 Dehalococcoidia bacterium | reverse complement strand
GTCTGGCTGGATCCCAAGGCGGCGGAGTTCGTGTACGCTGTGCTGGGTGGGTTTCGTCTTGAGCTCTCCCGCAGCCGCGAGGTAGGGGACCAGGGTGACATGGCAGTAGAGGACGTTCTCCTTTCCCACGCGGTTGGCCATCTGGCGGATCGCCTCGAGGAATGGCTGCCCCTCGATGTCGCCGACGGTGCCCCCTATTTCGGATATCACAACGTCGACCCCGTTATCTATCCTGAGTACCCTTTCCTGGATTTCGTTGGTTATATGGGGTATTACCTGGACCGTAGCCCCGAGGTACTGCCCTGACCGTTCCCGGGAGATGACTGAGGAATATACCTTTCCGGTGGTGACAGTATTGTCGCTGGAGAGTGATTCATCGATGAACCGCTCGTAGTGGCCGAGGTCCAGGTCCGTCTCGGCTCCGTCGTCAGTGACGAAGACCTCGCCGTGCTGAAAGGGGTTCATGGTCCCTGCGTCAACGTTGATATAGGGATCCATCTTGATGATCGATACCTTGAATCCCCGGCGTTTGAGAAGGACTCCCAGGGAAGCCGCGGTGATCCCCTTTCCCAGCGACGATACGACACCGCCTGTTACGAAGACATATTTTGGCATACTGTTCCCTCCGGAAAGATTGACGTTGATAGCGATCGTCATTCACAAAAAATGGTAGCGTATCGTAGATTGTAAATCGCAAATCGTGGATCGGGAAAACCCTTTAGATCGAAAAGCTCTCTTACGGTTCACGGCAAACCCCAAAAACCGGACCAGGACACCTGGGTCCTGGTCCAGTTTATTGCAATAAGGCCTTTTTGTCATACGCAAAATGGCACAGTCAGGGATTCCAGGCTGACCCTATTTCAACACCTGGAGCGGATTGATGGGCTTGTTGTTCAGGCGGACCTCGAAGTGCAGGTGAGGCCCCGTAGCCTGGCCGCTGGAACCGACCTTGCCTATGGGCTGGCCTGTGGAGACCCTCTGCCCCTTGCTGACGTCCAGGCTTCTGCAGTGGGCATAGAGGGTGGTGTACCCACGTCCGTGATCTATTACGACGACCCTTCCGTATCCGCCCATCCAGCCTGCGTAGACGACCTTGCCTGCCTTTGCGGCCCTGATGACCCTTCCTGTGGGCCCCTTGATATCTATTCCGGTATGGAAGTCACGGCGCTTGGTGAAGGGGTGTCGCCTCCAGCCGTAGCCGCTGGTTATACCACCCGACAAGGGCCACTCGAAGGACCTGGAGAATTTCTGGGAACTCTTGTTGGAAGGGTCTCCCAGGACGGCGTATACGGAGGTAACAGGCTTTGCACCGGGCAGGAAGAGCTCCCGGCCCGCTTCGAGGGTTGTTCCCTCCAGGCCGTTGACCCTTGATATCAGCTCCACCTGGGTGCCGTGCTTCTTTGCTATGGCCTCCAGAGTGTCGCCCTTGTTGATCTTGTAGAAGACCCCGTCCTGGTTGGGTATCCTGAGGACGGTCCCGACCCTGAGATAGTTGGGGTCCTTCATGTTGTTGCAGCCGAAAAGGGTGTTGATGTCCAGGTTGAA
>JAXGQG010000056.1:0-2624 GCA_040766535.1 Dehalococcoidia bacterium | reverse complement strand
AGGAGATCGAGACCTGGCTGGAGAAGTCGATCCAGTATTTCCAAGCCAGAGCGAACGCGGCGCAACAGCGGCTGGCGGCGCAGGCCGAGATCCTACAGGGCGGGCGTATGCAGGTGGGGGAGTTCCCCCAAGTATCGGCCCAATTGTCCGGTGGATCGGCCGGGGGCGTAGGTAGCCAAGCATCCGGCAAGAGCGTTCGATACGCTGGCACGCCGGCCGGAGCGGTCGTGACCCCAGAACCGTTCACCAGCGGCGATCGGGGCTATCAGGGCAACCCCTATCTGTCTCCTGGGCCAATGGACATTTCGACTCCATCCGGCGGGGCGATGTGGCTGGCGCAGGCAAACGCTCGCGACCGGCAAGAGGACGAGATGGCCAAGATCGACAAGAAGTACCAAGCGGACATCGCCCGCATCGACGAGGTGTTTGGAATTTCGCAGGGCTGGCAGCCGCGGCTGTTCTTGACGGGGGCCCCGTCCGACTGGCAGGCCCCGCCGCCGACGCCGGCCTTTGGCCAGAACCCGCTGACGGGCACGGTGCCGCGCAGCGCTTGAGAACCAGATCAGAATGGAGTTGTCCGATGCCGACACCGCGAACGCGAACCCCGTACATGGATCCCCGGCTGCTGGCTTGGTTGCGGTCCATGCAGGACGCCGATGCCGCGCGGGCCGCAGAAAGGGGCCGTTTGACAGGCCAGCAGGCGATGCCTGAGCAAGGCGAGGTCCTGATGCGCGACTTGGGCGGACCAACCGGCTCGATGCCGGCCACGAACCGGTACCAGGTTGCGCTGTCCGAGCAGCCCTGGCAGACGGAGATCTACCGCGGGGGCAAGCTGTCGGAGGTCAACGTCGGCCGCACTCACGGGCAGCCGATCCAGGTTGCGCCCGGCGCCATGCCGGGTTACATGATGGCTGCCGAACCGGAGATGAACGCTCGCGTGCATGACCTGACGGCCAAGTCCAGGCGGTTCGATCCGATCGCCCAGCAGCGGTGGCAGCAGTTCACGGCGGACCAGGCCAAGATCGAAGCTTGGGCCAAGGAATTCAGCGCCACGCCGGAAGAGCTGTTCGACGTGAAATCGCAGCTGTTCAGGAAGTTCGTCACGGGCTTTGATTGGGACAGCCATGTCGTTCCCAACGGCCAGCTGATCGGGGACATCGTCGAGGACGGTCTGTGGCTGAAAGAGAAGACGAAGGACGGTTTCAAGTTCGCGGGCTGGAACTACAAGCTTCCCGAAGAACAGCGGGCCGAACTGGCGCGGTCGCTGATCCAGCCGATCATCTTCGGCGGCCGGGTGGTCGGGTACGCGATGGCCGAGGAAGCACGCGGCAAGATCGACGTGGAATGGCTCAAGGACGACCCCCAGGCCCAGTGGGACAACGCGCTGGCGATCCAGGAGTCGGAGGCCAACCTGCAGAAGGGTTTCCAGGAGAAATACGGCCGCCCGGCAACGCCCGTTGAGGTCAAGCAGCTGCTGGGGCGACAACTCGGCTCGTTGGGCGTGCAGGTCCCGTCGGACTATTTCAACGTCACGGACGAAGACATCCGGCAGAGCGTGATCGAGTGGGGCCAGCACGTGCAGCAGTTTTTGCCGCCGGCTCAGCGGCAGGTGCTGGCCGATCCGCTGCAGGCGGCCATTTTCTCTTGGCAGGCCAGGGGAAGGCTCAGGAAGTGGCTGCAGGACGAGAAGGGACGCGGCGCCGAAGGCGAGTTGATCGTCCTGCCGCCGGCGATCGACGCGGCGATCCGGCGGGTGATGGGGGTGGATCGGCCGCCGGGGCAACCCGGTGGGGCGGGCCCGGCAGGGCCTCGGCCGACGGTGCCGCCACAGGGCCCGATGGCAGGCGCAGGCGGACCGCCGCCCGCGCCGGTTCAATCCACGCCGGGGCAACCAGCACCGCCCCTGCCCGTGTCGGCCCAGCGCCCGGCCTCGTCCTCCGCTCCGCCGCCACCGCCGATTCCGTCGCAGGGTGCCGCCCTGTCGCCGCAATTGCAGCAGGCGAAGCAGGTGTACCTCTCGATCCTGGACAAGATCGAGAGTGGGCAAACCGCGACCAAGGAGGATTACGACGCACTGGGGCGGGCCGCGCAGGTCCTGGACGCGGCGGGCGTTTCTGAGGAAGCGGTCCTCGGGGGCCGGCAGCAGCCGGCGTGGAATCCGCCCCCGGCTCCGAAACGGCCGGCGGCCAAGCCGGAGCAGACGATCAGCGAGCCGACGCGGGAGTTGGCCAAGAAGAACCTGCAAACGGTCGAGACTCAAGAGCAGTTCGACGCCCTGCCGTCCGGGACCCTGTTTCTCGACAAGCAAGGACGGATCTGGAGAAAACCATGACGTGGCAAGACCAAGCGGAGCTTGTCTTGGACCCCAGTCTTCCGCCGTGGCAATCATCGGCTGAACTCGTTCAAGACGATCAGTTCTTGCGGGATGAACTGCGGCGGGCGGATCTGTTGCGGCACGCTCGGCAGCGGTTGTCGCAGTCGTGGTTCCCGAACCTCAAGGCCACCGCCGTCGGCTTGGGCGCCGATTGGTGGTCGCTGGCCGAGCGGACGATCGGCAACACGCAGAAGGCCGATGCGCTGATCCAGTTTTCCAATGCCTACGAGCAAGCGGCCGATGAACTGGC
>JAXGQG010000055.1:0-4517 GCA_040766535.1 Dehalococcoidia bacterium | reverse complement strand
AACCAATCTTTTTGAGAAAATCCCGAATCCTTTCGGGATTTTCTTGTTGAGCGTATTTTTCGGCTTGGTTGGCGTCTTTTAGAAAGGCAAGGGCAAGTTCGAACCGATTATTGCTCTTTCGCCCAAAAGACGAGATTTTTTCTTCCAAATCCTTTTTGGCGAGAATGAGCTTGTGCTTTTTGGCGGTATATTCCGCTTGCGATAAATTGCCGTCCAGTTGCAAATCAAGCAAGCGATCAAGTTTGGTTTCTATCTCTACCAGCTCATTTCTCGCTTTTTGGGCAAAAGAGCTTTCCGCTTGGGCAGATTTCATTTTTTCGTTTTCAAAATAATTGATTGAAGCGTTTGCCCAAGCGGAAGACAAAGAAACTTTTTTGATTTCTTCCTTTATTTGAGAAGTGATGATTTCTTCGCGGACATATTTTTGTTCGCAAGAATTTTTCCGTTTGGTGCAACGAAGATAGTTGTGTCCTTTTTGCGTTTCAGTGGTAATGAAACAACCACACTCGCCACAACGGAAAAATCCTCTATACACATAAGGTTTCAATTTTGGCGTTTTCGGCTTGCTTTTATTCATCATCACTGCTTGAACAGAATCAAAAAGTTTCTTTGTGATAATCGGTTCGTGCTTTCCGTCATAAAGTTCTCCGTTATATTCAATCATTCCGTAGTAAATTTTGTTCTTGAGCATATATTGATAGTTCGAGACGGAAAGCATTTTGCCTTTCTTACCAACCAAGCCCAAGGAATTGATAATCTTTCGGACTTGAGCGAGGGGGTATTCGCCAGTTGAGTACATTTCAAAAGCCCGCTTGATATATTTTGCCTTTTCTTTGTCCACGGCGATACAGCGGGCATTTTTGTCGTTTACATAGCCAAGTGGCGCCCAAGCTGGCCATATTCCATTTCTTAATTTCTGACGAATACCCCTCCTTATATTTTCCGAAAGATTATCCACATAGTATTTTGATTGCCCAAAAGCGATGGATAACATAAATTTTCCCTGCGGTGTCGGATCAAACCAAAAAGTGGGAAATTTTAGCGTGGTAATTTTTCCAGTATCTACCAAGTAGATAATTCGACCTCCGTCTATGGAATTACGAGCAAGGCGGTCAGGGTGCCACGCTAAAATTCCCTCGGCTTCATTTTTCTCTATGCTTGTGACCATTTCGTTAAATATCTCTCTGCCCGGCTCTTTGGCGGTTTTGCTTTCCACAAATTCATGGACGATATTTAAGCCCTCTTTTTTGGCATATTCTCGCAATTCAAAAAGTTGTGCTTCAATACTTAAAATCTGCCTTTCGGGTTCGTCCGTGGATTTACGGGCATAGAGAAAAATCTTTTTGGTTTGTAAATTTATGTTGTCCATATTGTTTTGAAATTATTTTTTGGGCAATCAAAGAAAAATACGCTCAACCTTTCGTTGAAAGCGAAAGAAAAAAGATTGGTTTGCAAAATTTCATTTTGCCAGAGCTTCGCTCTGCGAACTTCCGTATTGCCGAGCGGACGCTCTCTTTGGATTTGAAAAATGCTTGGAAAATCCCCGCAAAATTCAATGCCGAACGACGAAGCCACGAGGCAACCAACCTTGTTTTTTCAAAATGTGATACTTGGCGGTCGTTTCTGGACGAAGTTCGAACATTCTTTGACGAAAATCCGAACGCCGAATTTTGAACGCTCCGCCCCGCCGCCGCTCGCTTCGCTCGCTGTCCAGCAAAAAGTTTTCTTCACAATTTTTGATTTGCGCCCGCCCGATTTTTTCTTCTAAAAGGAAAAAACTTTTTGCTGACCTCTGCTCTGAACGAGCAGGGCGGCGGGGCTTCGCTTCGGCTCGGGCGAGGCGGAATTCCCCCACACCCCTTTCCGCCGCGCCCTCGCTTTGGACGCCGACGGAATTTGTATTTTGCTTTGCAAAATGCACCGCAGAAAAAAGAGGTGTTGCCCTTGCCCCAACCCACCCGTGCGCGGGCAACGATAAGGAACTCCCTAATTTCGTTTGACTAAATGATAAAAATTTCATATACTAACTATTGATGATAAAGGTTTTATATCCTCACTAACTATCATAGTAAAACTATACGAATATGTCAAACGAAAAATCCACAATCGGCGAGAATATAAAAAAATACCGAAACAAGCTCGGTATTTCACAGGATCAGCTTTCAAAGAAAGCGGATTTGGCTTTTCATACTATCGCCAAAATTGAAGCAGGCGCAACGCCCAATCCCACCATTGATACTGTTAAAAAAATAGCGAGCGCATTGGGCGTTTCGCTTGATGTATTAATGAAATAAAAACAACATCGGGGTGTTTAAAAGTTGCCTTTTTAGCCTAATTTGATATAATAAGTTTAATATGTTTCTACATAATATATACAAAAATACCACACTTTCTTTTCCTACCGTCACTTAACCGGTTGTTTTAGTGCATGAGCAAAAAACAACCGGTTAAAACGGTTGTTTTTTAAATTTTAAACCTATGACCAACATATATATTACAAAAAATGATCACAAAAAATTGATCAAGTTGATAAATGAAAAATTGCCGGATAACGACAGTACTCGTTCTTTGCTTTCTGAACTTAAAAGAGCGGAAATTGTTGAACCGGAAAAGATCCCGGCCAATATCATCACCATGAATTCCTTGGTGAATTTTACAGATGTAGATTCGGGGACGGAACTTGAGTATCGGTTGGTTTTCCCCGAGGATGCCGACATTGCTCAACGCAAGATATCGGTGATTTCTCCGGTGGGGTGTGCTTTATTGGGGTATCGCGTTGGTGATATCATTAATCTTAAAACACCGAGCGGAGAGAAAAAAATCAAAGTCGAAAAAATATTGCACCAACCCGAAGCCGAAGGTAATTATGAATAATATGATAAACAAGAATAAAATAAGCACAACAATCCGTTTTTTGATATTGTCTGACTTTTTTCTTTTTTTTGCTGTCGGTTTATTGGCCCCAATATTCGCCGTCTTTGTCCTTGAAAATATAGAAAATAAAATAGAAGTTATCGGTTTTGCCATGTCTTGCTACTGGTTGACCAGAGTGATTATGGTTGTTCCACTTAGTCGGCTGATGGATAAAATCAGAGGTGAAATTGACGAATGTTCGTTCATGATTATTGGCACCTTTTTAATATCAATCATTCCTTTGTTTTACATCATGTCATCTGCCCCTTGGCATATTTATGTATTGCAGATAGTGAACGGAATTGCTAACTCTATGGCGGTTCCGGCTTGGCGTATTCTCTTTACCAATCACATAGATAAAAAAATTGTAGGTCTTGAATGGTCGTTAGAAGATGTCGGGGTCGGCATCGCTACGGCCTCCAGTGCCACTATCGGTGCTTTTATCGCCAGCAAGCTGGGTTTTAACGCTTTGTTCGGAATTATTTCGTTTTTCGGTTTGATAGCCACAACAATTCTCATTGTTTTGAGCAAGAAAAAAGGAATGATTCTAAGCAAATTTATCATCAATAAAGCGGAAAAAGTACCGCTCAAGTTGGATACTTTTAAATAAATTTATGGCAATCAATTTATTAATTTTTATTATCTCGCTTTACGCCACTGCAAAAGGAGCGACAATGGCCACAAAATATTCCGTCAAACTGGCAGAAAATTTTAGAATCTCAAAATTTCTGGTCGGTTTCATGATTGTGGCAATAATTTCAATCCTCCCCGAAACATTTGTTGCCATTAATGCTTCATTGGAAAATATTCCCTCATTCGGACTTGGTACTCTGTTCGGATCAAATGTCGCTGACTTGACTTTAGTTTTTGCGGTAGTTGTGTTTCTCACCGGCAAAAAGTTAAAAGTTGAAGGGAAAATTTTAAAGAATAACATTGTGTATCCATTTATACTTTTATTGCCATTAATATTGGGTTTAAATGGACACTATTCGAGACTTGAGGGTCTGACTCTGATTATTGCGGGAGGAATATTTTATTATCTTACTCTGAGAAACGGAACTAACCATTCTGCCGTGGTACACAATGGGCATAACGGGAAAAGCAAAAACTTTCTACTTCTATTATTTAGCATGGCAATCTTATTGGTAGGATCACATTTTACCGTTACTTCTGCTGTAGGAATCGCCAATTATTTTAATATAAACCCTGTTCTTATTGGAATGCTTGTCGTAGGACTTGGTACAACCATTCCAGAATTACTTTTCTCACTAAAATCTGTCAAAAAACACGATGATTCGTTAGCTGTCGGAGATATTCTCGGTTCAGTGCTTGCTGATGCTACTATCGTAGTAGGGATACTCGCCTTGATCAATCCATTTTCATTTCCACAAAAAATCATTTATATAACTGGCATGTTTATGGTCGGCGCTTCGTTTATGTTGTTTAAATTTTTGAAAACTGGCCGTACTCTTTCAAAAAAAGAAGCTTGTTTGTTGATTATTTACTGGTTGCTTTTTGTAGTTGTAGAATTTACGGTAAACAGGTAAAATAAGTGTACAAAGCCTCAAATTCCGTCGGCGTCCAAAGCGAGGGCGAGGCGGAAG
>JAXGQG010000054.1:0-1688 GCA_040766535.1 Dehalococcoidia bacterium | reverse complement strand
GGGGGGCCTTCCTTCAAAAGGAGGTGATCCAGCCGCTGGTTCCCCAACGGCTACCTTGTTACGACTTCATCCCAGTCACCGAGCTCACCTTCGTCGCCTGCCCCCCTCGCGGGTCGGCCCGGCGCCTTCGGGTGCGGTCGGCTCCCATGATGTGACGGGCGGTGTGTACAAGGCCCGGGAACGTATTCAAGGGGCCGTGGCTGATGCCCCTTTACTAGCGATTCCGGCTTCATGCAGCCGAGTTGCAGGCTGCAATCCGAACTGGGGCCGGCTTTGGGGATTTGCCGGGCCTCGCGGCCAAGCGTCCTTCTGTACCGGCCATTGTAGCACGTTTGCGGCCCCAGGCGTAGGAGCCATACGGACTTGACGTCGTCCACGCCTTCCTCCCGCTTGACACGGGCGGTCCCGCCAGAGTCCCCGGCATCACCCGGTGGCAACTGGCGGCATGGGTTGCGCTCGTTGCCGGACTTAACCGAACACCTCACGGCACGAGCTGACGACAGCCATGCAGCATCTGTCTGGAGGTCCGTTGCCGGAACGGCCGTTTCGGGCCGGTGCCTCCGATGTCAAACCTGGGTAAGGTTCTTCGCGTTGCCTCGAATTAAGCAACATGCTCCACCGCTTGTGCGGGCCCCCGTCAATTCCTTTGAGTTTTAGCCTTGCGGCCGTAGTCCCCAGGCGGTGTGCTTACCGCGTTGGCTTGGACGCGCCCCGGGCCGACCGGGGCACGCCTGGCACACAACGTTTACGGCGTGGACTACCAGGGTATCTAATCCTGTTCGCTACCCACGCTCTCGTCCATGAGGGTCAGTCGCGCGCCAGCAGACCGCCTTCGCCATCGGTGTTCCTCCGGATATCCACGCATTCCACCGCTACACCCGGAATTCCGTCTGCCCATCGCGCACTCCAGCCCGCCCGTACCCGCCGCAGTCCCATGGTTGAGCCATGGGCTTTCACGGCGGGCGCGGCGGGCCCCCTGCGGACCCTTTACGCCCAGTGAATCCGAATAACGCTCGCCACCCACGTGTTACCGCGGCTGCTGGCACGTGGTTAGCCGTGGCTTCCTTTCCCGGTACCGTCACTATCGTCCCGGGCGACAGGGGTTTACGACCCGAGGGCCTTCGTCCCCCACGCGGCATCGCTCCGTCAGGCTTGCGCCCATTGCGGAAGATTCTCGACTGCAGCCTCCCGCAGGAGTCTGGGCAGTGTCTCAGTCCCAGTGTGGGTGACCATCCTCTCAGACCACCTACCCGTCGAAGCCTTGGTGGGCCGTTACCCCGCCAACGAGCTAATGGGCCGCGAGCCCATCCCCGGACTATGAATATTTGGAGAGGGAACCATGCGGTCCCCCTCCGTGTCCGGTTTTAGACGCCGTTTCCAACGCTTATTCCGGATCCGGGGGCAGGTTGCTCACGTGTTACTCACCCTTCCGCCACTCGGCGCCCGAGGGCGCCCCGTTCGACTTGCATGCCTAATCCATGCCGCCAGCGTTCATTCTGAGCCAGGATCAAACTCTCCATCGCAAAAATGGAAAGGCTGCCCGGAACCCCCGAGGGGACGCCGGGCCTGACCTGTTCTACTTTCAATATCTCTAAGGGGGCTCTCCCCGAGCCAGAGGCAAGGGGGGAGCTTTAGATCTCTACATAAACAATCGCATCATATTGCGCTGCTCGATTTCCAAAGAACCG
>JAXGQG010000053.1:0-1767 GCA_040766535.1 Dehalococcoidia bacterium | reverse complement strand
GCCTCTCCGAGCGTTCCAAGACCTTCGAAGAGTGCACGGACAGGGAGCGCTTCCTGTGCCTAGCACGTCTCATTGCCCAGAAGGCACGCCGCATCGAGGTCGAGTGCCACCCGAAGGACGAGAAGCAGGTCTACTACTTCTCCCTCGAGTTCCTGCTCGGTCCCCTTCTGGACAACTACCTCCTGAACTTCGGCATCCGCGACTTCGTCGAGGACTGCCTGAAGGACCTGGGTTCAGACCTTGAGACCCTCTGCGCCAAGGAAGCCGACCCGGGCCTCGGCAACGGCGGTCTCGGCCGTCTTGCGGCCTGCTTCCTCGACTCCATGGCAGCTCTTGGCATCGCCGGCAACGGCAATGGCATGCGCTACCGCTATGGCCTCTTCCGCCAGGAGATCGAGGGCGGACGCCAGGTCGAGAAGACGGACAACTGGCTCCGCTATGGCTTCCCGTGGGAGATCCGCAAGCTCGAGAGCACCGTCACGGTGCGCTTCGGCGGCGAGGTCGTGCGCCACGAGGGCGAGGCTGGCAGCTACTGGTTCACCTGGGAAGGCGGCGAGAAGGTAGACGCCGTCCCGTACGATGTGCCTATCGTCGGCTTCGGCGGCACCTGCGTGAACAAGCTCCGCATCTGGGGCGCAAAGCCGCATACGCCTGACTTCGATCTCGATGCCTTCAATGCCGGCGACTATGCCAAGGCATTCAAGTTCCGCTCCGATGTCGAGGCCATCTCCACGATCCTCTACCCGAACGATGCGGGCGAGCATGGACGTCTTCTGCGCCTCAAGCAGGAGTACCTCTTCGTCTCTGCAGGCCTGCAGTCGATCCTTCACACCTATGAGCGCAACTTCGGCCCCGATGCCTGGGAAGACCTCCCGAAGCATGTCTGCATCCACACGAACGATACGCACCCGGCGCTCTGCGGCCCCGAGCTCATGCGCATCCTCGTCGATGAGAAGGGCCTTGACTGGGATACGGCCTGGAAGACCATGACGGCGACTGTCTCCTACACGAACCACACGATCATGCCGGAAGCCCTCGAGAAGTGGCCGATTCCGATGCTCCGCGCCCAGCTTCCGCGCACCTACATGTTCATCGACGAGATCGACCGCCGCTACCGCGAGTCCTTCCCGCATGATGCGGAGAACTGGATGGACCAGCTCCAGAAGACTGCAATCCTCTGGGATGGCCAGTGCCACATGGCAAACCTCTCCGTCATCTGCTCGCACTCCGTGAACGGCGTCTCTGCCCTCCATACGGACATCCTCGAGAAGTCGACGCTCAAGGACTTCTACGACCTCACGCCGGAGAAGTTCAACAACAAGACGAACGGCGTCTCGCACCGCCGCTTCCTCGCAGAGGCCAACCCTGCCTATGCAAAGCTCATCACCAATGCAATCGGCGATGGCTGGCTCAAGGATGCCTATGAGCTCGAGAAGCTCATCCCGTATGAGAAGGACGAGTCGTTCCTGAAGGATGTCCATGCTGCCAAGCAGACGGAGAAGGAGCGCCTTGCCCGCTACATCAAGGACACGACGGGCGTCGAGCTCGATCCGACCACGATCTTCGATGTCCAGGTCAAGCGCTTCCATGCCTACAAGCGCCAGCTCCTGAACGTCTTCAAGGTCCTCGACATCTACAACCGTCTCCTCGCAGATCCTTCCTTCAAGCCGCAGCCGACGTCCTTCATCTTCTCCGGCAAGGCTGCCCAGAGCTATGACTTCGCAAATGAAGTCATCCGCCTTATCAACTCCGTCGCCGACGTGATCA
>JAXGQG010000052.1:0-12209 GCA_040766535.1 Dehalococcoidia bacterium | reverse complement strand
CGCCGGCATACAAACCCTGCTTTTTCTTCAACTTTAAGAAATCGAAAAGACCCATAATCTTGTCTCGAATAATAATGAACCTACCGGCAGCAATCTGGATCTCCGCATTTGGCAATACGGATTTTGTTTTGCATGAAATGTCAAGAGTGAAGATTTGACCTTCCCTCTTCCCTGATTCAGAGTTATTAGGAATGTCTTCATTTGAAAATGCCTTTAGTCGGAGACACCATAATAATTCATCCACGCGAGATTAAGTGAAAAGCCAATGTTTAACGCTTTATACCAGGCAGCACTGTTTGAGCTAAAAGATCCCCTGTTTTTAGACTCAGATTTAATTCTTTAAATAACTTTTTGATGCCATCATTCTCGTCGAGATTCTTAAGCAGTTTGCCCGCTAGCATCATTCGCTCATTCTTATTCTTTTCTTGGTTATTAATTACTTCCTTAAACTGGCAGAGCACATTAAAAGCAGACCCTATTTCCTGTTTAAATTTCTGAGCAAGTCTCCCGACTTCTGGCTTGCACATATCAGCAAGACGCTTTGTGAATACTTTAAAATCAGAAAGTTCTTTGAATGCGTCGTGAATGTCCGGATGTAATACCGAAGACCACTTTTTATGACCGCTCACGGGTGGAATACCCCAGACACCTTTTTCCATTACTTTCGCAGCTACAATCATACCGATAAGTGATAAGGACCAGGTTTTAAATGCTTCTTCCTTGGTGAATTTAAGAAGCCCATAATTTCGGAGTGTCAATGCTGCGAATCGCGTGTTAGTGAAACATCTCATAACGCCTGTTTTAGTCTTCTTAAAATCAAGTTTCCCTAGATGCGCCCATAGCTTATTTATAAAATTATTGATAATATTAAGAACATTCTGCTTGTGCTGATAATTTCTTAGAAGATAAATCAGCAAACCGGGCTGAAAACAAATTGGCGGTGTGCCGCTACCGAGGCTACAGTAATCCGCAGTTTCAAAATATTGGAGAATACCATTCTTGATAAAGGTTTCTGCTTGGATGAATTCCTCCATAGGAATACTATTTTCAAGATGCTGCGTTTTAATTCGTAACAATTCCAATGTTCGATCCAGCACATCAATTTTCGCTTCTGCAGAGTCACAATCAAAACCATACATATTATTACGCAAGTTAAGTTTCACATGTCGATTAATTATGAAAAGCAATTCTTCATAGAACTCATTTCTTTTGCCATCTGTCATTATTCAACCTCACTATGGGATAATATTTTCTCCATGTGTTGTTCTATTGATTTTACACCCGCAGCGAGGAGAGCAGCGTTGTCTTCCACATCGAATGTATAAACCGGCTGGTTTCTTTTCAGCGCCGTGTGGACGGTTGTCCAGGTTTTGCCTTCGGGTGCAGCGTAAGGCACGAAAAGGGCTTCGGCCAATGCGGCTATCAGGTTGTTTCGTTTTACTGCCTGGGCGGCTGTTGTATGCCGGACATCGTCGGCAAAAGGTGAGAGCACAAGCAATCGGTTTTCGTTGATTGCTTTCCGGGCAGCAGTGCCGAGGCGAAGGCCGGTGAGTCGTCTTGCCGGGCAGAGGATAATCGGTTGTTTGCCGCGCAACAAAATATCAAGACAATCTCGTTCCATTGGTGATAGAAAACCGCCGATCATCGTTACACCGGAATCACGCAAGGCGCGGATAGTGTCGAATGTTTTTAGGATGATACTGCCGGGACATTTAATGGAGCAAATCAGACCCAGCAGACGTCGCTGCAAAATAGCAGTTTCGCCCATCGTGTATAGTTGAGTAGGCGCGTCAACACCGAGACGGTTTTGCAAAAGCTTGGGATAGTGACTGTCAGACGGTTTGATTATTCGCGAACCTTGAAGCATGCCGTCCTTCATTCGTCATCACCATTTTCATCGTCGGTGTTTCCCATGCGATATTTGATGTCGTAGTTGATAATGAAATCCAGTTCCTCGTTGGTGAAGCCATAGTGCTGGGCAAGGACTGTGTCTATTTTGTCAATTATGGACTTTGAATTTTTAGGATAAAATTCGTCATAAACAACCTTACCAGTTGTTTTATACTGGCAATGCTTTCTCTGCTTGTGTTGTTTCATGTCCTTCATAAGATCGTTGGACAGCGCAACCAGTTGCATTTTGGCTGCTTCTGAAAAGCGTTCCAAACCTAAAGGAAAGTTTTCAATTTCCCGCATATTTAGATGACGACAATCTGAGAGAATCAGGAACCACCAATAGAAGACAGAGCTATTCAGCGCCGCAACAGTTATGGCCGCATCATTCTTTGACGGCAAAGACAATATTTTAACCTGGGTTGATATTTTCTCACCGTTTCGTTCATTCCAGAAGTATGGTGAAAAATTCATTGCACGTATCCAATACTGTGGTGCATTATGAAAATATACCGAAACACTCTTATAGGCAGATGTAAAATTATTGCGTAAAGGGGCAAAAGGGACAATTATTTCTCTTACTAATTTAGCAGTTTTCTGGCCGATTTTCGGAATAGTGCCGACCATGAAAAAATCTGAACTTTCGGTAAAAGAAAGCATTTCAAAAAGCTGTGGACGAAATTCTGAATACCACCGATTATAAGTTGTCGAATAACGCCTATTGGTACTGCAAATATCTTTTTGAGTCAGAAAAATTGTCGCACGAATGTGCTCTAGACCATCAAAAAGCCTTGCAGGTCGGTCGTCAAAATTGGAGAACCATATACTGCTGCTTTTTTCAAGGAGTTCCTTTTGGAGTGGTTGCATTCTGTCGGTACAAACAATTGGCAACTGAACAATCATACCGGTGCGTCCATTGTTACATAAGATATCTAAACATCTTTCGACAACATAAGCATAGAGGTTACCACAATTTTCCGTATTATAATTTCTAACAGTATATTCTTTTTTAATCTTAGTATATTCGACATACGGTGGATTCCCAATAATCACGTCAAAGCCGCCCACGCTCATAATGCCATAAAATTCGACAAACCAATGGAAAGGCTGATGGCTTTCCTTCCATTTGAGAAAAGCCTGTTCGTAAGCTGATTTTGAGCCGTAGCTTTTTGGCGTGATACCGTATTCATTCGCTAGATTTCCGTCCAGTTGGATATTGAGTTCAGCCAATCGCTTGCGCAAATTTTGTTTATCCTTGTGCGTAATTTTTCCACCATAGGTAGTTTGCTGAATGCGATATTGCCGAAATGCTCTTTCCACAAGTTCAACACTTTCTTCAAATCTTTTATAATCATCTTCACTGCTATCCAAAAGAAGTTTGCTCTGAACTTCCAGGTCAGATTTCCGTTCTTCTGTAAATGCCTTGCGTACCTGATCGGCAGTTGCATAACCAACCAAAGTATTGCCCGCGCGGATGTTGAAATCTATATCGGGCAGCGGTTCAATTTGTTCAACCTTCTCCACCTGCGCGACAAGCTTTAGGAAGAGACGCAGCTTGCAAATTTCCACCGCCTCTTCCATGATGTCCACGCCGAAAAGATTGTTGATGATGATGGACTTGAGGATGAAATAGCGTTCATTGTGGTGCTTGGCAAGTTGAGTCAGTACTTTTTTATAGTCGCTGTATTGTTCAGGATGATGTGGCTTGTCGGCAATGTCCTCGATAAAACGCTCCATGCGTTCGAGGCAATCGCTGTAAAGTGTCTCCAAAATACGCAGGGCGGCAAAGAGGAATGCACCGGAACCGCATGTGGGATCAAGCACGGTAACTTTGATGATGGCATCCCAGAAGGCTCGCAGCAGTTCCGGCCCTTCGGCATTGACGATGGCGTCGCGGGCAAACTGCCAGATATCAAGGTTGAGCGTAATCAGGTCGTTGATTTGATGGACTTCACCTTGTTGCAGTTTCTCTCGTATTTCCAGGCAGCGGTTGCGGCGATTTACATATTCTCGCCATGTTTCGGTGACAAGACGCAACTCATCTTCGGCCATTGCCTGCTGCAGATTATAGCGGTTGTCGTGCATGCGCGCCTTGGGGTCATGCATGCCTTTGCGCACAAAATCCGGCAAGGCTGATTCCGGTATCACTGTGCCGTCATCTTTTATAACGCCGTGACGCACCGCCGGATAGATGTAGCGGTCCGGATTGTCGCAAAGTAATCGCCAGAGGGCGCTGTTTGGTTCAAAAGCAATAGCGCATTTCTTTTGTGCGGCATCGAAAAGATAGGGAATGATGGTATTCTTGCTGATATATCCGGTGATATCTTCCTTGGTATAGTAGGCGCCCATCTGTTTCTGATTGATATATTTCTCGAAGATGTAGCCAACAACATCAGGATTGATTTCATTATCGGCGCGCAGGGGCCGCTCGTCAAGATGCCAGCGATACTGGTCGAAGAAGTCGAAAAGTTTTTCAAAGGCATTATCAGGTATGTCTATTTCAGAATAGCGTTGCTCCAATTCATGCACTTCAAAAAATCCGCCGTTTAGAAACGGAACTTTGCCCAGCAGTTTTTCTATTGCGGCATCGAGTTTGCGTTCATCCGGGGCTTTCCCCAGGCCGTCATGAAAAAGACGCAAAAGAAAATAGCGATAGAAAGACAAAAACTTGTCTTTACCCCTTGCCTGTTGAACCATTTTCAGGCGATTACGCAAATAATCAACATCGCCGTCAAGGAAGCCCTTCTTCTGGATGAAATATACAAACATCAATCGGTTGAGCATCAGCGAGGTGTACCACTGAAGATCGGGATGGGGCACCTCTTTACCGTCAACTTTCTGCGGCTCGGGAAATCCCTTGATGAGTTTGAGAAAGGCAGCGTGCTCGTTCTTGAAGCGATCATAAAAACGCTTGGTAACTTTGTCTAAATCGAAGGCGGAACGGGCGCGTATCGCCACATCCACAACGGTAAGGATTTCCTCTTCTTCCATATCAACGGCTATCTGATCAAGGCGCTGGATTAATGGGTCGCCCGTTTGACGGATGTCAAAACGATGATCGCGACTGGCCAGCGGCTTACCCTGCTCGCGGCGCACCCACTGCCATACCTGCTGACCTTTAGCTTTATCGGCATAAATGACAAAATGCTCACGGGCTGATTTGGTTATTTGCTGGTCAAGCTTAAGACGCGTGGCGCGGTCGGGAATCTGACCTTCACAAATAAAAGCGACAAAACCGCGTTTCTGGGAAATGGCAGTAAGAGAAATAGTCTGCCCGTTTATAGGGATCTCGAGCTGGGCAGTGTGATTGTCCCAGCCAAGATGCTCGCGAAAGAGAGTTTTAAAATCGAAAGATTTCAGACATTGGCGGACTGCGGTAACATCAATTTTCATGCTTTCTCCTCTGTGGTCACTTGCTCTTCATCTCGGAGACCAAGGGAACAAATAACTTGCGGTTCTTTGGATTCGACATCTTCAGCTACGCGGCAGAGTCGCGCATCAGCGCGAAGCGACATCACCAGTTCGGCCAGCGCCTGATTGCCGATGCCGCTTTTTAGCTGGCGGTTCAGCGTATCAGTTGCAGATTGCAATAACGGATATTTGTAAATGTCTTCTATCGTCTTACGCAGTTCTGGCGTATCAAAAAGAGTGCCTTTTATTTCTTCAGTATAACCTTTGAGACGTTCGTATGTGCGGAAGCGTGCTCCCGAAGGTCGTCCCAATTGGCCGCCAACGGATTTTTCGGTTTCCACAATGAGCTTCACGCCTGTGGCAACCATTTCGTGGTGTTGCTTATGTCGCGGCAGCGCCGGTGTGTCAGGCGTGCATTCGGCAGCCTTTAATATCGCAAACTGTGACTCGGTAACGCTAATGCTGTTTTTATCAATCCATGCCAGGGCGTCGTTGCCTTCAGTTGTACGCAGATAAACCAATGCGCCTTCGGGCTGATTGGCTATCGATTTATGCGGCCGCGTTGAATAAACCACATTCGGCATTGCCGGTATTGTTTTTGCCAGCTCGGGGTTACGGTCAATTGCGTTTTTCCAGATCTGATAGGCATATGATGCAAGGTCAACTTCGGTATCTTCATCACCGTCGAGGATACCTGCTTTCTCCGTAAATAAATCACGGACAACCTCTTCGTTATCCTGGTTCTCGAAAAATGTCTCGTCTGCGCCTACGACCTCGGCGTTTTCCTGCAGACGTTGTTGCACGCGCGAGCGGAGACGAATGATTTTTTCGACTCCATCGGCCGGTAAAAATGAATAGCATAGGATTGTATCCGACTTTTGTCCTATACGATCAACACGACCTGCTCGTTGGATTAGGCGGATAATTGCCCAGGGTAAATCAAAGTTCACGACGATTGAACAGTCCTGAAGGTTCTGGCCTTCGCTGAGCACATCGGTGGCAATGACGACGCGCAGCTCTTTGTCCGAATCAATCTGATTGCGTTTGTCGTTGCTGACAGGGCTGAAACGGTATGCAATGGCCGTGGGGTCTTCCGTGTCGCCGGTAACGCCTTCAGCGGACTGTAATCCGGCTGCCTTTATCTGCGCAGCAAGATAATTTACCGTATCGGCAAATTGTGAAAACACGATAACTTTATCTTTATCGTGTTTCTTCGTTAAAAGTGTTAACAGCTCCTGAAGCTTTGTATCAAGTTTCGGATCCCAACCACCGGCCTTTTTCAAAACACTCATCAGCGCCTTGACATCTTTGCGCAAATCCTTAGCCAAAGCATCATTAAACAATTCCGGTTTGAGCCACTTGAAGCGGCGTTGAAAATGTTTGGCATAAGTGCCGTAAATTTCCGAGGCCTGTTCTTTGAATTTCTGTTCGGTCGTCACCTGCGTTATGTTGGCCGTGGGATCGTTTGTTGAATTGTTGTTTTCGTCATTGTCGGTGGCGGCATCCCACAAATCAGTGTCCTGATCATTCGCCCACGCATCCAGCAACCCAATATCCTGCGTACCGATAGGGATGGGCAGGTCATTTTCAATTGCATGCAGGCAGATAAAATTACGCAGAATGTGCCGCTCAACAGAAAGAATGAAGGATTGACCGCAGCTTTCCAAACGTTTAAAAAGATTAGTACGGCAAAAACCTTTTAGCCGCGTTCCGGCACGCGACAAATCGGCCAACACCTTGGCCTCTTCTGTAGTCGGCGGTTTATGAGGTGTTGGTTTCACATAATTGCCAAGACCATATCTGGGAAGCGTGAGGTCGTCAACAATATCCACGACATCATCCGTGAACAGTCGTGCGTATGGATCGTTGGGATCTTTCTCGCTGATTTTAAATTTGATTGTTTTGGGTAGCCTTGTAGGAAAGTAGGAGCGCGTGCCATCTTGAAATTCAAGGTATTTACGTTTGCGCTCTGTATCTAACTTGGCATAGTTCTCTTGAATAAAACTTCGTGTTCGGCGGACAAGATAAAGCCGCATCAGATCACGCCAATCGTCTGCATATTCGCTTTTATCAAAGGCGGCCAATGAACGTACTGGACATTGATGTCTTCTTATAAATTCTGTTTCGCCAAGTTCACGAAGCAATTTTTCAGGACGAATACCGATATCCTTCTTTTCGTCAATAAATAATCGTAATTGATTGGACAAGTCCAGATAGGTTTTGTTGTACGGCGTGGCCGAAAGCAAAATGACGCGACTATCATTTGCTGCGATATACTCGGCAATAGCATGATAGCGCCTGCCTTCCCGGTTTCGTAGATTGTGGCTCTCGTCAATCAATACGAGGCGGAATCTCCTAAGATCGGGAAGTTCTCTTTGTGCCTGTGTAATTGACAATACCTTCGCCCGCAAACGATACCGCTGGCGGTAATCTTCCCACATCGTCACAAGATTTTTGGGACATATGATCAGTGTTTCAACGCCGTGGTCGTCTTCAAAAATACGGGCAAGCGCCGTCGCCATTAGTGTTTTTCCCAACCCAACAACATCACCAATTACGACACCGCCACGTTTGTTGAGATGGTGCGCGGCAATTTTTACAGCAGCTTTCTGAAATTCAAAAAGCATATTACCGAAGTCGTTGGGAATTCGAAATTCCGTTAACCCCGCCCTTGCTTCTTGGGAAAGATGATAGGCCATTTTAACGTATATCTGATAAGGAGGAATCGGTTCAGGACTCGCCCAACTTGTATTTATAATTTCGACGAGTTCTTTGGATATATCTACGCAGAATTTATCTTTCCAGCGCTCTTCAAACCAGTTGGCTAGTTTATCACATGCATCATGGTCAAGAACATCAACATTGAGTTCTCCCTGTTTCGATAGACCAGCCAAAGTCAAATTGCTGCTGCCCAAATAACCGATCTTCGGATTAAGAGGATCTTGCCGAAAACAAAGATAAAGTTTTGCATGCAGCGGATGGCGTAGAAAGAGTTTGACAACCAGCTTTCGTGAGGTAATTTGTGAGGCAAGACGTCGCAAACCATCTTCATCTTCGTTTGTTGGAATACCAATCGTTAATTGATCCCGGAAATCCTGAGCAAGTTTTTTCTTTAAAGCTATGGCAGTCGCTTGATCTATCGGTTCGTCTTCTTTGATCAGGCTCATGGCCGCGCGCATTTGATCCTGTGGCATTTGCTGCATACCGACAAGAAGTCTACAGCAATGACCATCGCCACCTGCCCATCTTTCAACAAGCGAATCGACTTTGCGCCAGCCGCGCAGGTTAAAATAACCTACGCAGAAGTCGGCGCGTTCTGAAAGCCCCATCGCTTCCGATAGAGCAGATAAAAGATGTTTTTCTATATTGTCGAATATTTGGGGCATGACTTAACTATTCTCCGGTCACAGCGTAGTATTAATAACATTCGCCAAATCCACAAAGTTTATTAATTCTTGCATTATATTCAAAAGATATGCATTTTTGAAGCTGTGTTGCATAATACAACTTCTCAAAAACATTGCAAGAATAATGTCGAAACAATTTAGGAAGTTGTAATTATTTTGTCAGAATTTTTTTAACCAGGTCAACGTATTCCTTCTTTATCATAAAATTATCTTTCTCCCATTTATAATTGGGAAAATCATAATAAATGACCTGACGTAAATAATCCTTCCACTTGTGTCCTAGTTGATTAGATATCAGTGAAAGAAAGTAACCTGCCTGGCTTTCGTCTGGAGCAGCTTTTAATTTAACAAATTCTTTTTTCAGTTCTTCACGCGTTACTTGCCCCTTTGCGAGCAATATAGGAAGAAAGTAATCTTTGATACGTTGTGAGGAATACAATGACTTGGATAAATATTCTCTAAGTTTAATTTC
Organism: Dehalococcoidia bacterium; assembly: GCA_040766535.1. Taxonomy (GTDB): domain Bacteria; phylum Chloroflexota; class Dehalococcoidia; order GIF9; family AB-539-J10; genus SKVJ01. Next base: position 3,029 of record JAXGQG010000052.1, on the reverse strand, counting down.
TAATGTATCTTTGTCATAGTTTCCTGGCTCGTTTGACATTTCAATAACAAACTTTTTACTTTTTGCCTTTTGTGTATCAATTTCTTCCGGAATCATTACCATTCTTGATAAGATGGCATCACCTTGTTTTGTTTTTGAATAATTTAATACAACAACGTTTATTCCAATACTAAAATTATCAGATAACCACTCTATCATTCTGCTGAGAGAATCTTCGATTGAATTCCCCACCAATAATATTCTTTGCGTTTGATTAATTGCCAAATCATCAATAATAATTTCATCAAATCTCTCCTGTAACAACTCTTCAAGATCTTTATTTGAATATTTTTGACAAATTTCTCTAAATCTATCCACATCCCAGTTAGCAACGTCAGAGGCATAATCAATTGCTTGAGCTAAGGCTTCTCTGGGAATCATATCGCGTTTCAATTCAATAATTACGACATTTCCGTTGATATCTATGCCAATAAAATCAAGTGGACCCGACCCAGTCGATACTTGTTCACCAATTATTACGATATCTTCCCCTAAGATCTGTGGATTAGATTTAATCCATTTTTCAAGATCTTCTTTTTCTTTTTTCCCATCTTGGACTAATGAAGAAATGAGGGGGACTAATTTGCCGTCAACGATTTCCCATGTTTTAATTTCAGATGCCATGTTTATCACCCATAAATTTATTTGTTCTTTCGGCCACCCGTCTTTCTTTTTTCTTCCGGCATTTCAACTAAGAGCAAGACCGTCTCGCTTACGGGTGCGCAAGCAAGACCATCCATTGAAACTTCGATCAGTTGATACTTCGAGTCGGAATCATAAGCAAGGGCACGGATGAGGTCTTCGATGAGTATCTCTTCATAATCACTATCTTCTTCGTGCTTGAGATTCTCTTCTACCTTTGCTTCCATCTCTTCGGCAATAGCGTATCCCTCTCCGTTCAGTTCGCCAAAAACACTGTTCGAGACGGAGTAGGTCAGGATCACATGTTCACAAATTCCACAATAACTATCTTCGCTTTCTAAATCCAATAATAGCTTTCCGCAAACCGGGCATTTGATTGTTGTCGCATCCTTTTTTTCTTTTTTAGTCTTTGTCATTTATTAATCTCCACTTTTCGTATCTAACATGTTGCTTTTTTAGTCTCGCCTGAAATGCTTCGCCCGGAATCAGTGGCATTAATTAAATAGAATTGTTACTATATTTTCACATATTTTTATATTTTACAAGTCCCCCTCCTGCAGTACGCGGCCATATCCGTTTTCTTCCAAATACCAATATGTGAAATGTTTTGATAGCCAGCTTGCGGCTTTTTCTTCTGCTAATGGTCTATAAAGAGATGTATAGATTACAGGAATTCCGTAACGTGCTTCCAATGCATCTAAAGTGCCCGAAACAGCGTTTGGATGAGCCAACGTGTTGTATGTATCGTAATCATAGGGAGATTTGATATCTTCATAACTTGCCTCAATCAATAGAGCACGCCAGCGGTACTTCTTCATTTTTTCGCAGAGCTTGAAAAATCTTTCTCTCTGCTGAATTACGGTCGTTATCAAATCGGATAGTGTTTTACGCTCCAGAAGAAGCAATGATTCCATTCCCTCTACGCTGTAGTCGCCGACTTTAAGGGCTGTTCGCTTTTCCCCCGCTATCCAGTTTTTAAATCCGCTAAAATCAAAGGGATGTTTTTCACGGGTATCGATGAGAACTACGGGTTTGGGAATTTGTCGAGTAATGCTATGTCCACATCGCTTAACAAGCAGACGGCCGGATGGCGGCGGGGCAAAACTTTTCAAGTCATTCATTGAGAAACTCCTAAGGCGCAGCGTATGCTTTTCCCACTCATCTTTGTGTTACTTTTTTTCCAATTAAGGTATTTTTTAACTTCATCCCCAATAGGGTGTGAGTTAAGTGAGCAGATTTCTTCCCAAGTGATCGATCGAAATATAATACCTTCCGGCACAGTATTTACAAACGCTTCTTTGTGCAGACCAATACCGAGAACAACGAGTTGCGAACGGTCTCTGTAAAATTTTAACCCATACTTTTTTAGATATTCACCACGAAGCTTAATTTGATCTTTATTTTTTCCCCTGCCTTGGCCGGTTGCTGTCTTCGATAGCCATTTTGCTTCGCCAAGGACAACGGTTTTTTCTGTTAAAATTCCGACATCGATTTCTGGTCCACCAGGGACAGGTTCATCATCAGGATGTGGAACTCTGCGCCACAGAAAGATATCCGCATTTTTCGCTTCTGAATCCGGCAGTTGGATCATTTTAAACAAGTCTGTAATCCAAGCAGCTTTTTTTGCTTGTTCAGCTCTCGCAATATTTCCAAATACTGACCAGGTAATTGCATCTTCGCTGTGCAGCGATTGAAGGTCGCAGTAATATCCAAGACCTGAATTACATATTGCCTGCTCATCGTCGGAAAAATCACGAATGTGGTTGCTCTTGTAGAGCTTCTGAACTATTTCCGGCGGTGGCCAAGATTGACACCCCGTTGTTATGAGGTTGCTGTAAGGATGTGCTATAGCAATTACACCACCTTTGCTTTTGGCGGCTGTTACATTCTTTCCGTTCCAATCGTTTATATTCATAGATAATCCTCCATTAATCTGCACAATTTAGCTTTAATTAAATGTTATTTATTACTGGTCCATTACGATATTTTTAAATTCCGTGATGCAATTTTTTATCTCGACCTTCTTCATAAATATGCGCTGTCCAGTAGTCTGCCCAATGAAGAAGAAGTGTTAACGGTTCCTCTTTATGGGCAACAATCCTGTTGTCGTCGATATACTGTCCGTCGTGATAGGTGATGGCCTGGGATTCTGCATCCGAAAGAGGTATGTATTGCAGAATAAGATAGAGGCTGCGGACTGCCAATCCCATCGTGACGACATCCGGATTTGTTTTGTAGCATATCCCCTTGTTTTTCACCATCCATGCATTCTCATTCGGCAAATAGTAAGGTTGTCCCGGCACGCCCAGCTTGCCAACATCGTGAAACAGCCCTACGATGATGCAGCT
>JAXGQG010000051.1:0-3300 GCA_040766535.1 Dehalococcoidia bacterium | reverse complement strand
GGAGACCGGCGGCGCGCTACTCTCCCGCGCTCCTGGGCGCAGTACCATCGCCGCTGAGGCCCTTAACGGCCGTGTTCGGGACGGGAACGGGTGTGTCTGCCTCGCCATGGCCACCGGTCAAGAAAAGGAGGCATCCGGAAGCGTGAAACCGTAGGGGGACCGCAGAGGGGGACCCGGCAGGGGCGGCCACGGTTGCCGCCTGCATGGCTTTTCGTAGTTTTCGTACTCCGTCCCCGCGCGGCTTCCCGGAGGGGGAGCCGCCCGAGGGCGGAGCGGACAAGCCGCACGGCCCATCAGCATCGGTCCGGTGAGGGCCTCGCGGCCCTTGCGCGTCCGACCTGTCGACCCGGTGGTCTTCCGGGGGCCTTCAGGGACTTGCGTCCGGGAAGAACGTTCTCCGGGGGGGCTTGGCGCTTAGATGCCTTCAGCGCTTATCCCTTCGGGGCGTGGCTACCCGGCGATGCCCGTTGGCCGGACAACCGGAACACCAGAGGCCTCCCGCCCCCGGTCCTCTCGTACTGGGGGGCGCTCCCGTCAATCTTCCTGCGCCTGCGGAGGATAAGGACCGAACTGTCTCACGACGTTCTGAACCCAGCTCGCGTACCACTTTAATCGGCGAACAGCCGAACCCTTGGGACCTGCTTCAGCCCCAGGATGTGATGAGCCGACATCGAGGTGCCAAACCGCGCCGTCGCTGTGGACGCTTGGGCGCGATCAGCCTGTTATCCCCAGAGTACCTTTTGTCCGATGAGCAACGGCGATGCCACGTTCCGCCGCTGGATCACTAGGTCCCGCTTTCGCGGCTGCTCGACCCGTCGGTCTCGCAGTGAGCCCGGCTTGTGCCCTTGCACTCGACGCGCGGTTGCCAACCGCGCTGAGCCGAACTTCGAGCTCCTCCGTTACCTTTTGGGAGGAAACCGCCCCAGTCAAACTGACCGCCTGGCACGGTCCCGCGCCCTGATGCAAGGGTCGGGGTTAGACAACCAGACACCCGGGGGTGGTATCTCACGGGCGGCTCCGCGGCGGCTGACGCCGCCGCCTCGCGGCCTCCCACCTATGCTGCACGCGGGTGACCGGTTGCCAATGCCAGGCAACAGTGAAGGTTCATGGGGTCTTTCCGTCCTTCCGCAGGTGTCCGGCATTTTCACCGGAACTACAACTTCGCCGGGATCCACGTTGAGACAGCGCCCAGATCGTTACACGATTCGTGCAGGTCGGAACTTGCCCGACAAGGAATTTCGCTACCTTAGGACCGTTATAGTTACGGCCGACATTCACCGGGGCTTCACATCCGGGCTTCGAATTGCTTCTGACCCCTCCGCTTGACCTTTCGGCATTGGTCACGTGTCACACCATATACGTCATCTTGCGATTTGGCATAGTGCTGTGTTTTTGCTAAACAGTCGCCTGGGCCTCTTAGCTGCGGCTCCGGCGGGCAAGGTTGCCCGGACCCGCCGGAGCGCCCCTTCTCCCGAGGTTACGGGGCCTTTTTGCCGAGTTCCTTAACGTGGTTTCTCCCGCGCACCTTGGTCTGCTCGACCCATCCACCTGTGTCGGTTTGCGGTACGGTCCGGACGGCTGTGCCCCTGCGCACTTTTCTCGGCGGGAGCGCTCGGCGCCTTCGCCGCGGGGGGACCCGCGGCTCCGCCTTGCGGCACCGGAATCCAATGACCGGCGCGCTCCGCCTCCCGCTATGCGAGGGAACACCGTACGGGTGCAGGAATGTTCGCCTGCTGTCCATCGGCTACGCGCTTCCGCCTCGCCTTAGGGGCCGACTGACCCTGGGGGGACGAACCTGGCCCAGGAAACCTCGGATTTACGGTGGGGTGGATTCGCGCCACCCTTGTCGCTACTCATGCCTGCATGGTCGCCCGCATCCGCTCCACGGTCGCTCGCGCTCCCGCTTCGGCGCAAATGCGGCGCTCTCCTACCGACGCGCCCGAGGCGCGTCCCGCGATTTCGGCTATGCGCTTCAGTCCCGATCATTTTCGGCGCGGGGACACTCGGCCAGTGGGCTGTTACGCGGTCTTCAAATGGTGGCTGCCTCTGAGCCAACATCCTGGCTGTCCGCGCGGCCCCACATCCTTACAATCCACTAAGCGCACGATTGGGGGCCTTAATCGGCGGTCCGGGCTGTTTCCCTTTCGACGACGGAGCTTATCCCCCGCCGTCTGACTCCCGGCGCGGCCGCACACGGTATTCGGAGTTCGACGGGCGTTGGCAGGGCGGAAGGCCCCCCGCGGCCCATCGGTAGCTCTACCCCCGTGGCGGGATTCCGCCGGGGCTAGCCCCAAAGCTATTTCGGAGAGAACCAGCTATCACTGGGTTTGATTGGCCTTTCACCCCTATCCGCAGCTCATCCAAGCATTTTTCAACATGAACTGGTTCGGCCCTCCGCCCCGCGTTACCGGGGGTTCGGCCTGGCCACGGATAGATCACCCAGCTTCGGGTCCACCCCGCGCGACTCGACGCGCTGTTCGCACTCGCTTTCGCTTCGGCTCCGCCACATGGCTTAACCTCGCCGCGCAGGGTGACTCGCAGGCTCATTATGCAAAAGGCACGCAGTCACACCGGAGTGCTCCTGCAGTCTGGGGGCGCATGGTTTCAGGGTCTCTTTCACTCCCCTAGGAGGGGTTCTTTTCACCTTTCCCTCGCGGTACTCGTTCGCTATCGGTCGGCAGCTTGTATTCAGCCTTGCGGGGTGGGCCCCGCGGGTTCATGCGGAGTTTCACGTGTTCCGCACTACTCAGGATGCCCGTGGGACGCGGCCGGGCCTTCGCCCAGGGGGCTGTCACCCGCTCCGGCCCGCCTTTCCAGGCGGTCGGGCTGGCCCGCCGCGATCCGTGTCCGGGTCCTACAACCCCGGGCGGTGAACCGCCCGGTTTGGGCTCCTCCGCGTTCGCTCGCCGCTACTTGCGGAATCTCGTTTGATTTCTTCTCCTCGGGGTACTGAGATGTTTCACTTCCCCCGGTGTCGCCTCCTGCGCGCTATGCATTCACGCGCGGATCGCCGGGTAGGTCCCGGCGGGGTTGCCCCATTCGGAAACCCACGGGTCACGGGCCGCCTGCGCCTCGCCGTGGAATATCGCCGCTTGCCGCGTCCTTCGTCGCCATCTGCCGCCAAGGCATCCGCCATGCGCCCGAAAAGCTTGCCCGCAAAAAACTAAAGTCCCAGCGGGCGGCCTCCAGGCCGTCGTGCCCCTGCTTCGGGACCCCGCGGACGAGTAAATTCCGCGGGACCCCCTTCTGCATTGATCTTCTACTACTAATTTCACTAATTGCTTCCGGATGCCAAAGAGC
>JAXGQG010000050.1:0-27677 GCA_040766535.1 Dehalococcoidia bacterium | reverse complement strand
ATCACCATCGGAGTCATGTTTGGGCGTCTGCTGACCGCCTCGGCGGTAGCTTTCGGGTTCGCTCGACTGCGCTTCCGTGGCCGCGAGCCTCTATTCGCGCTCGTTTTGGCGACCTTGATGCTTCCCTATCAGGTCACCTTGATACCCACGTACCTCCTGTTCCGAGAGCTGGGCTGGCTGGACTCCTTCCTGCCTTTGATCGTACCGGCGTACTTCGGTGGAGGCGCCTTCAACATCTTCCTCCTGCGGCAGTTCTTTCTGTCAATACCTGTTGAGATGAGCGATGCGGCCAAGATCGATGGGTGTAGCACAGCTGGTATATTCGGTCGCATCATACTGCCGATGTCCAAGGAAGCCTTGGGTGCTGTCGCCATATTCACCTTCGTCGGCGAATGGAACGACTTTCTAGCCCCGCTCATCTACCTGAACGAGCCAAGCAAGCACACCATCTCGATTGCTCTTGAGTTCTTCAAGAGCAACAGAACTAGCTACGAGCAGACGATCACGTGGGGACACCTGATGGTGATTTCGCTCCTCACGATGCTTCCATGCTTGATCGTGTTCTTCTTTGCCCAGCGGTACTTCATCCAGGGCATCGTGGTATCTGGAGTCAAGGGTTGATCCAGGGTAGGAGGTAGACTGTGAGTTCGCTTGATGGTACTGCTCTTATTGACATCCACACTGATCGCCTCGGAAGCGAGGTAGACCCCAACGTATACGCGCACTTCATCGAGCACCTGGCGACCTGCATCTACGATGGCATATGGGTAGGACCGGGGTCATGCATACCGAATGAGGATGGACTGAGACTGGACACTCTTCAGGCATTGGCGCGGCTTCATCCTCCGCTCTTTCGCTGGCCGGGAGGGTACTTCGCCGACCTCTATGACTGGCAAGACGGAATCGGGCCGAGGGAAGCACGGCCAACGAGAGTGTGCCCCACCCAGATCAACCGCGAGGAGACAAACGCCTTCGGCACAGCGGAGTTCATCCGATTCTGTCAGGCCCTCGGGGCAGAGCCCTATCTATGCGTGAACACTGCCTTCATGACCGGTAACGATGCCGGGTCCTGGGTGGAGTACTGCAATCTCGATGGCAACACAGCCTGGGCGGCTAAGCGGCGCGAACATGGGTACCAGCAGCCGTTTGGCGTGAAGTACTGGGGTATCGGCAATGAGTCCTACTGGCGGCACTCTGCGCCGGACTATCTCCAGCGTTATAGAGAGTGCAAGCACTACATGTGCAACGCTGACCCAAGCATCGCTGTCATCTCATCCGGGCTAGAGCCTAACTGGCGCCCCGAACCATGGGGTAGGGAAGACTGGGGCACCTACCTGATCCGAGAGACCCGGGCCGATATGGACATGTACTCCATCCATACCTACTTTAACTGCGGTCATGCGGACGAGTTCTCAGACCAGCAGTACTATGAACTCTTCGTCAAGCTCTGGCGCCGGCTTCCTAGATCAATTCAGGCCACTGCGGGCTTGCTTGATGCACACTCTGCTTTCCCTCGCGAAACCAAGATAGCCATAGATGAATGGGGGATCTGGCACCCCGGCTGGCCTATGGGTCCCGACATGCGTCAACCTAGCACACTGAGAGATGCTCTCTTCGCAGCGGCTTTCTTCCATATCTGCCACGATCACTCCAGCAGAGTTGCTATGGCAACCATAGCCCAGACTGTCAACGTTGCCCATGCACTTGTCATCACTGAGGGGGAGCGCCTGTTCCTGACGCCGACTTACCATGTCTTCGATATGCTCCAGAACCACATGGCTGGCCGCGTGGCTCAGGTGGCGGTATCCGGAGTCTCCCGCCTTGGCAGGCAGGACGCCGGTCTAGAAGATGAACCGGCGGGGCCGGTAGCTGAGCCAGGTACGCCTTCGTGGACGAAGCTTGTCCCGACCGCTCCCGAAGAGAAGATGATGCCGCCACTGCTCTGGGTGTCAGCCACTGTTGACGAATCAGGAAGTTGCTTGACGTGCTCGGCGATCAACCTGTCTCTCTCGCAGAGTATTCCGGCCCAACTGCGCCTTCACGGTACTGCGCGGCCAGGCGCAGTCTCGGCTAAGATGCTGTCTTCAGGTGACGTGAGAGACCAAAACAGCTTTGATAACCCGCAGCATGTGGTGCCCGTAGATATGCACCTTCCACCTTCAGAGACTGAGGGGCTTATTGACTACACGTTCCCGCCCCATTCACTAACTGTGTTCTCGATCGAGCTGTAACCTTAGCCTCTCACCGCGCACCGGAACTAGGGGTCACGGACGTGGAGTTGACTGGAAGAAGGGCGAGGATGCACACACGGACTAGAGAGTGAGCCGGTTGCGTCCCGTCAAGTGGTGTAGAAGTGCGGCCGTTCCGTGAGGTATTCGTGCCCCTTATTCGAGAGCATGCCGCTCTGGTCCACGAGTACGAGGGCATTTATCACATCTACGACGACGGCCGAATGATGCAAACCCTGGGTGACTACGTAGACGCCGGTGCTGACGTTGTGGAAACTCTCACGCCGCCCCCTGTGGGCGACGTCGACCTGGCCCAGGCAAAGAAGCTGTACGGGGATCGTACCTGTCTCAAGGGATACATGGACCTGCTGTATGTCATCAAGATGGGCACGCCGGACACCATTGAGCAGGCCGTGCGTGAGGCCATCGAGATCGCTGCGCCGGGTGGCGGATTCATACTGGGATCCAGCGACTCCATCCGCGAGGGCACCCCGGTGGAGAACGTTAGAGCGTACTTCACGGCAGCTCACAGATATGGAGTCTACCCCACTCGGTGAGCCGAACCTAGTGGAGGCAAGGCTGCCCGTGAGTTCCGGCGCCGTCCGAAATCTCAGCCGGCAGTCCTTATTGCATCATCGTCGGGTAGGGATTCCCCAACGTGCCCGAGTACGCCATGGAAGCCAGCGCCATAAACGCTGAGCGAACGGCCAGGCCGGAGCAGTATTGGATCGAACCGGCCTAGGAACACGAATCTGTCCAACAACTCGCAGGGGTCTCCGGCCGGAGACCCCTGCTTCACCAATCATCGAATGAGGTGAACTAGCACCTCCGCCAGGCCCTCCACATCGCGATTCTAGCAGGGGAATGATGGCCCACGCCGGCGAGTTCCGCCACAGCACGGCCTAGAGACGCGCCACAACGCGATTCTACGGGCGCGACGGTCGACTGCCCTTGGGCATCGACGCCTCTAGGGCCAGAACGGGACGGTATCCGGTTCTCAACCGCTTTACCACCACACCACGGCATTCCAGCGCTTTGTTTTCAGGGCCGGGGGGCTACTTGGTGGGGCTCGTGGACACGGCCGCAGCCGTGTCCACAAAAGCTTGCCACCCCGCCGACGATTCACCCCCGACGACTGGGAAGAGATAGTTGGTAAGATCAAGCAATGTGGTGGTAGAACGAGGAGCGGGTTACCTTGTAATTGGCCTGCTGGTTGGGGTACTGACCACTTCGGCGTTGGTAGGTGTATGTGGCATGACTACAACCCCGAGAGGCAATCGGCCCCACTACTCTACTATCTTGATCCCGAACTTCGTAATGCTGTCTCAACCTATGTCAATACAGACGAGATTCTAAACTTGCGTACCGAGTTGGCTATCCTTAGAGTCAGGTTTGCTGATATTAATAACTATGACTTCAATCAGATGTCTCCTGACGAGGTGCGTAAATGGCTCAAGGAGTTAACTAATCTCTCTAGGGAAATCTCAAGGCTTGCCCAAGCCATCACTACTATGGAACAAGGCATACACAAGTATATCCACATCAGCGTTACGGGCTCTATACTTGGCGCAATCGCCGATGTCACAAAGCAGTTTGTCTCCGTAGAAAGACTAGGGGAGTTCATGGCCCAGCTTAACCAGGCAGTGCGCGAGGGCATGAATAGACTAACCGCAAAGGAAGTTGCCGCATCGCCGGAGACCTCGGGGGGTGGGTTCTTGATAAGAAGGCCTGAGAACGCACAGAAACGGCATCCTGACCACGTTCTCGTTGAACTACTAGAGATGGTCAGAACGTGCCGGGAAATGGCCCTCTGCCGCATCTAGGGCCAAAGCTGGACCAATGCGTCAGCGTCCCGGAGCCCCCGCGATTGCCCTCTGGAGGCAAGCGAGAGGCCAGTTCGGGCTAGTGCAGAGGGGCGCTGTTTGGGCTATAATAGCTTATGACAATGGGGATTGTAAATAGCTATCTGGAGAGGTCGTGAAGAACCATAGGGACGTGCTGAAGGTGCCCCGCCGTCTCTCGAGGACCCCGCGGAACTGCTGATGGAAGGGGCCGATCACGGAACAGGAGCGTGATGATACCATGACGAATTCGTCTCTGGTTGAGCAACACAACATCGACTCAGTGCGGGAAACCTCAGATGTGCTCCTGCCCGCGGAACGCAACCCGGCAGCCGTCTACCTGGCGGGACTGGGCTCCGAACACAGCCGGCGGGCCATGCTAGGCGCCCTAAAACTAGTGTGCCAGGTGCTAGACGCTGGTGACGATCCCTTGATAGTGCCCTGGCAGAAGCTGAGATACCAGCACGTGGCTGCCATCCGCGCCCGGCTTGTGGAGTCTGGCCTCGCCCCGAGCACAGTGAACCTGACCCTATCGGCCCTGCGAGGAGTAGCCAGGGAGGCTTACAGCCTGGGCCTGTTGCCGGGAGACGACTACCAACGCCTGCGCCTGGTCAGGAGCGTCCGGGGCCAGAGGGTACCGGCGGGCAGATCCCTGAGCAGTGGAGAGATCGCTGCTCTCATGGCCGCCTGCACCGACGACCACACGCTGGCCGGGGCCCGAGACGCATCCATCATTGGGACCCTCTACACGGGCGGTCTGCGTCGCGGTGAAATCTCCCATCTCGACCTGGCCGACTACGACCGCGAGAATTGTAGCTTGCGGGTGCGGGGCAAGGGCAATAAGGAGCGCCTGGTCTACCTGTCCACCGGTGCCGCCCAAGCACTGGCCGACTGGCTGGCTCTGCGGGGAGACGAGCCTGGCCCCCTGTTTCATCCTATCAACAAGGGCGGCCGTCTCCTGCGCCGGCGTCTGACCGATCAGGCGGTCTACGGGATCCTGCGCAAGCGTGCCGAACAAGCTGGGGTGCGGGAGTTCTCCCCTCACGACCTGCGCCGCACCTTCGTAGGTGACCTATTGGACGCGGGAGCCGACATATCCACGGTGCAGCAATTGGCCGGGCACGCCTCGGTGACCACGACCCAGAGGTATGACCGTCGACCGGAAGAAGCTAAACGCAAGGCGGCTGGCCTGCTGCACCTGCCGTACCGGGGCCGGGACACAGCCGTCTTGTCCTCGAACAAGGCCCGGCTCCAGACATGGCCCGATTGAAAAGATGCCCGCTTCGTCAGAAAGCCGATCAGCAGAGGCCACCTTGGCAGACGCCTAAGTAGGCATCCGCGTTTTTCGTGACGTTAGGCCATTTGCAATCCGGCTTCGACACGTGTATAATACGCCTGAGCTGCAGTAGAGGAGATGTAGAGCTCATGGGCAAGAAAACTGATCGAATTACGCTGACCATTTCGCATGCGGACATAGAAGCGCTGCGTACGCTCGCCTCCAGGCTCGGTTTTGTCACTCAGGGCGGCAAGATGGTAGGGCAAGGCAACATCAGCGGGCTAGTGGAAGCGATTGCCCAAGGCCGGTACCGGGTGGTACCGAGTGAGGCGCAGGTAGACGCAAGCCTGAAGGATTCAGCCCAGGGGCTTCTCGAAAGCCTGGCCGTGACGACCTTACAACCGGTCCTAGAGACCTACGCCGAGGGAGTGGCTATGACTCTGAGAGAGATTCTGCGGCAAGATGACCGGAGACTCGAGGCTTTCAAAGCGCTCATGGAAGAAGGGAAGGTTAGGAACAAGAGCATAAGTCAAGAAACCGAGGAGGATCATGTTGAACCATAATGAAAGCACCGCGCCCGGTGTGGGGACACCGGGCGGCGGGTGGAGCAGTGTACAGAAACACTCTAACTCAGATGGTACCACGTCTATCGCTGCAGGCCAAGTTCTGAAGCAGCGAGATTACACTGACCCGGCGCCGCGATGTAATACGGACCATGATGAGCCAGCGGCCGTAAGTGGCTCTGCAGCTGGACGCAGTAAGGTACCCTACCTACGTCTCGCCGAAAGCACTGCAGATGAGCCAGGACATGGCCTAACACCACCGATTCGGCACCACTGGGCCCAGCATGACCAAGACACCCAGTCCACAACCCCAAAGCTCCGCATCGACGCCGGGGAGTGTAACCTAGAGAGAGTGAGCACCCAGGCCTGGACGGCCATCGAACGGTTGAATGATCCACCTTCGCTGTTCCGACATAGTGAGAGACTCGTACGTCTGGAGCCCGGTACCAGCGAAGGAAGTAGGCTACCAGTACTGAAGGCCCTGAACCACAGCCTACTACGCTACGAGGCTGCCCGTGCTGCAACCTGGTATCGACGCGAGGGAGATGGGAGAAACACCCGAGAAGACGAGGTAATTCCCCCTCTCAGCGTTATACAGGACATGCTCGCGTACCCGATAACGCGCGTGCCCCTGCCAATCCTGGAGCACATCGTGGAAACCCCGGTTTTCGCTCCTAACGGCACACTACAGGCATCACCAGGCTACCATGTGTCCGGGCAAGTGCTGATCTGTCTGGACGAGGGTCTAGATATCCCGTCAGTGCCACCATCGCCGACCGCCGCAGACGTGCAACGTGCCCTAAAACTCATTGACGACCTTATCCATGACTTCCCCTTTGTCGGTGACGCCGATCGGACACACGCAGTAGCCCTGTTGCTGCTCCCGTTCGTGCGCGACCTGATCCAGGGTCCGACGCCCCTGCACCTGATTGAGGCGCCCAGCCCCGGCACTGGCAAAAGCCTGTTGGCCAGAGCGCTGCTGATGCCAAGCTCTGGGGAACGCATTGGGGCGATGACCTATGGCCGCGACGAGGACGAGACGCGCAAACGCATCGTCACCGCACTGCTCGAAGCCAGACCCGCTATACTGATCGACAACGTCAACCAGACCCTCGACAGCGCCGCCTTGAGCAGCGCTCTGACAGAGCCGGTGTTTAGCGATCGGCTGCTGGGCACGAACGGAATGCTGAATTTGCCGGTGCGGTGCGCCTGGATGGCAACCGGAAACAACCCGACGCTAAGTACGGAGATCGCCCGGCGATCCATCCGTATCCGCCTGGATGCCAGCGTGGATCGTCCCTGGCAAAGGGACGTGGACGGATTCCGCCATCCAGCGCTGCTGGCTTGGGCAACCGAGCACCGTGGCGAGCTGATCTGGGCCGCTCTGGTGCTGGCGCAGCGCTGGATAGTGGCGGGCAGGCCACCGGCTAGGGGGCGGTCGCTGGGCTCCTACGAATCCTGGAGCACTGTGATAGGCGGGATTCTGGCCCATGCCGGGGTGCCGGGGTTCCTGGAGAACCTGGATGAATTGTACGAACGGGCCGACAGCGAGGGCACCGTGTGGCGGCGCTTTGTGGAAGCGTGGTGGGAAGCCCATCACGACAGCACAGTAGGAGTGGCCGACTTGTACAACCTAGCCGAGGCGACAGAGGGTTTTGAGTTGAGCGGAGGCAACGAACGGGCCCGGAGAACTAGTCTGGGCAAGGCCTTGCGCAACCGTGAGGATGCGGTTGTGGGCAGATACCGCATCAGGAAAGCGGGTAGGTTGCAGAGGGCAACCCAGTGGCAATTGGAGCGCGTTAGCCCCGACGGTGCGTGAACATGATGAACGTTGTGAACGTTTCCGCTTCATCAAACACTGCGCGGAGAAACTGCGCGTAACCTAGGGCGGAAACGTTCACCTAAGTTCACAACGTTCACACAGGAGGGCGACCCGCTGGTTTCTGGGTGACTGGAACGATGTGGGTTGAGTGTCAACGCGGCCTCGCAAGGCAGAATGGAACAGAGGCGCCAAACCCGAGCATATCACTGGCAAGTGGTCCGAGAACCGCCGATCAGGTTGTCCAGGCCTCCGACAGAAGCTCCGCCTGCTCCAGAACCGTCTTGGTTGCCTTCTCCTGCTTGTCGGGCGGGTAGCCGTACTTCCTTAGGATTCGCTTCACACACACACGAAGCTGCGCCCGCACATCGCTGCGAATGGTCCAGTCTATGGTGGCGTTTCCACGAACCGTCTTGACCAGTTCCCGGGCGATATCGCGGAGGGTCTCGTCTCCCAACACCTTGACGGCGCTATCGTTAGTCTCCAGTGCATCGTAGAAGGCCAGTTCGTCCTCAGTCAGGCCGAGATCCTCGCCGCGGGCACCGGCGGCGCGCATCTCCTTGGCCAGCTGGATGAGCTCCTCGATCACCTGGGCGGTCTCGATGGCCCGGTTATGGTACTTCCGTAGCGTCTGCTCCAGTAGTTCCGCAAACGAGCGTGCCTGCACTAGGTTCCGCCTACCCCGAGCCCTGATCTCGCCTTGCAACAGTTTGCGCAGCAACTCCACGGCGAGGTTCCGGTGCGGCAGGCCGCGGACCTCGGCCAGGAACTCGTCTGACAGGATGGAGATATCGGGCTTCTGGAGCCCAGCGGCCGCGAATACGTCCATTACCGCATCGGAGACGACAGCGCGGGAGATGATCTGGCGGATGGCCAACTCCATCTCCTCGTCGGTCTTCTCCCCTCCAGGAGTGCCCTTGGCCAGCACCGCGCGTACCGCCTGGAAAAACCCCACATCGTCCCGGATGCGTTGTGCCTCCGAGTGGGGCACGGCCAGCGCGAACGCCCGGGAGAGGTCGGTCACAGCGGCGAGCAAGCGCGCCTTGCCATCCTCCTGCGCCAGGATGTGCTCCTGGGCGGCGGGCAACAACGAGACCCGGTCCTTAGAGGTGCCCACGACCCAGCGGCTCCAGTCGAAGCCGTGGAACAGGCCCAGGCAGACCTCGTACCGGGCCAGCATCACCGCCACAGCCTCGGCCTGGTCTTGCGCCGTGACGCCAGTGCCACCCGCCTCAGTGTAGGTAGCCAGGGCTTCGCGAAGCTCATCGGCCAGGCCGAGGTAGTCCACCACCAGGCCGCCCGGCTTGTCCTTGAAGACGCGATTCACCCGGGCGATAGCCTGCATGAGGCCGTGGCCGCGCATAGGCTTGTCCACGTACATGGTATGCAGACTGGGCGCGTCGAACCCCGTCAGCCACATGTCCCGTACGATCACAATGCGGAACGGATCCTCCGGGTCGCGGAACCGGACCGCTAGCGCTTCCCGCCGCGCCTTGTTGCGGACGTGGGGCTGCCAGTCCAGCGGATCCGATGCGGATCCGGTCATGACCACTTTCAGGGCCCCATAGTCGTCATCATCGCCGTGCCATTGCGGCCGCAAGGCCACCAGCTCGCGGTACAGCTCCACGGCAATGCGGCGGCTCATGACCACAATCATCGCCTTACCGTCCATCACCGCCAGGCGCTGCTCGAAGTGCTCCACCAGATCACGGGCGATCATCCGGATACGATTCGAGGAACCCACCACTGCCTCAAGCTGAGCCCAGCGCGACTTGAGCCTCTCTTTGCTCTCGACCTCCTCGCCCTCGGTGGCCTCCTCGAAGTCAGGGTCTATGCGCGGGCGCTCGGCCTCGCTGAGCTCCAGCTTAGCCAGGCGGCTCTCGTAGTAGATGGGCACGGTGGCGCCGTCGACGACGGCCCGCTGGATGTCGTAGACGCTGATGTAGTCACCGAACACCTGGCGGGTGTTGGCGTCGGTGCGCTCGATGGGGGTGCCGGTGAAGCCGACAAACGAGGCGTTGGGCAGGGCGTCGCGCATGTGGCGGGCAAAGCCGTCGATGAAGTCGTACTGGCTGCGGTGGGCCTCATCGGCGATTACCACGATGTTGCGCCGCGAGGACAGCGCCGGCTGGCTGTCGCCCTGCTCTTCGGGGAAGAACTTCTGGATGGTGGTGAACACTACCCCACCGGACGTCACCCGCAGCTTTCGCCGTAAGTCAGCCCGATCGGCCGCCTGCACCGGATCCTGGCGGAGCAGGTCGCGGCAGCGGCTGAAGGTCCCAAAGAGCTGATCGTCTAGGTCGTTGCGGTCGGTGATCACCACAATGGTGGGGTTCGCCATCTCTGGGTGCAGGCACACTCGACCGGCGTAGAAGGCCATGGTGAGGCTCTTGCCGGAGCCCTGGGTGTGCCAAACTACCCCCACGCGCCGGTCGCCCGGCCCCCCACCGGGACGCCGGCCCGCCTCATACCGGCCCCGCTGGTCGGAGATGCCGTCGCCACCGCGAGAGGCGCGCAACGTCTCCTCCACAGCCGCGTTGACGGCGTGGAACTGATGATAGCCGGCCACCTTCTTCACCAAGGCGCCGCCCCCGTTGGCGGCGGAGTCCTCGAAGACGATGAAGTAGCGCAGCAGGTCCAGGAAGCGGCGCTTGTCGAAGACGCCCTGCAGCACCACCTGTAGCTCAGCCAGGGAGGGCGGGGCGTCCTCCTGGCCGGTGATGGTGCGCCAAGGCTTGAACCACTCCTTGCCGGCGCCCAAGGGACCGAGGCGAGCCTGCACCCCATCGGAGGCCACCAAGAGGGCGTTGGCAGCGAAGAGGGCGGGGATCTGGGCCTGGTAAGTCTGCAGCTGCTGGAACGCGGTCCAGATAGTGGCGTTCTCGTCGGTAGGGTTTTTCAGCTCGATAACCGCGAGCGGGAGGCCATTCACGAAGATGACCACGTCCGGCCGGCGAGTGTGAGGACCCTCAGCCACGGTGAACTGGTTCACTGCCAGCCAATCGTTGCTTTCGGGATGGTCGAAGCTGAGGACGCGGGCCCGGGCCCCAGCGATGGAACCGTCACGCCGGCGGTACTCCACCGGCACCCCATTGACCAGCAGCCGGTGCAGGGAGCGGTTGCGTTCCATGAGGGAGGGGGCGTCCAGCCGAGTGATCTTGCGGTAGGCGTCCTCGAGGGCCTCGTAGGGCAGGTCCGGGTTGAGGGCGGTGAGGGCCTGCCGCAGCCGCCGCTCGAGCACCACGTCGCGATACTGGGGATCGGTACGCTCCGCCTGGGGCGCGCCCGCGGCGATGTCGGGGCCGTAGAGGGTGGCGTAACCCAGGGATTCGAGCCAGGCCAGGGTGGCCTCCTCGACGTCGGATTCGGTGAAGGTGGGCATCAAGGCGTCTCCGCAGTCAGTACCGCATCGGGGTTCTCGCGATCAGCGGCCCAGTGGGTGGGGTTGTCGTATAGGTAGCGGCAGATGGCGTCGTATTCTTTCTGGTTCCGGATGACGCGCTCATAGTAGCCGCGTTGCCACAGTCGGCGCGGGTCGGCGCCGAGGAGGGTGTTGATGTGTTTGGTGGATTGGTATTTCAGGTAGGCCACGACCTGACCCAGGGTGGGTGAGACAGGACGACCGGTCCGTGGGGGCGCGGTAAGAGGGCCCGGGGAGGGAGGGCGAGGGGACCTCGCCCCTACAGAAGGATCCGTGGCATCCAGGCCATCGCGTATGGGCGCGGTTTCCGCGCCCTCTGGTGTGGCGCCGGTCAACACCACGATGGCGTGAATGTGGTTGGGCATGATGATAAAGGCGTCGGTCTGTACCCCGAGGAAATGACCTTCCACACTGGCCCAAACCTCTTCCACAACGCGGCCGAGGGCGTTAGGCACCATGATATCGTCTGCCACCTCGCCGAAGAGGCATTCGCGTCCCTGGGTTACGACGGTAACGAAATAGGCGCCGGCCTGGGCGTAGTCGTAGTCCGGCAGGCGGATGGAGCGTCGGCGCGGTACCGGTTTGTTCACCTAGATGTCACTTGTCGAACACCGTCAGTAGGGGCGGGGTTTCCCCGCCCGTGGTTCGTGCGCCCGTGGTGCCTGTACCCAGGGGTCCGCCCGCCTGGTGGCCGGGTGGGGCATACGGCGGGGGAGAGAGGGCGCGGAGACCGCGCCCCTACAAAGGGACGTGCGAGAATGGGCGGACATTGGTGGCTCCGTTCAGGCAAGGTAGGGGTCCCTGGACAGGAACAGCTGGACCTCCTTGGCCGAAATGACGGGATCGAGTGTCTGGATGGCTTCGCGGTCTATGACAGCCGCCACGTCCAGTGCCTTCTTGAGGTCTTTGGAGGATATCCATTCGCTGTTCCAGATGGATACCTGGCAGCCTTGCACCAGCTGGCAGAGCGGTTCTCTCAACTCAAGCTCAGCACCGAATGGCAGTCCGATGCGCTGCAGCCAGATCTCCATATGGCCGGTGTTCGGTATCCGACCGAATCTACGCACTATCCGCTGCAGTACCGAACTCATCTCTTGCTGATCCCCGACGGCACCGACAAGCTTACTCAGTATGGCCGAGCAATAAGGATAGGTCCGTGGATTGCGGCAAGCGATGTCAGTCACGATGCTGATCAGCTGGAGGGGTTGCCGTACAGTGCGTCTCAGAAGACCTCTGTGATACTCTGCAAGAGCAGCGAGCGTACTCCCAGCATTCGGGTACTTGATGGCGTGTTCGTGTATTAGCAGTAGCTGTTTCTCGAGATCGGCATATCTGCGCCTTCGACTCATCCAGGCGGTCTTGTCAGGCTTGACTGAGTCAGTGATCACAGCGCTGGAGCCGCCTGTCTTGGACGTATTCAGCCTGAGGCCCAGTCCGATCAGGACCTCTGTGAGCCACTTCAAAACCGTCTCGCCGTCCGCTGGGTTGTTGACAAAGATGCGGTAGTCGTCGCGGTAGCGAAGAATAAGCAGTTCCTCGAGGCCCGCTTCCTGTATCCTCTCGCTCATCAATTCATCGGCAAGGCTGAGCACTATCTCTGCGACCAGGTCCATTAGCACTGAGCCTTGAGGGATGCCATTGGTCTGGCCGTAGTTCATATCCTGAAGGCACCCGTCAATAGCATTCCCCAGCAGGTCCTTCTCGCCTCGTTTGCCTTTCGCCGTGTCCTTGCCATGAATAGCCCAGGCAACCGAGTGGGTGTAGATGGAGCCATAGCAGTCCGTGATATCTGTACGATACAGGTACTCGAAGTCTAGTGCGTGCTGAATGGACCGCTGCTCGACCTCCTGCAACCAGTTCACTACCTGAGCGGCTCTGTCCTTCTCCTTGGTCAAGGATTCGACAGGCAGGCTCAAGCAGCGGATCTTGCCTCTTGTGGGGGTTTTGACGAGTTTGGCGCACAGCGTCTTCCAGTGTTCAGCTTGGGTGATGCGCTGCACGAGGGACACGTATAGAGCTGGGTGAATGAGCTCGAGCGGGCGCCAG
The DNA here is from genome assembly GCA_040766535.1 of Dehalococcoidia bacterium. GTDB lineage: Bacteria > Chloroflexota > Dehalococcoidia > GIF9 > AB-539-J10 > SKVJ01. Next base: position 14,483 of record JAXGQG010000050.1, on the reverse strand, counting down.
GCGTAGAGACCGTCCTTGTTGCTCACGATACGGTGGTTCACCCGTTCGTGGTCTCTAGCCCGACAGCCTAGCTCTGAGAGGGGTTTGGTAGCCAGCACTTCCGCGACGTTCGAGATCAGGTTGCGGAAGGTGAAGTACTCCGGCAGTTCAATGGTGCAGTAGCTTTCCGGCTTCAGCAGGAACGCCGCAGCCTCATCGCTGTCAAGATCGACAATCGACCTCCGAGTAGGCACCTTAGGCTCCGTCGCCACGTCTGAGGCCTTCATAGCCGGCGGCCCGGCGCGTGGAGTGCGGACTTACCCGCGATCTCCGGAAGATGCAGCGCTGATCCTCCGATGCTGATCTCTCCCGACAGAAGCTTCGGCAACAGACTGTCCCGAAGGGCTTCTAGCGTGTGCGACTCGCTGACGGATGCGTCGGCGCGCTGGTACAGGCCATGGGCGAAGGAGTGGAAACGGTCCCTTAAGGCGGCGGGCGGCAGCAGGAGTGGCTGTGTCTTGAGATCAGTCTGGGTTAAGAGCGGCTGAGTGGACCCCCTGTTCAGGGCAGCAAAGTCGACTCGCCGCAGTTGAAGAAACGCATACTCCAGGTCGGACTGACGGCTCAGTCTGAGAATCAGGGTGTTGTCGGAAGGCCAGCACGGTGTTGTGATCCGAAAGACGGATCCTAACGTTCCAACCCTTCCCGTCAGTAGAACTGGAGAGTCTACGAGTGCTTCAGGAACGAACGCCATGGGACCGTTGCCGCCCCAGAGAGGTATACTGGCGTCCGCAGAGGCACTTGGATAACGGACGACGGGTCGCTTACCACTGGATACCTCTGCGAGATCTCCTATTGTGGACACGTTCCACCCCCGCGGGATCTTCCCTAGCTCGGAATCCTCGAACCCGTCGGGGAAGAGGGCGGCCGTCTCCGCATCCATTCCCGCCGGCTGCCGACCCTCGGCCTTGGCGCGGACGGGGTCGAAGTCCACGAACCAGGACTGGAAGAGGGCGCGGGCGATGCCCTCCAGGGTCTCGTTCATGCGGCGGTTGAGCTCGATCTTGTCGTCCAGGGTGCCGAGGATGTGGGCGATGGCGCGCTGCTCGGGGAGGGGTGGGACTGGACGCTCAATGCGCGAGACGAACTCCCAGCGCGCACGAGGCATCTTGGTGCCCTCGGATCCCCGTGTGGCCTCGTCGATGAAGTCCTGGGAAGCCATCCAGTAAAACAGGAAGCGCTGGTCCATTCCTATCTTGGCCCGGACCACCCAGATATCGGTAGAGCAGACACCGTTGAAAGGAGCGACCAGTACCTTTCGAAAGTACGGCCGTAGCTTCCCGAACAGAACATCGCCCTTTGTGAATCGAGCTTTGGCGCTCGTAACGTCATCTGCCGTACCGTGTCCTGTCAGGTACAGCTGTTGCTCAGCGATATGCTCGAGCCCGATGTAGGGCGCTCCCTCTGCTTCAGCAGGCTGTACCGTATCACGAACAAGCACAGCGCAGTCACCGAAGGCCCTCGGCGTCCAGCAACTACTAGCCATAGCCCAGCCTGTTCAGGTTGCCCATGATCACCTGCTCCAGCCGGGCGGACTCGGCGAACTGCGCCCCCAGCCGCTCGCCGTACCCAAATGCGGCAAGGCCCCACCAGTACCAGTCGCGCCACTTATCCGCCATACTGAAGCTCCTCCAGTATGGCGTCGCCGGCTGGCGCTGAGGACATGCTCCTAGACCTAGGCGGCATAGCGCAGAATCTCGACCTCGACACCCTTGGCCACCGCGTCCTCGGCCAAGGCCAGGACCCGTGCCATGACCTCTTCCGAGAGGTAGTACTCGGCGCAGTTGTCGCATACCTCGGCGGGCACGTTCTTGATGATGACGGTCGCCTCACCACGCTGGAGCGTAACCGTCACGACTCCTGGCTGGGTCTCGCCGTGCTTGCAAACGGGGCACTTCATCGCCCTCTCCTTCTCTTGAAGTCGGCCTGCCACCTCTCAGGGTCCGGCTCATAGACGGTGATCACGTGACACTCGTCTCTGTCCTGATCATACGACAGAACCACGTGCAGTGGCCGTCCCCGAACGAAGCCCAACAAGAGGCGACTCGGGTACGGGGTGTCGTCCGGGTAGTCGCTTACCACTTCGGCATGAGTGATGACGGCCCGTACGTCGGCATCGGTGATAGCACGCTCGAACATGCGCTGCACCGCGTGTCCGCTGAAGAGCAGCCGCCTACACTCCATACCCCAGTCCCTCCAGAATGGCGGCGATGGCCCCATCAAGCCGGGCGGCCTCGGCCCGCTGCTTCCGCAGCAGCTTGGTCAGCCGCGCCATCTTCTCCTCAAAGGGCTCGCCGTCGTCCTCCACCTCCTCGGCGCCCACGTAACGCCCGGGGGTGAGGATATAACGGTGGTCGGCGATCTCGGCGGTGGTGGCGCTGTAACAGAACCCGGGAATGTCTGCATATTCGGCGGCGCCCTCGTCGCCGCGCCAGGCGTGGTAGGTGCCGGCAATGCGGGCGATGTCCTCCTCGGCCAGTTCGCGGTGGGTGCGGTCCACCATGCGGCCCAGCTTGCGCGCGTCGATGAACAGTGTCTCGCCCCGCCGGTTGCGGAAGCGGCCGTTGTGCTTGCTGCGGACGAGGAACCAAAGACAGACGGGTATCTGGGTGGCGTAGAACAGCTGGCCGGGGAGAGCAACCATGCAGTCCACCAGGTCGGCCTCCACCATCCCGCGGCGGATCTCCCCTTCGCCCGACTGCTGGGAGGACATGGAGCCATTGGCGAGGACGAAGCCGGCTAGGCCGGTGGGGGCCAGATGGTGGATGAAGTGCTGCACCCAAGCGAAGTTGGCGTTGCCCGCCGGCGGGACGCCGTAGACCCAGCGCTGGTCGTCCCGGAGCAGGTCGCCGCGCCAGTCGCTGTCGTTGAAGGGTGGGTTGGCGAGGACATAGTCGGCCTTCAAGTCGGGATGCCGATCGTTGTGGAAAGAGTCGCCGTGGGCAATCTGGGCTTCGATGCCGCGGATGGCCAGGTTCATCTTCGCCAGCCGCCAGGTGGTGTAGTTGGACTCTTGGCCGTAGATGGAGATGTCCCCAATACGTCCCGCGTGCGCCTGGATGAACTTCTCGCTTTGCACGAACATGCCGCCCGATCCGCAACAGGGGTCGTAGACGCGGCCTTTGTAGGGCGCTAGCATCTCCACCAGGACCCGCACCACGTGGGCGGGAGTGTAGAATTGGCCGCCGCTCTTGCCCTCGGCGCTGGCGAAGCGCTGCAGGAAGTACTCGTACACCCGACCCAGGGTGTCGCGGGCGCGGTCGGCGGCGCTGCCAAGGCCGATGTCGCTCACCAAGTTGATGACCTGCCCCAGTCGCTCAGGAGTGAGGCCGGGTCGGGCGTAGTCCTTGGGGAGCACGCTCTTGAGCGTGGGGTTGTCGCACTCGATGGCGGTCATGGCGTCGTCGACGAGCATGCCGATGGTGGGCTGGGGAGCGTTCGCCTGCAAGTGTGACCAGCGGGCCTCTGGAGGCACCCAGAAGATGCCGGCGGCTCGGTATTCGTCCGAGTCCTCTGGGTCGGCCCCTTCACTGCGTTGCAGCTCGAGCTCGGCGTGCTTGGCCTCGAAGGCATCGGATATGTACTTGAGGAAGATGAGGCCGAGGACGACGTGCTTGTACTCGGCCGCGTCCATGTTGGCTCGCAGCGCGTCGGCGGCGGCCCAGAGGGTCTCTTCAAAGCCGAGGTTGGCGGTGGTGCCGTTGCCGGCGTCGTAGGTCGCTTTGCGGCGGGCCATAAACACTCCTTACCAGGGTCGACGCGAGAGCTTCGGTCCGCTCAGCAGCGCTATGTTCTCCACGCTAGCTTCTCGCTCTAACGCCCTCTTCAGCAACTGGCTCAGCCGCTTTCTCGCCGGGACCCGAGCGGCTATTAAACCGATTACGGCCGTACAGCAGCAATTGGCACTTGAGGCCAGCCGAATCCAGGCATTGACCGATCTGTATCCTCGCGCTATAATGCGGGCAGAAGCGGCATCGTAAGGCCTGGTGACTCTGGCCGCCCGTAGGGCGGACCTAGCTCCCGGTGCAAACCCGGGGGGAGAGACTGAAATCGGGGCCCAGGGAGAGCCGCTTTTCTCTTTTCTCACCACAGCCTTCGCTCTACCCGCTCCTCCGACACCACCCTGTTCTCCAGTATCGAGACTAGTGACGGGTCATCATGTTCGTACTTTCGGTAGAACGCCCAACACACGCTGTCCGCGGCTTGCAGTCCTCTTTGCCGGCGCGAGTCCTCCTGGCTAAGGAGCAACACCTGTTCCGGGATGTCAACAACGGCCTCACGTAGTTGCGCTTCCAGTGCGTCTCTCGCGGCACGGTTGGTGTAGCGCTTGTCCAACCAGAGCTGCAGCCGGGAATGACGCTTGAGGCAGAGGCAAACAACGTGCCCGAGCAGCGCCCTGTAGAGGCTTTCCGGCTCTTCCGGCGGACGGAGTATGGACCGCTTGTCAAGGACCGCAGCAATCACCTCGATCTCCTCTGCGGCAAGGGATCGCAGGAGACGAGCTGTGATTGACTCCTCCATGGCCGAGGCCTTCAGCTCAGCCGACATGGCCCTCTGGCCCAAAGCGACACGGGTGCGCTTCACGTGCAGTTCTATCGCCCTCGGCTCCTTGGTCATGAGCGCAGCGACCACCAGGTAACGGCTACCGGAGTACGGCGATACATCCCCCGATTCGTCGATGAATCCACGCCATGTTTCCGCTACCGGCACTGAAAGCTATCCCTTACCCCACCGGCGGAAGAACAGTCGACTCTATGGTCACGGTACGATCGAGTACCTGCTCAAGAGCTCGCTGCAACGACTGCCCCAGTCGCTGCGTCGCCCAGTCTTTCGTGCGCGCGTCTGGGAAACCCAGAGTGGCCATCCCGTCGTCAAGAGACAGCAACATGGCATTGCGGAAGTACGTGGAGTAAGTCGACTCCGGTAACATCAGCCGCAGTTGCTCCTGAACCTGCCGCCAGACGGCCAGTTCCTCCTCAGTAGTGCCGTATCTCGCCACCGCCTGTAATACCGGATTGTGGCTCTCCCGGTACTCGGTCGCCTCTTTCTCCACCCTCTCTCGTTCCTGAGCCTGAGCCTCTCTCTCGGCTCGAGTCTTGAAGCCCGCGGGGGGAGCGTAATCCTCTTCAATCGCCTTTCGCAGGTAGCCGGCGGGATTGCGCCCCACCAGCGGGCTGTCGGTTTCCACTAGATAGTCGAGGATCTCCACCTTGGCACGGATCACGCCCTCGGAGTGGGTCTCCGTGAGACGTCTGGCTATGGGTTCACTGATGCCTCGATTGCGCAGAAGAGCAACAACACTGCTGTTGTCTGTATGTTGTTTAACTGTTTCTTGTGGGTTCGATTTTCGTACTAGGGCTAGTTCGATTTTCGTACTAGGGGGTGTCCGATTTTCGGACACCCCTAGTTCGATTTTCATACTAGGGGTAACCGGGTTTTCCGAACGCCCCTCAGGTTCGTATCCGATGACATTCAGCCGGTAGATGGTGGCCTCGAACCCCTGGTCCGGGCTGCTCCGCCTCTCGGAGATGATGACGTTCCTCTCCTCGAGGCTCTTGAGCGCGGTGACTAGTGTGGAGCGAGCTAGGCCCGTGCCCCGGTCCAGAACCCGGCCGTCCCGGGCCGTGATCCCCTCCAGCATCTGGTTGATGGAGATGCTGTCGCTGTCCCGCTTGAAGCCAAAAGTGCGCCGCACGATGTAGAGCAGCGCCTTTACCTCGGACCCGCTGAGATCTGCCAGGAGGTCATCGAAGAGCTCGTCCGGGACCATCGTGTAGTTGGGCTTCTGAAAGCCGCGGAAGGGCCGAGGCTCGTTCCCTCCCCTGTTCGTAGGCTTTCGTCGCTGTGCCATGGTTAATCGTTCCCCATCCATGCACCAGCCCGCTCATGCGGGCCTACAAGGCAGAGGCGACCGCTGTGGGCCCGAAAGTGAGTGGAGTGCATGCATGCATTCGTGCATGCACGAATGCATGCATGCAGGCACCCGCCTCGCACCTGGCCGGGACGACGCCTCTGCCTGCCGACGGCGGGATGAACCAGCCGCTCACAGAACCGCAATCCATGCCATGCTCTGACGCAGCGGCTCACACTGCATTGTTCCATGCGAACATGCTCTCTTGCTTGCATGCATGCTTGCAAGCGGGAAGTCTAGTCACCACTCTCCTTCTTCCGAGCGGCCAGCTGGGCCAGCAGGCTGGCGTCGCCACGCTCCTGAAAGTCGAGGAGGACTGCCGCCAATCCCAAGCGGGCCACCTCCTGCTTGCTGATCTTGGCTCTGTAGCGCTTGAAGACCTCGTAGATGGCGTCGGTGAGCCAGGAGAGCTCACGCTCGGTGTAGCGAAAAGCGTTGGTCACGGTGGCCCGTTCGCTGACGAATGGCAGCAGCGAGGGTAGGGAGAGCCCACTCGCTTCCGAGGCTGTCTTGGGCGTCGCGCTCCTAGTGCTAGGCGACCCCCTAGGCTTCTTTCCTTCTTGCATGCTTGCCAGCGTGCTTGCCTGCATGCTTGCATTCTGTGGTGACGTCTCCTCGCCGGGGGCGGGTAGAGGGGCCTCGTCCGGCCGCTCCTGCCCCGTTTCGGGCTGGGTGTAGTCGCCGAAGAAGATGTCCGCTCCCTTACCCTTCACCGACACGCGCTTACGCATGGTCTATCTCCAGCGCCAGCCGCATGTACGACTTGGCCACGTCGTGGCCGGAGTCGTAATCGAGGATGGAGAGACCGGCAGCAGGGGACTCCTTGACCCGCACGGTATGGCGGATCACCATGTCGAATACGAGGCCTGGGAAGGAGGCCCGCAACTCCTCCAGGACCTCGTTGGCGTGGGTGGTGCGGCCGTCGAACATGGTGGGGAGGATCCCGGCGATCTTCAGGTCCCGGTTGAGGCGGCTCTGGGTCTTGTTGAGAGTGCGCAGGAGCAGCGCCAGGCCGCGGGTAGCCAGAAACTCACACTGCAGGGGGATGATGACCCGGTCCGCTGCCGCCAGGGCGTTGATGGTTAAGAGCCCTAGGCTCGGCGGGCAGTCGATGATGATGTGGTTGTAGCGCGACCGCAGCTTGGCCAGAATGTCGCGCAAGACCAACTCGCGCAGCGTCATGTTCACCAGTTCGATCTCGGCCGCCGCCAGATCGATGGTGGCCGGCAGGACATCCACGCCGGATTGAGCCTGCTTGATCACCGTGAGCGGGTCCAGGTTCTCGTCCAGCAGGCACTGGTAGACACTGGCGGTGAGCCCGGCCACGTGGAGGCCCGCGCTCTGGGAGAGAGACGCCTGTGGGTCTAGATCTACCAGCAGCACGCGGCGACCCAGCCGCTGCAGGGCGACGCCCAGGTTGAAGGTGGTGGTGGTCTTGCCCACGCCACCCTTCTGGTTCACCACCGCGGTCACCAGGCAGCCCCCCTGAGGGGAGGTGGCCGCCGTGGCCTGGGGAGTGACCCCGCGCTGTGAGTACACCAGAGCGCTCAGGGAGCTCTCCGGGATGCGGTAGTCGCGTCCGATGCGGCTGGCCTTGAGCTTGCCTTGGTGGATGTAGCGCAGCACGGTCTTGGTATCGACCCCGAGGCGGTCCGCCACCTGACGCGTGGTGAGCAGGCTTTCCATCCTCACTGTCCTCTATGCGGCTTAGAATTGACTGTCTTATGTCCGATTCAGGACACTGAGGCAGATACTAGCAAGGCCTGTGCCAGAGGGTCAAGGGGCAATGCGGTTTTGAGACGGGGAATTCGGGACCGGCGCGCCTCTTCTGCCGGTAAATGGAGCCCTAGCGGGCCAGCCTCTCCCTGGCCTGGGCCGGTTCGGTGACCTGGTAGCCATGCACGTGCATCACCGACCGAGGGTCTGTCTGCCGAAGCGAATGACGAGTAACTGTTGGGGAGGGGTACTTTGGTGAACCCTCGCTTGAAGACCTCACCGGTGATTGCGGCGCTGCTTGTCGCGTCTCGGACCATCGGGCTTCTCCCTCTCCTCGCTCTTCCTTTCGCTGCCGTCGGTTGCATCTCGCTGTTTGGGGCCGCTGACCGACTATAATGACGGTACCGGGGCACACCTGGCATTACCCTGCTGGGAGGAAGTATGACGGTGTACGAGGAGTTCGCCCCCACGCGGGAACTGCCGCGGTACGGGACCGACTGGGTAGGAGAATTCCGCGATCTGAGGCAGGTGGGCCTACATGGTATCGCCGTGCTGCTGAACGCAGTGGGGTATGCTTGGATCCTCCTTCAGTCCCTGGCCATGCATCCAGGCTTCTCCTGGCGTCCTTTAGCGTTGCCTTTCGCTCTCTGTCTCCTGGGCTTTGCACTGTTGGTGGTGAGACGGCTACTTTGGCTAAGGGGTGTCGTCTATGTTGGTGGTACCCTCGCGATTGGCGCCGTGGCCCTCTGGTTGGGGCAGTCTGACGGGGCACCCTTCACCCTGGTGTTGGTCACTGTAGCCTCCACTCTTGTTGGGCCTCCGGGCCTAGTGTTCGGCGTCGCCGCGGCCAGCAGTGTGCTCCTGATGCTGGCTGCAGATGGACTAGGCCTATGGGCGCCTGCCACGCTCGTCTCGGCCCTAGCAATGTACTGGGGAGCCGCAGGAGTGGCGTGGCTCACCTCGCGCAACTTGTATACGGTGCTGAACTGGGCCCTGCGGGGATACGAGAACGCCTGGCATACAATGGCCGAGTTGCAGGAGGAGCGGGGCAAGCTGAACCGCACCATGCGGGCCTTGTCCGACGCCAATGCTCTGCTGAAGCGCACTACCTATGACCTGGCGGAAGCGAGAGAGGAAGCGGAGATGGCCCGCCAGCTGAAAAGCCAGTTCGCGGCCAATATCAGCCATGAACTGCGCACCCCGCTCCATCTCATCGTTGGCTTCTCACAGATGATGTATGCATCGCCCAACACTTACACTGGAGTCCGCTGGACGCCGGAGCTGCGCGGAGATGTGCAGGAGATCTACGAGAGTGCCCAACACCTACTACGTCTGATCGACGACGTGCTGGACCTCTCGCAAGTGGAAGCGGCTCGGTTACCGCTGACCAAGGAGAGAGTCTCGCTGAGATCGCTTATCGCTGACAGTGTTGAGACGGTTCAGAACCTGCTGCGTGGCCGTGGCCTCTACCTCCAGATGGACCTGCCATCGGACATCCCCGTCATCTATGCCGACCCTACCCGCATTCGCCAAGTGCTGCTCAACCTGCTCAACAATGCCGCCCGCTTCACGGAGGTAGGTGGCATCACTGTGCGGGCGGCAGTGGGTCAAGAGCAGGTGCAGATCTCGGTGGAGGATACCGGGGTGGGCATACCATCGGAGCAATTGCGGGATGTCTTCGGTGAGTTTCACCAAGTAGATGCGTCGCTGCGACGACGCCATGGCGGCACCGGCTTGGGCCTGTCGATCTGCAAACAGTTCATCTCCCTGCACGAGGGGCGCATATGGGCCGAGAGTGAGGTGGGCAAGGGTAGCACGTTTCACTTTACGCTACCGCTCCCCTCCGCCCTAGTCGTGCCCCGCCAACAGAGTCGGGTGGCTCCCGGTTGGCGGTACCCGGCGTCCCGTCCGGAAGCGCCGCGTCGAGTGGTTACCCTGGAGTCGCCACTGCAGTTCCGACGGATTCTCTCCCGCTACCTGACGGGCATCCAGGTGGTGGCCGTGAACCGCCCTGACGCCCTGGCGGCTGCCGTGAGACGGACACAGGCCGACGCCGTGGTACTGGCGACCGGTAGCCTGAGTCAGACAGCAATCGAGGACCTGGCGAGCGAGTGCCAGCCCCACGCAGTACCCGTGGTGGTTTTCTCACTGCCTCTGGAGGAACACCTGGCCTTGGCCGAAGGCTTCTCCCACTGCCTGATGAAACCCTTCAGCGCCGAAGGGCTGTGGCGCACACTGGCGGAGGCGGCCCCCGAAGGCAAGACGGTACTCGTTGTGGATGACGACCCGGGAGTTATGCGGCTAGTGGAGCGCTACTTGAGCGCTGCTAATGGAGCGTGGCAGGTCCTGGCGGCCTATGACGGGGAGGAGGCCCTGGCACTCCTCGATCGCACTCCGGACGTGCTACTGTTGGACTTGATGCTGCCTAAGATCAACGGGCTGGAGGTCCTCCATCAACTGCGAGCCAGGCAGGGAGGGAAGGACGTGCCGGTGGTCGCGATCACCGCCTATGGCTTCGCCCAGGACGTGGCGACCATGGGACACGGGGAGATGACGGTGTACCGGGGCGAGCATTTCGGCGCTCAGGAGATGGTTCGTTGGCTAGAGACTGTGTTACAGGCCATGCCAGCTCGCCACCTTACCCCAGGCGGACCTGTGTCAGAGCCAGAACCAACGATGACTGGGTAACTGGCTTGCGCAGGTACGCGTCTGCTCCGATTGTGGTGGCTAGCGCCTCCTCGGCCAGCACGGAGCACACGATCACCGGGATGTCTTGGGTGTAGGGGTCGGTCTTGAGCGCCTGCAGAATCTGCCATCCGTCCACGTCCCGCATCATCACGTCCAGCAGCACCGCGTCTGGCTGAAGACGTCGTATCTCGGGCAGGGCCGCCGAGCTCTCTTGCACGGTGGTGATGCGGTAGCGATGCGGCTCCAGATATCGCTGGAAGAGCCGCAGTGCCTTGGGGTTGTCATCCACGATGACGATGTGGTCCTCTCGGTCTGAGGGCAGAAGTAAGGTAAGCCCCAGACTGGCACCTCTCTGGCCTTGGGTGAGGCGGCCGCCAACTCGTTGGGCCAGCTGGGCGGGAAGACTCAGGTGATCATCCAGTGTGTCTTCGCTGAGGTCCGCAGGTAGGCCCCTGACGCGTACCGATACCCAGCGCTCCTCTTCCTCGATATCCAAGGCCAGATAGGTAGGACCGGTGGCTTGTGCCAGACCACTGAGGAGTGACACTACGAGCTGCCGGGTGAGGACTACATCGGCGAAGGCCTGGGCCGGACTCGCCGCCCTCAAGCTCACGACCACGCCGCACGAATCGGTGAGGCTGCGGACAGCCTTTACAGCCTGCTCTACCACGGTGGCCACAGTAAAGGCTCGGGGCTGGAGCCCCAGCTGCTCCAACTCGTCGGCCAGTGTCTGGTGCTCGGGCGGTTGGTCGCCCGTGCGGTTTAGGCGGCGCTCCCAGAGGATGGCGGCTAGGGCCTCCACGGCGCGTTGCTGCTCGCGGAAGAACTGGCGCCGACTGATGGCCAGCCGTTCCTGGATCTCTTGGTTGGAAACGCCCTCGGCGTACTTGCCGCGCAGCACGGCGTAGGGGCGGTAGGCCGGGTCGCGCGGGGAAACGCCGGGTAGCGGCTTCAGGTCGGTGATGGCTTGCAGAAGAGTCTCGGTGATGGCCTGAGCTCGGACGATGGGGTCGGTGATAGTGGCGGTAACGAGGTAAGCGGCCAATGGGTGGCTCTGGAGGTGGGCAGTGTCGAAGAGGTGCGTGAGCGCGTCGCGGACGTGGGAAAGATAGCTATCAGTGTAGGACTCAGCGTCAGCCATGAGCCATCCGTTGGGTCAGTCGCGCCGGTGTTGCTGCAGAGGGTAGATCCACAGACGGAAGTATAGGCAGGGTGGCCGTCCGCGGGCAACGGTCTGGATCCCCAGTACGGCACTGCGCGGCACTCATACGGCACTCAAGGCGTCGATCGACATGGGCAGTATCGGTATGATGCATATAGGGTGAACTTGGGGGTATGCCTGAGAGACGATGTCGGCTCTTCATGGCGCAGCACTGTCCTATTTGCGTAGCAGCTTGGAACCAAGGAGGAGGGTGGGATGACCGATCTACTTAGCAGACGACGTTTCATGCGATTGGCAGTACTGGGAACCGGCATGTCCGCCCTAGTCGCCTGCCAACCAGCACCCGCAACCGCACCGGAGACCGAAGTTGCCGAACCGGCTCCCGCTGAGGGAGGTCAGCCTGCCGCTGCTTCTGAGGCCCCAATCGCCTTCCGCTATGCCTTTTGGGGTACCGGAGAGCCGGAAACCCAGCAGGGCCGCTTGGCAGTTGCATTCATGGAGAAGTACCCGGAGTACGAGCTGCGCATGGAGCCGGCACCCTGGGGAGGGTACCACGAGAAGCTGCTTACCTCTCTGGCCGGAGGGGTGGGAGCCGACATGGTTGCCTGCAGTGACCAGTACTTCTCCAGCTTCGTCAGAAAGGGCATCTTTCGATCGCTCGATGATCTTGTCGAGCGCGATGCCGTGCCCATGGACGATTTCATAGTCGACCAGCGCCTCCAGGTGGGTTACGAGGGTAAGTTGTTCGGGTTTGGCAACTTCATCTCTGATAGCCCAAGCATCTACGTCAACAGGGCTCTGACAGACGAGGCGGGCATAGAGATCCCGTCTTTCGGCACCGACGCATTCTGGACGTGGGGGCTTGCTGACCTCACGGAAGCGGCCGTCGCGTGCACCAAGCGGAGAGAGGACGGTACCGCTGAGCAGTGGGGCATCAGTGGGCTGGGCCAGGCGTTCTGGCAGGGGCATGAGCAGATTGTCTGGGGCAACGGAGGAGAGATATTCGACACGCCCCCCATGTACCTGGACGAGACCCAGACCCTAATCGACAGCCCTGAGGTAGTCGAGGCCTATCAGTGGATGGTGGATCTGTACCTCAAGCATGCAGTTGCGCCCACGGTCAGTGAGAGCGAGCTGCTGGGCGAGCAAGGCGCATGGCTCAGTGGTAGAGTGGCCTTTGTTGCTGGCTGGAACTCATATGCAGCCTGGAACAAGGCCCCATTCGAGTGGGAGTGCATACCCTTCCCATGGGACGTTCGCAAGGTCTCGATGCTCGGGAGCAACATGAACCCAGTCAACGCGAAAGCAGCTCAGGTAGAGGGACCATGGGCCTTTCTGAAGTTCCAGACTCTGGAAAGGGAAGGGCGTGACATAGTGGCGGAACTCGTCTTCCCAGGACCGTACAGGCCTTTGGAGTTGCTCGACTTTGCTGCGACGCCTGAGCAGCGCAGTTTCTGGGAGCAGCTCATCGCTCGTCTGGATGTCGATGAATTCCGTCCCAAGTGGCTCGGTTCGAAGGCGCCTGAGGTATTCCTCGATACGATGAACCAGTACCTCGATCCCATGTTCCGTGGTGAGACGGCCGTGCAGGCAGCTCTGACCGAGGCCAAGCAGAAGATAGATAGCATACTGAGCAAGTCGGAGTAGCAATCCCGGGTGATTGGGAGCAATTGCGGCCCCAGGTCACCGGCTGGCGAGAGTCAGTGTGGCCGGGGCCGCGCTCCTATATGCCAGTGAATCCATATCATGAGAGTCGGAGGTGTCGACTACAGTGGGCAGGCTCAGCCTTGGCCAGAGAGAGGAACTTGAGGGCTACCTCTGGATCTCGCCGTGGATATTGGGATTCATCGCCTTCGTTGCCGGCCCATTCCTTGCCTCCATCTACTTAAGCCTGACCTCATACGATATCCTGAGCTCGCCACGCTTCGTGGGTCTGGACAACTACAGGAACCTCTTTCTGCATGATGAGCTGTTCTGGCATTCGTTGAGGGTCACGTTTCTGTATACGTTTGCCGCTGTGCCATTGCAGGTCATCACAGGCTATCTGCTCGCAGTGCTCCTGAACCAAAACGTTAGAGGCCTTTCCACCTTCCGCACTGTCTTCTACATGCCTGCCGTGCTGTCTGGCGTCGCAGTAGGCGTTCTCTTTATGTGGCTCTTCAACCCTGAGTTGGGCCTGGTGAACCTCGTATTGCGGAAGATCGGGCTACCCGGGCCCGGGTGGTTCATGCATCCTAAGTGGGCCCTTCCAGCCTTTATCCTAACCAGTATGTGGGGAGTTGGCGGGGGGATGGTCATCTACCTCGCCGGGCTGCAGAACGTTCCGACTCAGCTATACGAGGCAGCAGCTATCGATGGTGCCGGGACCCTGCGCCGCTTCTGGAGCGTTACGGTGCCTATGACTACACAGGTAATATTCTTCAACCTAGTGATGGGCCTCATCGGTTCCTTACAGGTATTCTCGTCGGCTTATGTCATAACCAGAGGCGGCCCTGGCAACGCCACGCTCTTCTACGTTCTCTACCTCTACAACAACGGATGGCGCTACTTCAAGATGGGCTACGCTTCAGCCCTGGCCTGGGTGCTATGCATTGTCATCTTGACGGCTACGCTTGTGACTTTCAGGACATCCTCAGGGTGGGTCTACTACGAAGGGCTGAGGTAGCCGTGATGGGAATCAGAGACCATGTCCCGCGCCTGCACGTGCGCCGGTCTGCCGCTAGCCCGGGTATCATCGGCATCAGGGCTAGGACGTTTGTGCTGCGTGTCCTTGTGTATGCCCTTATTCTTGTCTTTGGTTGCCTTATTCTGGCTCCCTTTTTTTGGATGATATCGAGTTCTCTTAAGGAAGACTGGGAGATCTTCGTGTACCCTCCCACGCTGATTCCCCAGACCATCAAGTGGGCGAACTACCCCGAGGCGATTGCCACCTTCCCCCTCGCAAGAGCAACCCGGAACACCTTGATC
>JAXGQG010000005.1:0-80752 GCA_040766535.1 Dehalococcoidia bacterium | reverse complement strand
CTCCTTTGTGACGATGCCTTCGCCGGCTCCGATACCCTGGCGACATCCTACGCGCTGGCGGCCGCCATACGGAAGGTCGGGGCATTCGACCTCGTTCTCTGTGGCGAGAAGACCGTCGACGGCGATACGGGCCAGATCGGGCCCGCTGTCGCTGAGCGACTGGGCATCTCCATGCTGCCCTTCGTATCTCAGATAACCGATGTCACCACCGAGAAGGTTACGGCGGTGACCGAGACATCCGCGGGCTCTCTGAACGTCGAGGCCTCGTTCCCGCTGCTCATCACCGGTACCAAGGAACTCAACATCCCGCGCCTGCCCACACTGAAAGAGAAACTGCGTGCCAGAAAGGCGGAGGTCGAGAAGTGGACTGCCGCCGACCTTGGCGGCGCCGACGCCTCGAAGCTCGGTGCTGCCGGCTCGGGTACGGTAGTCGAAAGCATCACCGTGCCTCCGGAGAAGAAACGCAAGGGAGAGGTCCTCAAGGGCGAGGATGCGGCGAGCCAGCTCGTTGCGGCGCTCGACAAAGCGGGCCTGCTGAAAGGGTAGAGTGATGGAGAACAAAGGCGTACTTGTCTACATCGAACAGGAAGGTGGCCGCGTCCACCCCATCGGATTTGAACTCCTTGGCAAAGGCCGCGAACTGGCCGACAAGACCGGCGCCAAGGTTGCGTGTGCGATACTCGGGTCCGGCGTCTCCGGACTGGCCCAGGAACTGGTGGCATTCGGAGCCGATACCGTCTACGTCTACGACGACGAGTCGCTCGCCACGTTCGACGCGCTCACGCAGAAGCAGAACCTGGTCTCGCTCGTCAACGAGCTGAAGCCGGCCGTCGTCCTATTCGGCGCCACGTTCGCCGGGAAAGCCCTGGCGCCGCGAGTGGCCGCCGCCCTCGAAGCCGGACTCACCTCCAACTGCACCGCACTCGAACTGCAGGCGGACGGGTCGCTGTTGCAGGTAAGGCCGGCCTTCACCGGCAACTTCCTCGCCCACATCAAGTCCAAGTCCATGCCGGCAATGGTGACGGTCCGCTACCGCGCGCTTGAAGCAGGTGCTAAGGACGAATCCCGCAAGGGAGAGATCGTCAAGAAGGACGTCCTCAAGGTTGACAGCGGTGTTAAGGTGCTCGGCAAGGGCGCACCCAAGGCAGCCAGCATCGCCGCCGCTGATGTCATCGTCTGCGCGGGCCGAGGACTCAAGAAAGCGGAGGACTTCGCACTGGTGAAGCAGCTTGCCGACGCCCTCGGAGGCGTTGTCGGCGCCACCAGGCCGCTGGTTGATGATGGCTGGATCAGCAAGGACTTCCAGGTCGGCTTCAGCGGCACAATCGTGAAACCGAAGCTCTACGTGGGCGTCGGCGTCTCCGGTTCACCCCAGCATCTGGCCGGCATGAGGGAGTCGGGCACCATCGTGGCCATCAACTCCGATCCCTCGGTCGCGCTGTTCCGCATCGCCGATTACGCGGTGGTAGGCGACCTCTACGAGATAATCCCCCAGATGGTCGCACTGCTCAAGAAGTAGTCGTCGCGACTGACACACAAACGACCGGGGGCGGCTCTTAAGAGCCGCCCCCGGTGCGTTTCCAGCTTCGTTTCAGCTACGTGCGGGCGCCGGCCCAGAGGCTGCCCTCGTCGAAGGCCTCGCCAGCCAGCTTCGCCTTGAGTGCCCGCTCCACCTGGTCGACCGGTATGCGTATCTGTGCCAGTGAATCCCTGTCGCGGATCGTGACCTGATTGTCGTCGAGCGACTCGAAGTCGATGGTCACGCAGAGAGGCGTGCCGATCTCGTCCTGCCGCCTGTAGCGGCGGCCGATGCTCTGGGTATCATCGTATTCAGTGACGAAGTGTCTGCTCAGTTCCTCGTGTATCCGGCGGGCCAGCGGTGTCAGCTTCTCGTTCCGGCTCAGCGGCAATACCGCCACCTTCACGGGGGCGAGTGAGGGATGCAGCTTGAGAACGGTGCGCGCAGCGCCCTCCACCTCTTCCTCCCGGTACGCATCAACGAGGAACGCCAGAACGGAGCGGTCGGCGCCCGCGGACGGTTCAATCACGTACGGAACGTAACGCTCGTTCGTCTGGGCATCGAAGTAGCTCAGGTCCTTGCCACTGTGCTTCGCGTGCTGGGTCAGATCGAAGTCTGTCCGGTTAGCGATACCCTCGAGCTCCGACCATCCAATGGGGAAGAGGTACTCCACATCGACGCACGCCTTGGCATAGTGAGCCAGTTCGGACTTCTCATGCTCGCGCATCCGGAGGTTCTCCTTGCGGATGCCCAGCCCCAGGTACCAGCTGTAGCGCTCGTTGGCCCAGTACCGGTACCATTCTTCGTCCGTGCCGGGTTTCACGAAGAACTCCATCTCCATCTGCTCGAACTCGCGCGTTCGGAACGTGAAGTTCCCGGGAGTGATCTCGTTTCTGAAGGACTTCCCGATCTGAGCGATGCCCAGCGGCAGGCGCTTCCTGCTGGTGGTTACCACGTTCTCGAAATTGACGAAGATACCCTGAGCCGTCTCCGGTCTGAGGTACACCACCGCGGCCGCATCCTCGATCGGCCCCATGAACGTCTTGAACATCAGATTGAAGTTGCGAGGCTCGGTCAGTTCCCCACCACAGGAGGGACACGCTGGTTTCTCCAGCTGGTCCGCCCTCCAGCGCATGTGGCAGTTCTTGCACTCCACCAGCGGATCGCTGAATCCGTCCACGTGACCGCTTGCCTTCCACACCATGGGATGCATCATGATGCTGCAGTCCAAGCCTACCGAATCGGCTCGCGACTCCACCATGCTGCGCCACCACGCGTTCTTGACATTGCGCTTCAGCTCCACGCCTACCGGTCCATAGTCCCAGCAGCTTCCCAGACCACCGTAGATCTCGCTGCTCTGGAATATGAAGCCCCTGCGCTTGCAGAGGGAGACGATCTTATCCATGGTGACGCTTTCTGCCATATGAAACCTCCAAGCGTGCAAGCTTATCAGCTTGCCACGGGGCGCGCAAAGAGGAGTTGTGCCCGAACAGCCGTTATCGGACCAGGGAGCGCGTGAACTCCTGGCCGGTCTTCAGAACAGCCGGAATAAGCGCCTCTCCCGGTTCCATCCTCGCATAGACCACATTGGTGCTGGATGTGAAGGAGAGATGCTTGATCATCGAGTAGTCCTCCGCCTTGATCGACTCCGCCCAGCCAAGCACCGCCCGTTCACCACGTGAATCCAGGTACATGACTTCGAACTCCACGCCGCCCAGCACCACTTTCCGGCGCTGGAACTGCTCCGGGCGGTCGATGCCGGCAGGGATGAAGCGGTACTGCCCCTTCTTGATCAGGTGCGCCTCTCCCGGCAGCCCCTTCTTGCTCTGGATGACAACGTACATGCGGTCGTGCGGCATGGTGAACCGGGACACCGGAAGGTAGAAGATGCTCATGCGCGGTTTCAGGTGCAGTGTCACCTTGATATCCTTGATGACATCGTCCTTCATCTGGTACTCGGCCTTGTAGCCCAGATAGCCTCCGATCCAGGTGTACTGCTGATCGGTCGGCCTCAACGCCGTTTCCATGATATGCGCGTAGTACTTCATCAGATTCGTGTTGTGGCGGCGGCCGACGAAGTACGCGACGGTCGTGCCCAGGGCAGCAACGATTATGAGCGGAAGGATCCACGACGATGCATCCATATCTCAGTTGTCCCCTCTCCTCATGGGATTGCAGGCCGCTGCCGCGGACGAAGTGGCGTCGGGCTGCAGACTATCCTGGAATCCACTCGTTGAAGTCGATCTTGTCCGCCAGTGCGCTCAACGCCTCCATGCCAACCGGCTCCGCTGGCGAAAACGGGATGGTACGAATGGGAAGTCCGATTTCGCGGCCGATGTCCTGAACGGTCTGCGCATCGGAGGTCTTCAGCCCGACCTTGTTGATGATCACCGGCCCCACCGGCATGCCGAGGGTTCTCAGTGTACCGAGTGCGCGCTGGGTTTCGAACAGAGAGAGTCGATCTGCGTTCATCACCGGCATCACGCGGCTCACGGCCGGATCGGCCTGCAGTGACGTGAGCCGCCGCATGCGCTCCACGTAGTCGCGCAGTTCGCCCATCACCTCATCGCTCTTCTCATCGGAGGCAAGCACGTGCTTCTGCCCATCTATGGTGTAGGTGCGCTCTCCGTTTATGTTCTTGATTATCTGCCGCCGGTCAAGTATCTCCCGACGCAGCTTCGTGAGGCGTTCTCCCCAGAGGAGCGAGACCCGGGGGAGCGCCAGCACACGAAGGGTCAGCCCGGTCGGCGGCGTATCGAACACAACCACGTCGAACCGTCCCTCCGCATCGCGGATCAACTCCTCCATCACCTGCAGCGTAGCGTACTCCTCGATGCCGGGCGAGAGCTTCATCGCCTCAAGATAGCCATCGATATTGATCGTCTTGAGGTAGGCGTACATGCCCTTGAGCTTCTGCGTGCTGGCGTCCAGGTAGCGGCGTATGGCCGCATCCATATCTACCTCGCCCGCCCAGAGGCCGGCCGCCACCTCGGTGATCTCGCCGCCGAGCGCGCGGCCGAGGACATCACCGAGATTGTGAGCTGGATCCAGCGAGACCACCAGGGTACGCGCACGGCGCGACGACTGCACGGCGAGCGCGCCAGCGCATGTGGTCTTGCCGACTCCGCCCTTGCCTACCGAATACACGATGCGCAGCGCCATTCGAGTCATCCTCAATCGATGAACATACCGGCAACTTCGCCGGCAACGTCGTCCAGGTCGCCCGCCCTGCGGCTCATGACGTGCATCTCCCGCACCATATAGGGCATGAGCCGCAGGGACAGGTCGGATGGCGGACTTGGCAGCCCGAGGAACGAGCTGAATAGAAGCAGGGCTAAGATGTTCTCCATTTCCCTGAGTTCGAACTCGACGTACTCAGTGGAATGGGATCTTAGCCCGCTTCCAAAGTCTCGCAGAAACCCTATGATTGCCTTGAGTATCAAGATCTACTACTTCTTAGGACCTCGCAGCGAGCTCAATGCCTCGATAAGCAGTATGACCGCCAGAACAATCAGAATGACCATGAACCCCATGGTGATTGGGCTGGCGGAACCGGCCATGTTCATCACGTACCAGATCATCGCCGCGAATACCGTTATCCAGAGGAAGAACGCTGGAATCAGCGTCAACCAGCATTTCTGCCCGCCGCGCAGGATCTTCGTGGAGAAGACGCAGGCGGTCATGAGGGCGACCGCCGCCAGCATCTGGTTGGCCGCACCAAACGCCGCCCAGATGGCCGAGAACAAGCCGCCGGTGGTCGCTATGTATACGCCCAGTCCACCAGCGATGATTGAGGCCACCCAGCGGTTGGTGAAGAACTTATAGCCACCGCCCGACTGCGCCCCGGGACTGACCACGCGACCCCAGAAGTCCTGCCAGGCGAAGCGTCCGAGGCGGCACGTGGTGTCCAGCGACGTCAGCGCAAAAGCACAGACCACCAGCGAGGCGAACGTCGTGCCGAACGACAGCGACATGCCAAACGCCTGATTGGCGCCCATGGCATACGCCTGGCTGAACTGCGGAATGCCGAGAACCGTCCAGCCCGCAGCGCCGACATCGGCAGCCGTCTTCTTCGCAACTTCGAGACCGAACGCACCGAGGGAGGCAACCACAACAGTCGCCAGGAAGCCTTCAGTCAGCATCGCACCGTAGCCGATGCGCAGCGCGTCCATCTCGTTGTTGAGCATCTTGGACGTCGTACCCGAGCCCACAATGGCGTGGAAGCCTGAGAGGGAGCCGCACGCGATAATCAGCGGGACAGTCGGCCAGAACGGGGACGGCTTGCCACCGATGAGTACCGCATCGAAGCTGGTGAACGCCGGCCAGGATAGCGGTTCATTGATGATCACGAACGCCAGTCCGCCGATCACCAGGAACGCCACCAGCAGATACGCATTCAGGTAGTCACGCGGCTGCAGCAGTATGGTGACCGGCAGTGCCGCGGCCAGGATGATGTAGATCAGCAGCACCCAGCGCCAGACGCCCGCCTCCGCGGTGAGCGGGTTGCCCAGAGAGAACCAGATCGCCAGGACCAACAGCACGAGTCCCAATACGGTCATCGCCACAAGGCTCTGCTTCTTCCAGTAGAGCAGGTACCCGATGATGACAGCGATGACAATAAAAAGGATCGACGCCATAGCCACCGACGGCACACCAACGAACGTGCTCATCACGACATTGGTGAAGGACGCAATGATCAGGATCATGGCGATATAGACAAATATGCCGAAGATAACCGAAACCCTCGGCTTCATCACATCGCCCGCGACCCACTGAATGGAGCGGCCGTCGTATCTGATCGATGCCACCAGCGCCATGAAATCGTGCACGGCGCCGATGAAGGCATTGCCGAACCAGATCCAGAGGATGGCCGCGCCCCAGCCCCAGGTTACGCCCTGGATGGGGCCAACAATCGGACCCGCGCCCGCGATAGAGGCGAAGTGGTGACCGAATACTACCGGCCACTTGCCGGGCACGTAGTCCACGCCGTCATACAACCTGTGTGCAGGTGTCTTCGCCGTCGCGTCAAGCTTGGCCACATTGTGGGCGATACGCTTGCCGTACAGCAAGTACACTGCCACGTAGAGGACGAGCGCGATCAGGATAATCAACGTGGTAGTCAACTGCTCTCACCTCCTTTCCAAAGGATGTAGCTGGGGAAGCTGTGAAGAGAGACGCCCGGACACCGACGCTGCTACATAGGCCTCACCTCCGCATAACCCGTCTCTGTGCATGTATCGCGACACGATGTATGGCTGTGGTGTCATACTAATTCTGCCCCCCACGTTTGTCAATAGGTTGTACTCGTTCAGTAGATTAGTGACACATCACCTCCTTTCGGTTGTGATGGTACTGCTGGAGGAATTGTTTCGGGGTGAGATAGCCAAGTGCCTGATGTGGGCGAACGGTATCATAGATGCGCTCCCACTCGCGTAGTGCCTGGTTGAGTTCGGCGATGTCGAAGCCACTATCGGTGAGCTCATAGAATTCCTCTGTGTGCGTTCTCTGCGCGCGCTCCACGTGGCCGTTCAGCTTGGGAGAGCGGGGAGGCAGCACGAAGAGATGGATGCCTCTCTTCCGACACTCCACCTCGAAGAGGTCCTCGAATTCTGGACCTCCATCCACCTGGATTGCCTTCACCGGGAAGGGCATCCGTTCCAGGAGCGTGTCGATGAAGGCGGATGCAGTCCGTGAGGTCGCCCTGGTGTGTGCTTCCAGCACATCCCACCTCGAGACGATATCCCTGGCGGTGAAGTGTTTCAGTATGACTCCCGGCAGCGGCCGCACATCAAGTGTGTCCACCTCTACGATGTCCCCCGGAGCTTCCGCCACATACTCCTTCGGCTTCCTTACGGCGTAGGGCCGCCTTCGCAGTCGCTTCCTCGCCGAGATCCCCTTGCAGACAGGCTCGTGCAGCACGCCTCGCTCCTTGAGCCGCCTCAGTATTCGGCCCACCGTCGATGCCGACGTGCTGAACCCGTCGTTGCGCAGCAACACGACCAGCTTGTCCTTGCCCCAGCGTGGGTACTGCTCTCTCGGACTCCTCTACCGCTTCAGCTAGCGTAAGCGAGTACTCCGGCTGTCTCACCCTGCGCGGCCGACGTGGCCGTGCACCTCCATGCCGCTGATCTCCACACAGCACTGTAGCGCCCTCTTCCAGCGATAGAACGTCTGTGGTGAGATGTCGAAATGGCGGCAGGTCAGCCTCGCATTCTCACCATGCGAGTAGTAGTAGTCGAACCACTTGAGTCGTCGTCCCGCCTCCTTCGATAGATCAGTCAACCTCGACAGCTTCCGATACCCCGGTGTGATCTCATACACATTCGTACGCCGGCCATAGTATGTGCATGTCTCATGTGTCACCCATCTGTCTGGACGAGATCATAGGTTTCGCATCGTCCACGGATTGGACTGCTCACCTTCCGCGCCGGGTCTCCCAGCGATTACGTCGGCACATGAACCACCAGAGGAGGTGTCATTCGCCGCCAGTTCGTGCACCAGTGAGGGCGAGCGCAGGCGCGGATATACGCCGTGCTCATGGCGCGGCCGCTGCCAGCAAAGCACCCAGCGCACCTCCGTTAACTGCCAGCGATGAGATGCGGCGGCCCGTCGCTGGCAACACAGCAGGCTTCATTCTTGCGAGCTGGATCCCTGCAAAGCAGACGATCGCGTCCTGGCTCCGGCAAACCCGTCATGAAGCCTTCTTGGGAAGCGGCTCTTCTCCCATCCTGCGACGGCAACCTGGCATGCGCTTGCCACCGGACGCGGCCGATTCGTGTTGACACGCAAGACTGGCCGCTGCACAATAAGCCTTGATCCTCAAGGTATCCGGCAGTGCACAGATGACCATCAACTACACCGGCAGGATGTACTGGAGCCGCATCTTGAACGCGAGCCTGTGCAAGTTCTTCATCCTCGGCGCAGTCTGCGCTGGCCCGGCCCACGGCTACGAGATCATCCAACGAGTTGCACGGCTGACCGACAACTTCTGTGTGCCCACCCAGGGGACGGTCTATCCCGTAATGCGGGAGTTTGAAGCGTGCGGCTGTGTTACGTGTCACCTTGAGGTTGTCAACGGACGGAGGCGCAAGGTCTACAGCGTGACCCCCAAGGGACGCGAGGCCTACCGCTCTGGGCTCGACGTGTGGAAGGATGGTCTGGCCCATATAGGGAAGTTCGTTGAGGGATAACAGATACACACCCCGTTCTTCTTCTTTCTTGTGAACGTAGCTTGATGGTGGAGGTGTTTTGCCTGCGATAGGAGATGCTTGTCACCTATGACTGCATTGTGGTCGTCCCTACAGTTCCTCTTCCTGACCCTTGCGGAGCTTTTCGCCCTCTTCCTCGGCATCAGCACGCTCGTCGGGCTCGCACTGCAATACATTTCGAAAGACTCGCTGCAGAGATGGCTCCAGAGGAAGTGGGGGCTCGGGTACCTGTCCGGTGCGGGACTGGGAGCGCTGACGCCGTTCTGTTCATGCTCCACCATTCCGATGACCGTCGGGCTGCTGCGAGCCGGCGTGCCTTTCGGCGCCACCATGTCATTCCTCCTGGCGTCGCCGCTGCTCAATCCAATCATACTCGCGATGATCCTGGCCCTCCTCGGCTGGAAGGCCTGCGTAGCTTACGGTGCGACCACCTTCATTCTGGCCGTGATTACCGGCGCCATCCTTTCGTGGCTGGGGTACGCCAAGTACGTCAGGATTGTCAGCGCCGACGAATTTGAACGGGCGGCGTTACCCACGTTTGCGGAGAAGCTTCGCCATGCCTTCGCTGGCGCCTGGCATGACCTGCGCGGGATCCTGCCGTTCCTCCTCATAGGAGTTGCGGTCGGGGCGGCGATACACGGCTACGTCCCCAGTGAGATGGTGGTGCGATTGGCCGGTCCGCAGAACCCCTTTGCGATTCCGGTGGCTGCAATCATCGGCGTGCCGTTGTATGTACGCGGAGAGACGATCATCCCGGTGGCGCTCGCGCTGGTACAGAAGGGCATGAGCATGGGGGCGGTCATCGCGCTGATAATCGGAGGCGCAGGCATGAGCATCCCCGAGATGAGCATGTTGGCCGGCATCCTCAAGCCGCAGCTGGTCGTCGTGTTCGTCGTGGTGGTCTTCCTGGCCGCTACCCTGGCCGGTCTGTTGTTCCAGGTCATGCTGGCCTGAAGGCGCGAAAGGCTCGCGCCTGCTCCCACTGCTCTCGGCAGAACGAGCACGCCGACATGCCGCGCGCCACTCCCATCTGAAGGAGCGAGTCCCGTACACACGCCGGTGAGACCCAACCGCCGACAGCACCACCTTCATAGCGTCTTTTGACAATCGGGGTCGGTCGAAATATCATTTAGCCATTCGGCTAAATGATCTCGATGCCATGTACGAGACCGTCTCAACAGCAAGAGCAATTGCCGACCCGAATCGCATGCGGGTTCTTGCCGTACTGATGCAGCACGAGGAGCTGTGCGTCTGCCAGATAACCGCGCTGCTCAACCTCGCCACGCCAACGGTGTCGCGGCACATGAGCATTCTGCGAGGAGCACTCCTGGTGCACAGCCGCAAACATGGCCGCTGGGTGTACTACCGGCTGTCACCTGAGTTTCCGCCTCTCTTGCGGCAGTGGCTTGTGGAATCCCTCTCCGGTTCACCGGAGACCGAGGCAGACCTGGCTTCCCTGCAGCGCGTACTGGCGTGTGATCCGGGCGAGATCTGCCGGTGTCAGCGAACCCGGAGGGTGGCATCGAACGGCCGAGTGGGAACATGAACGAATGGCTCGAGGACGGTGACGCAATGAATCAGCCTGATAGCGACACTCTGCGAGAACAGGTGCGAAACCGATATGGCGCTATCGCACGCGCAGAGGGTTCCTGTTGCTGCGGAGGGACCGACGCACCGTCCCCTCGCGATGCCACCGAGTACGCCGCGAAGCTCGGATACTCGCCTGACGACGTGTCGGCGGTTCCGGCGGGAGCGGACATGGGCCTGGGCTGCGGCAATCCGCACGTCATCGCCGCGTTGCAGGAAGGGGAAACCGTGCTGGACCTCGGGAGCGGCGGAGGACTGGACTGTTTTCTCGCGGCTCACAGAGTCGGCTCGAAAGGCAAGGTCATCGGAGTGGACATGACCCCTGACATGGTGACGAAGTCAAGGCGCGCTGCGCGTGCGGCCGGATACCACAACGTCGAGTTCCGGCTGGGAGAGATCGAGCACCTGCCGGTGGCTGACGGGACCATCGACGTCATCCTGTCGAACTGCGTTGTCAACCTCTCCCCGGACAAGCAATCGGTGTTTGACGATGCCTTCCGTGTACTGCGGCCCGGGGGTCGGCTGGCGATTTCCGACGTCGTTGCCATTAAGCCTCTACCCGCGAACCTGAGGAGCGATACGGGCTCACTGTGCGGCTGCGTGGGTGGCGCCGCTCTGGTGTCGGACCTGGAGCGGATGCTGCACCGGGCGGGCTTCACCGCCATTCTGGTCGATATCAAGCCCGAGAGTGAGGAGATCATCAGCGGATGGCAGCACGGCGCCGGATACGCCGACTACGTGCGCTCCGCCCTCATCACTGCAGTGAAGCAGTAGCCGGACAGCATGACCGGCAACAACTCTCCCTCCGACGAGCGGCGCATGACCACATGGTTTGGGGCGCTGCCTCATAGTGTGGTAGCACTGTGCCTTCCTGTGGGGGTATCCTTATCGGACACATCACGCCCGGATTCGCTCGAAATCCCTGACAGCCGGGATGTCCCCGTGGGCGCCGCCGGAGACACGGAGGTGTTGGTGCTGATCGCAGGGATGAAGATGCTCGAGATTCCGCTGTCGCGCCGCTTCTTCGCCGGTGTAACGCCGCTCGGCATCGCTCCGTGCACGCACAGGTCCTTGTCTGGAGCTATCGTGCGAGAAGAGAAGGAGTCCACAGACTACTGGTGATGGCTCCCATCGACTCGCCGATGACGTTAATGCGCCACGAGGCGCTGGGCGGCTTCGTTCTATGACGTCAGACTCCAAGCAGGTAGTACACTCCCGCCCCGATGAATACGAGTGCAGTCACGATTCGTATCACTCTGTCGGCGCGCGTCAGCCTATCCGTCCAGGAGGAGACGCGTGCCACGCCAAACGACAGCAGCGCGCCGAAGATCAGGACCGGCACGCCGGTTCCTATGGCAAACACCGCGGGCAATGCGACTCCTCCCGCCGTCCGCAGGGCCAGTGGAATGAGCACGGCGAAGAACAGCACACCGCTGTAGGGACAGAACGCCAGGGCAAACAGCGCCCCCAGCGGAAATCCGCCAAGCACGCCCATGTCCCCGAACCGGGCGCCCAGGCGTTGTAGTCCTCCCCCTCCAGAGAGTGCCGGCAACCGGTGCGCAAACAGCAGAACCACGCCAATCAGGATTAGAAACGGTCCGATGAACCTGGCCCCGGCGCCCTGTAGCACCCGGGAAAGCACGCTCACCTCGAGACCCACCAGCACGATGAGGATGCCGATGGCCGTGTAGGAGAACATGCGCCCCAGGGTGTAGAGCACCGCTGTCATCACCGCCTGACCGGGCTGCGTGCTCTTGCGGCCAACATAGGCCAGCGCAGCTACGTTAGTGGCCATGACACACGGACTGACGGCACACAAAAGGCCCAGTCCGATGGCTGCCAGCAGCGGAGCGTTCGACGAGACGAGTGTGGATACGTCCATGACTATCGCTGTTCCTCCAGACTGTCCAGAACCAGACTGCGCACCAGTTCCTCGATCGCCTCGCTATTGCCGGTGAGACTCCATATGCCATAGTCGGGCTCAAGCGGCCCCTGTCCATCCTTGAACGACCCGATGAACAGGTCGAACGGCTGGGCGCCCAGGGATTTCACCAGATCCATGTTCTCCGGCGAATTGGAGAAGAGCATGTAGAACCTCAACTCTCCACTGCGTAGCTCCGGCTGGAAGGCCGTGAGCACCGCTGACTCAACCGCATCGCCTACTTCGATCATGCAGGCGCACGCATTGGTCGTCTCGAAGTACACCAGGTCGACCCCATCGCCGTCACGTGCGGTGTACGGACCGGTGGATGGACCGATGATCCGCCCGTCATCGTTCGCCGGAGGAGCAGACTCCTCCTCAGCATGTGCAGGTGGGGTGTCTTCGGGATCGTCGGAGGCGGCCGGGGCTGGAACGGAGGCTTGAGGTTCCTCCGCTGCCTGCAAGCCGCCCTGCTCCACCGCACCCGAGGGCGGAGTGGTCTCTTGTGGTACGTCCCCTGTCGGAGTGGTCGGCATGCTCCCGGAGGAGCACCCGGACAGGACAGGCACCAGCAGCAGTGCCGCGTACAAAGCCAGGATCATCCGTCTGGTGTTCATTCATTCCTCACAATCTGATGGCTTCGGACTCCCCCACCCTTTATTTGTCGTCGTTCTCCACCTCCGTCGTGGATAACGCTTCTGCGCCGCTTCAGCGGTCGTCTATTCAGGACACGCCCGCAGCGTCGAGCGCCCGGCATCGTGCCGCACGCTATGCCCATGGTCAGGCAAGGCCCGCAAGGCTCTGCTCAATATGTTCCCGCACATAGAGATCGATGGCCTCGGCGTCACCCATCACTCCCCACAACTCATAGAGAGGCGTCGCCAGCCCTCTGCCGTTCTCGACCTCCACGATGAACAGGTCGAACGGCTGGTTCTTGAACATCTCGAATGTCGCTCGGTTCGACCAGTCATCCGAGTAGATGACGAAGAAGCGAAGTTCTCCGCTCTGCAACTCCTGCGCGAAGTGAGTGTTGACCGCGTTCCTGACGGCCACACCCACTTCCGCCATGCACTCGCACGGATCGCTCGTCTGGAAGTAGAGCACATCGATTCCAGTGTCGCTGCGCAACTCGTAGGCGCCCTGCGCCGCGGTGGTCTGACCGCTGGCCTGGGCAGGAGGCGGTGTTACTTCCCCAGAGCATCCGGCAAGAGACATCAGAAGTAAGACACACAGCACCGGAACAGACATGACGGCCTTAGTTCTCTTCATCGCGTTCAACCCCCGCTCACTGCTTCGCACGCTGCACTTGAGATGTGCCGCGGCTCAGACTGGCAGTGCGCCACGGATGCACTATCCTTTCGCCTCAAGAATCATCTTGCGCACGTCGCCCTTTGACGGAACGTGACCGCTGGAGACGACTTTACCATCGATGACCAGTCCCGGCGTCATCATGACCTTGTAGGACACGATCCTGGCCATATCCCTGACGTCCTCGATGTCCGCATCGACGCCAAGTTCCAGCGACCACTTCTTTCACCTCTTTCTCAACTGCCCTGCACTTCGCGCACCCGGTACCCAGAATCTTAATGTCCATGTTCGTCTCCTCCGTTCACCATAAAACGAAGCCTCAACCTCCGCAGTTGAGGCCGGTCTTTGTGATCCTATAAGACATACCCGGCCACCCATCCCACCAGTGTGCCGAGAACCACGATCGTCGGCACATACACCATGGCTTTCTTCCTGCCGAATATCCTCGCGATGGCCAGCCAGTTGGGCAGGCTGAGGCCGGGCCCCGTGAGCAGGAGTGCCAGTGCCGGCCCCTTGCCCATGCCAAGCCCCATCAGCGTGTCCACGAACGGCGCCTCGGTCATTGTGGCGAAGTAGCTAACGGCCCCGATCATAGTTGCCAGAAAAGACTGGCGCACGCCCTCGCCTCCCAGCGCCGCCTGCACCCATTCCGGCTTGAGAAGCGCGCCAACCACTCCCACGATGAATACGCCAAGGAGCAGCAGCGGGAAGATCTGCCGCACGAACCACCACGTCTCCCGCATCCAGTCGTTGATGCGGTCTCGACTGAAATACTTCGCCACATAGGCCGCCACCGCCGCCAGACCGATGGCCCACACCACCACCTTCTGCCAGTAGGGCCCCGAGATGACAAGATAATTGGGTGACAGAAGCCAGACTACGAGCAGTAGAAGCAGCACCAGGCTCTTCTTCTCCATCAGCGGCCCGCCCTGCTGCTCGATGGTCGAGACCCTGGTCGCCTCTTCCTTTCTGAATGCGTACGACATCACCAATCCCACCACCACTGACATCAGCAGCGCAGAGACGACTCGGGCGACCACCATCGCCCCACCGATGATGGATCCGGTGTACGTCAGTGCGAGGATGTTGGCCGCCGGCGCCACCCAGAGAATGATGAACGCGGCGCCGATTCCGGCGCCACCGTAGTAGATGCCGCTGGAAACCGGAATCACCGTGCAGGAGCATGCCGCCACAAAGAAACTGCCGCCGGCGGCGATGCCGAACGACTGCAACTTGCGCGCCGCCGCCCCAAGGTAACCGATGATGGACTCTCTCGAGATGAACGTTACGATCCCACCAGCCAGCAGAAACGCGGGAATGAGGCAGGTGAGCACATGGAGAGCGACGTACTCTTTGAGGGCGGTCAGACCGCCCCATAGAAGGTCAAGCAGCATCAACTCCTCCTCGGCAGAATTCGGACGGCGGCCGTCGATGCACGCTCGATTCTCTCATTACACGCGTCGCACATATCGGGCGTTGGGCTCGGCAGAAGGCACCGACGGCCGCTGCACCGAAGTCGACGCTTGTCCTCAAGCAACACCGAGTCTGCAACCGCACTCTCTTCAACCGCGCGAAGCAAGTTCTTGAGAGCGGGAGAACTCAACTGTGAGGAAATGGAGTAGTGCCTCCAGCGGCCGTCCCGCCTCACGTCGAGAAAGCCGGCATCCTTGAGTGCGTTGCAGTAGCGTGAGGCATTGACCTGCGAGATTCCCAATATGTCCATGACCTCGCAGACGCAGCACTCTCGCTGCATGAGCAGATTGAGTACTCTCACCCGGGCCGGGTCGCTCAGCGCCCGGGCTGCTTTCACCAGTTCATCCATACCAGGTCCTCCAATGACCCTCTCATATATTCGCAATTGTGTATATATTATTACGGCCGTTCGGGCATGTCAATTGCGCTCCGGCGTTGCCAGCTATGCTCCCCGACTCGGCGCGCGCCCGAGGATGCGGCTCAGAACGAGCAGGTGCAGGTCGTGGGTTGACGAGCAGTTGCCGAAAGCTGATGGTATACTTGCCACGGCCGATTCGGGAAGCTGCGACCCGGCCAGCACGCGAGATCGCGTTCCGGGCACGGCGTCTCCGTACGGATGACTGTGGTATCCGGCAATGCAGCTCGAGCAACGCGCTGACAGGCTAGTCTCCCTCTACCGGGACGTTGTACTGCCCCTCGCGGACTCCTACGGCGCAACCCGGGCCTCCCTCCAATGGTCCACGGAAGACCGTACGCTCACGGTGGCCGATGTTCGCATCCCGCTCTCATCGCTATCACATATCTACCTCGTGGGCGCGGGCAAGGCCGGCGTTCCCATGGCACGGGCGGTGATCGACACGCTCCGCCAGGACAGCGCGTTGTGGGCAAGGTTCTCGGGCGGGACGGTAAACGTCTACCGCGAACAAGCTGAGTCTTCCGTCCCCGGCGTCCGGTTCTTCGCGGCTGATCACCCCAATCCGAACGAGTCCAGCGTCGAAGGAGCCCGCGCCGCCCTCTCGATGCTTTCCAAAGCTGGCGCGGGCGACCTCGTGATTGCGGTCATCTCGGGAGGCGGCTCATCCCTGCTCACACTGCCACAGGACGGCATCTGCCTGGACGACTTCCGCGCCGCCAACCGTGCGCTGGTCACGGGAGGAGCGACCATCCAGGAGATAAACACCGTTCGCAAGCACCTCTCTCAGGTCAAGGGTGGCCGCTTGCGCATGGCCGCACCCGATGCCCTCTTCGTGACTCTGGTCCTGTCGGACGTGATCGGTGACGACCTGTCCAGCATCGCATCGGGTCCCACGGTCCAGGATCTGACGACCTGCTCCGATGCCGTTCGCGTGCTCGAAAGACACCACCTCTGGGACCGAATCCCGGAGTCGTGCCGGAATCAACTCCTGCAGGGCGACGCCGGTGAGGCAGACCCGGCCGCACTGTGGCGTGACCACCTTGGCCCGCGAAGCCACAGCATGGTGGTCGCATCGAACTCGGTAGTGCTCGGGTCACTGGAGCGCGAGCTGTTATCTCCGCGTTTCGCCGACTTCATCACCAGAGTGGAAGCGGAGCGTGTTCCAGTGACCGGCCCGGTCGAAGAGACAGTTGAAGCGCATGTTGCCCGTGCACTGGCGCTATCCAGCCAGCCCGGTACACTGCTGACCTTCGGTGGAGAGCCAGTGGTGTCGGTTCCTCCGCGCGCCAGCGGAACCGGAGGCCGCATGCTGCACTACGCGCTGCTGGCCGCGAGGAGCATCGCGGGGCGGAACTGGGCTGTGCTCGCGTGCGGCACGGACGGCATCGATGGCACATCGCCTGCAGCGGGCGCTGTGGTGACGGGAGACACGATCGCCACGGCAAGCCATTACGGCCTCGACGCCGATGCCTATGTGCGCTCCTTCGACTCCTACGGGTTTTTCAAAGCTCTGAAGGAGAGAGGCGGCCGTGACGCGCTCGTCGTGACCGGTCCAACCGGCACAAATGTAAATGATATAATGCTGTGGGCGTTGTGAAACATAACGTTTGCTTGAAAGGAGTGGCATGGAGAGAAAGGCAATCGTACTGAACAGCAAGGATAACGTGGCCACGGCCCTGGCAGATCTGGCTGCGGGCGACAGCGTCGCGCTGGAGATCGACAAGAAGCCGGTCTCTGTGAAGCTGGTGAACCCGATCCAGTTCGGCCACAAGTTCAGCCTGCTCGACATCAAAGCGGGCTCCTCCATCCTGAAGTACGGAGAGGTGATCGGGGAGGCCACCAAGGACATCAAGAAGGGTGAGCACGTCCATGTACACAACGTTGCCAGCACCCGTGGCCGAGGTGATGTCGTGAAGGGGGCGGCGAAGTGAGTTTCTGGGGCTATCCGCGACCGGATGGCTCCGTAGGTACCCGCAACTACGTGGCCGTTATTCCCACGGTGGTGTGTGCAACCGCGACCGCCCGCCAGGTGAGCGAGAACGTGAAGGGTTCCGTGCCGTTCCTGCATCACCAGGGGTGCGCCCTGACACCCGATGATCTGGCGATGGCGAACCGTACACTCACCAATCTGGGGCTCAATCCCAACATCGCCGCGGTCGTGCTCATCAGCCTTGGGTGCGACCCCATGGATATCGATGGCATCGCGGAAGGCATCGCCCGCGGTGGCAAGCCTGTCGAGAAGCTCGTTATCCAGGAGGTCGGGGGCACTATCGCCACGGTCGAGAAGGGCACACGCATAGCACGGCAGATGGTGAGCGATGCCTCGCGCGTCACGCGGGAACAGTTCGACGATTCCAAACTGATGTTCGGGGCCGAGTGCGGCGGCTCGGATACCACGTCCGGCCTTGGCGGCAACCCCGCCATCGGCGCCGCGTTCGATATCCTCGTTCAGAAGGGCGGCCGCGCCGTCTTCAGCGAGACCACCGAGTTCATCGGCGCGGAGCACCTGCTGGCCAGAAGGGCCGTCACCCCGGAGGTCGGCGCGCAGATCACCGCCATGGTGCGGCGCTATGAGGAGAGGTTCCTCGAGCGGGGCGTCGACATGCGCGGCACCAACCCCACGAAAGGCAACATCGAAGGTGGCCTCACCACCATCGAGGAGAAGTCCCTTGGAGCGATCTCCAAGGGAGGTTCCGAGACGATTCAGGAGATCTACGAGTACGGGGAACGCCCGAAGAAGGGCGGCCTCTCGATCGTCGATGGGCCCGGATTCGACGCCCCTTCACTGACCGCGCTGGCGGCGGCAGGCTCCAACATCCTCTTCTTCTCCACGGGCAGGGGCACACCGCTGGGTTCTCCATTCGTCCCGGTCGTCAAAGTCACCGCGAATGGCGTCACCTACCAGAGGATGAAGGACAACATCGACTTCTACGTAGACTTGGCCAAGAAGGACCAGATAAAGGAGATCGGTGCGGAGCTGTATGCCGAGGCGTTGCAGGTTGCCTCGGGCAGACAGACCAAGGCGGAGATTCTCGGCCAGGACAGGGACAATGGCCTGTTCATCGTAGGCCCACTTGCATAGCAGAGCACTGCGACAGGAGGAGATATGAGCGACACGAAAAAGGTAACTATTCCGATACTCGCCTGGTACGGAGACACCGAACTGGAACTCGATTTTCCAGCGTCGTGGGATGTGAACGTCCTCAAGCACAAGGGCGATGGCACACCGGCGCTGAGTGACGCTGGCTTCCGCAAGGCATTTGCCAATCCCATCGGCGCAAAACCTATCCGCGAGGGCGCGAAGGGCAAGAAAGAGGTCTGCATCCTCTTCGACGACATGTCCAGGGCTACGCCCAGCGCCGACATCATCCCCTATGTACTTGAAGAGCTTGCGGCCGCCGGCATCAAGGACGACCAGATACGCTTTATCGCCGCTATCGGAGCCCATGGCTCCATGAACGGCATCGACTTCACCAAGAAGCTGGGCAAGGACGTCATGGGGCGTTTCCGCGTCTTCAATCACAACCCGTTCGAGAACTGCGTTCCCGTAGGGCCGAGCCCGGCTGGGATTCCGATGGAGTTTAACGCCGAGTTCATGCGTTGCGACTACAAGATAGGCATCGGCGCCATAGTGCCGCACCCCATGGCCGGTTTCGGTGGCGGCAGCAAGATCATTCTGCCCGGCGTCTCCTCCATCAAGACCATCGACCTCAACCACACCAGGCTCTGCCCCGTCTCCGACCGTATCGGCAAGATTGAAGAGAATTCACTGAAGATCGATATGAACGATGCGGCCCGCATGGCCGGCCTGGACATGAAGGTCGACTGCATCTACAACCTCGACCGCCAGGTCACGCATCTGTTCGTCGGTGATGTCGTCGCAGAACATGAGGCAGGCGTCAAGGTCGCACGCGAGTACTGGGCCACGGACGTCGTGGATGGATGTGACGTCGTCATTGCCAACAGCTTCTCGAAGGCCGATGAGGCCCTGCTGGCGGTGGGCGTGGCCGCTCCTCTGCTCAAGACCAGCGGCGGCGACATGGTCCTGTTGGTCATTACGCCCGAAGGCCAGATCAACCACTACTGGAGCAGGAGCTTCGGAAAGAACCTCGGCGGCCGCTCATTCCGACCCAAGACTGCGCTCCCTCCCAACACCAAGCGCCTCACCATGATGCAGCCCTATCCTGACTTCGTAGGCGCCGACTGGGTCGCTCCGTACGACATGATCAACTTCACACGCGATTGGCCCACCACTATCGAACAACTCAAGGCTGCCTACGGCGCGAAGGCGAAGGTCGCGGTCATTCCGGATGCTTCCGTTCAGTTCTTCCCCGCGCTCGTCTCTGCCTGCTAGCTCGCTCATTCCTGGGGCCCCCTGACGCCGTACGGCGTCCAGGGGCTTTCCTCTTCTTCGCCCTTCATTCCCTCCGCTACAACCACGCGAGCTCCTTATGTGCCCTTCACCGGTCTGGTACAATACGCCGTGCGCCGGCACGCATCGCGTACTCCGGCGTGAAGGAGGCAGTATGGCTCTCAGTAAGGAACAGGTTGCCCAGGTTTCCGCTGAACTCATCAACGCCGAGAAGAGCCGCGTTCCCATCCAGGCTCTCACGGAACGCTTCCCCGATGTATCGTACGAGGATGCCTACGCCATCCAGTTAAGGACGTTTGACACGTACGTGAAGAGCGGAGCCGTCATCGTCGGCAAGAAGATCGGGCTCACCAGCAAGGCGATGCAGGACCAGTTCGGGATTCGAGAGCCTGATTACGGCATGATCACCGACCGGATGGTCGCTCGAGAGGGCGCCCCCATACCGATGAGCAGCCTCATTCTTCCCAGGATCGAGCCAGAGATAGCTTTCCTGCTCAAGGAGGACCTCAAGGGGCCCAGCGTCAACGTGGCAAACGTCATCGAGGCCACCGAGGGCGTCATGCCCGCGTTCGAGGTCATCGACAGCCGCTATAGAGACTGGAAGATCACCGTCAAGGATTCCATCTCCGATAACGCTTCCGCGGGTGTCATGATCCTCGGGGGCAAGCTCACGCCGATCAAGGACCTGGATCTGCGCTACGTGGGCATGGTCCTCGAGAAGAACGGCCTCCTGGTGAGCACGGGGGCGGGAGCGGCGGTGCTGGGCAACCCGGCTCAGTCAGTGGCGTGGCTGGCGAACAAGCTCACCGAGTACGGCATCACCTTGAAGAAGGGCGAATTCGTCATGTCAGGGAGCCTCGTCCAGGCGGTGACTGTGGAGGCCGGTTCCTGCTTGAGGGCGTCCTTCGATCGCCTGGGCTCGGTATCGGTATCCTTTGAATAGCACGCGTGCCCTCGGGCGCGTGGACCATGTGGGAGAATCACGTGATGAATAGGGGGACAATATGCCAAGTCTGGCGCAACTAGCTAGCGGCTCGCAGAACCTGCTCCAGGGAAACGAGGCTATCGCGCGGGGAGCGCTGGAGGCGGGGGTGCAGTACTGCGCTGCCTACCCCGGGACGCCTTCCACCGAGATTCTGACCACCCTCGCCGGAGTGGCCAAGGAAGCGGGACTGCATACTGAGTGGTCCAGTAACGAGAAGGTGGCCACCGAGGCGGCGCTCGCCGCGGCATACGCGGGCCTCCGCTCGATCAGCTCCATGAAGAATGCCGGACTCAATGTGGCGATGGACACGTTGCAGCACATCAACCTCGCCACGCTGGGAGACCAGCACGGAGCCATGCTCGTGGTAGTCGCAGACGACCCGCAATCGCATGCCAGCGGTGACGAAGAGGACACTCGGTGGGTGGCGCAGATGGCCAACGCCCCGCTGATGGAACCGTCCAACTTCCAGGAAGCGTACGAGATGACGAAGTACCTCTTCGACCTCTCGGAGGAGTTCTCCATATTCTGCTGGCTTCGCGACTACACCCGGCTGGCGCACGCACGCGGCAAGGTGGTGGTGGGCGAGTATCAGAAGGCCACGCGGACAGCGAAGTACGACCGGTCCAAGATGTTCACTCCGTACATCGCGCCGCCGAAGCACGCCATCCTCGTGGAGAAGATGGCGCAGATACGCGAACGGTTCGAGAAGTCGCCGTTCAACAGCTACGAGGGTCCCGCCAGGCCGGAACTGCTCATCATCTGCTGCGGCAGTGGCGCCCCGTGTTCGCGCGACGCCGTCGAGGAACTCAAGCTCAGCCGCAAGGTCGGCATACTGAAGCTGGGCACGCTCTGGCCGTTCCCTTCGCGGCTCGTAGTCTCCTACATGAAGAAGGCGAAACGGGTCCTTGTCGTGGAAGAAGTCGACCCCTACGTCGAGACACACGCGAAGGCGGCGCTG
Source organism: Dehalococcoidia bacterium (assembly GCA_040766535.1). GTDB lineage: Bacteria > Chloroflexota > Dehalococcoidia > GIF9 > AB-539-J10 > SKVJ01. The sequence goes on along the minus strand of JAXGQG010000005.1, from coordinate 59,006 downwards.
GCGGATGCCAGGCTTCCTGAGGCCCCCGAGATACTGGGCCGGGGCTCCGGCCACATCAGCTACGTCGGCGAGAATAACCCCGACAGGGTCATCGCCGCGTTGTGCAAGATCTTCGACATGGAGTACCACGCGCGGGCTCCTGAGTATCAGGCGAAGGTCGACAGCATTCTCGGAAAGATGGTGGTGAGCCGTGGCCTGATCTGGTGCCCGGGATGTCCTCACAGGGCCAGCTTCTTCGCCATCAAGAACGCCATCAAGCGCGATGGCCGGAACGCGGTTGTGACCAGCGACATCGGCTGCTACACCATGGACGCGTTCCCGGACGGCCCGCAGGTCACCAATGTGCTGCACTGCATGGGCGGCGGCCTGGGCGAGGGTTGCGGCTTCGGCCAGCTCAAGCAGTTCGGCTTCGAACAGCCGGTCATCAGTATCTGTGGCGATTCCACGTTCTTCCATGCCTCCATCACACCGCTGGTAAACGCCCTCTACAACAAGTCCAACATGGTCGCCGTCATCCTCGATAACTCCATCACGGCGATGACCGGCTTCCAGCCGCATGCGGGAAGCGGACGGACCGCCACGCAGGAGCCCACCCTTACGGTCAGCGCTGAGGAGCTGTGCCGCACGCTGGGGTGCCGCGTCGAGGTGGTCGACGCCTTCGACACCAAGGGGGTGACCGCCAAGCTCGTTGAGCTGATGAAGGACGAAGGCGGCGTCAAGGTCCTCATCCTGCGGCGCAAGTGCGAATTGCTGCGCATGCGCCAGGAGAGGAGCTACCCCTACAACGTGTGGGTGGATACCGAGAAGTGCAAGGGCGATAAGTGTGGCTTCTGCTATCGCACCCTCCAGTGTCCAGGAATCGGCTATGACAGGGAGACGGGAAAGGCCAAGATCCAGCCGGCTCTCTGTGCCTACTGCGGGCTGTGTGCCGACCTGTGCCCGAACAAGGCGATCGTGAAGGAGGAACGAGCATAATGGCTATCTCTGCTGATCCCTTGAATCTCATCATCTGCGGCGTCGGCGGCCAGGGCAACATCCTGCTCTCCGGCATGGTCGGCGGCGCGTACCTGAAGAAGGGCTATTTCGCCACCATCGGCGAGACGTTCGGCGCTGCGCAGCGCGGCGGCGCGGTCTTCAGCGCCGTGCGCATCTCGAAGAAACGTGAGTACGGGCCCCTGATGCCCGAGGGCAAGGCCCACCTCATCCTTGGACTGGAGCCGCTCGAGACGCTTCGAATGGTCCAGCGGTACGCCAATCCGGGAACGGTCTGCATCAGCAACATCTACCCGGTGGTCCCGGCAGGCGTGTCCGCCAACCGAGAGACATATCCGGATATGGAAGAACTGAAGAACGCGGTGAAAGCCCTGTGCAAGAAGGCCTGGTTCATAGATGCGACCAGCATCGCCCTGGACCTGAAGGCTCCCATTGCCATGAACATCGTCATGGTAGGCGCTCTCCTTGGCACCGGCCAGTTGACGCTGACCGAGGATGACATCAAGGCGGAGTTGCAGGAGAACCTGCCGCCCGACCGTCTCGAGCTGAACTACAAGGCGCTCGCACGCGGCATGAAGGCGGTCGCCTAGTTCTCGGGGTCTCACCAGGAAGGAGCGCAACTGACTGTGTACAGGGCACCTAGAGGAACAGTCGACATACTGCCGGCCGATCAGGCGTACTGGGCTCACGTCCAGCAGCGCGCCGCCGAAGTATGTCGACTCTATGGCTACGAGCGTATCGATACGCCGGTCTTCGAGGACTACGGGCTGTTCGCACGCGCGGACGCAGGCGGCACCGATCTTGTCGAGAAGGAGATGTACGTCTTCGAGGACCGAAGCGGTCAGAAGTTGACGCTGCGCGCGGAGAACACCGCCCCGGTCTGCCGCGCCTATGTCGAGCACGGCATGGGCAATCTGCCTCAGCCGGTTCGGCTGTACTACATCGGACCCACGTTCCGCTATGAGCGGCCGCAGGCGGGCCGGTACCGTCAACACCATCAGTTCGGCTGCGAGGCACTCGGCGACCCGTCCCCGAGCCTGGATGTGGAGGTCATCGAGCTGGCCCTGGGATTCCTGACCTCCCTTGGACTGAAACAACTCTCGGTGCTGCTCAACAGCATCGGATGCCGAGAGTGCCAGCCCCGGTACGTCGAGATCCTGCGCCAGCACTATCAGGGGCTCGTGGCCCAGGTGTGCGACGACTGCCGCGTCAGGATGGTCCGCAACCCGTTGCGGCTGTTGGATTGCAAGGAACCCGCGTGCAAGATCATCGCCGACGAGGCGCCGCGCATATCGGACTATCTGTGCCCGGCATGCCAGGAGCATTTTCAGGAAGTGCAGGCGCAGCTCAGGCTCCTCGGAGTGCCGTTCACGCTGAACCACAAGCTGGTACGCGGGCTGGACTACTACACGAAGACCGTGTTCGAGATACTGCCGCAGCGTGAGGGCGGTCAGAGTGCAATCGTCGGGGGAGGAAGGTACGACGGTCTCATCGAGCAGATCGGCGGCCATCCTACCCCCGGGGTCGGTTTCGCCACCGGCATCGAGCGCATCATACTGAACCTCCGCGAGCAGGCGTTGGAAGTGCCGCCGCTGACCGCACCTGCCGTGTACCTCGCCCACATCGGAGATGCAGCCCGCGCCGCCTCGGTGACGCTCGCCGCCGCGCTACGCGGTCAGCATATCGGCGTGCTGGCTTCGACTGGTGCAAAGAGCCTCAAGGCTCAGTTGCGTCAGGCCAATTCCCTCGGCGTTCGCTACGTGGTCATCCTCGGAGATGACGAGGTGCAGCGAGGCGAAGCTGTGGTGCGCGATATGGCCGCCAACGAGCAGGTCACCGTCGAGATGGCATCGCTTCCAGCCTACTTCACGCGGGCCTGAGGCTCCCGGACCCGTAGTTCATAGCTGGGCGGTCCCTCTTGTGCTATACTCTGGCTGTGTGGCCAGCTTCGACACTGTCGCTTGAAGGTCACTCTCAACCGGAAAGCGTCTACTGTCTCTTCCAGTTGGGTGCAAACCTAGACCATCAGGAAATGTCTCTGCATGCCTGCTGCTGAGAACGACAAGAATCGACGTCGCGACTATACGTCCGGCGACATACAGATCCTCGACGAGATCGAGGCCGTACGCCTTCGTCCAGGCATGTACATCGGCGGCACGGGCTTCGAGGGCCTGCAGCACCTTCTGTACGAGATCGTCTACAACAGCATCGACGAAGCCCTCGCCGGCTACTGCGACCTCATCGAGGTCGTTATCCACGAGGACAACAGCATCACCGTCAAGGACAACGGCCGGGGCATCCCGGTTGACCTCATCCCCCAGACCAACATCACGGCGCTTGAAGCCGTCATGACAAGGCTGCACGCCGGCGGCAAGTTCAGCAACCGTCTCTACGATGTGTCGAGCGGCCTGCACGGCGTCGGCGCGTCGGTCGTCAACGCCCTCTCGCGGCGCACTCGCGTCGAAGTCCGGCGGGACGGCAAGGTCTACTGCCAGGAATACGCACGGGGCATTCCCACCTCCGACATCACGATCATCGGAGAAAGCGACACCACCGGCACGTGGACAACGTTCCTGGCCGACTCCGAGATATTCGAGGACATCAATTACGACTTCGATGTCACCGCCCAGCGCCTCCGGGAGATGACCTTCCTGAACAAGGGCATCTCCATCCACTTCGTCGACAAGCGGAGCGATCAGGAGCGCACGTACTACTTCGAGGGGGGCATCGCCAGCTACGTCGCCCGTCTCAGCCATGACAAGACCGTCATCCACCCTCAGCCGATCTACCTTACCGGCACCGCGGAGTCATCATCCGTCGAAGTAGCCATCATGTACAACGATGGCATGGCGGAGAACGTCATCTCGTTCGCCAACTGCGTCAATACGAGGGATGGCGGGACGCACCTGACGGGTTTCCGCGCGGCGCTTACACGCGTACTCACCGACTACATCAAGAAGAACAAGCTGACGAAGGAAAGCGACCCCGGGCTGAGCGGCGATGACGTTCGCCAGGGTCTCGTCGCCGTCGTGAGCGTCAAGCTATCGAATCCTCAATTCGAGGGACAGACAAAGGCAAAGCTGGGAAACCCCGAGGTGAGAAGCCAGGTGGAGTCGATCGTCGCCGATCAACTCGGCCTGTATCTGGAACAGCACCCGGAGGACGCGAGGCAGATCGTTGAGAAATGCCTCGTCTCCGCGAGGGCCCGCGAGGCGGCTCGAAAGGCCAGGGAACTGGTCTTCAAGAAGAGCAGTTTTGAGACGTCGACACTCCCCGGCAAGCTGGCCGACTGCTCCGAGAAGAACCCTGAGTGGTGCGAACTGTACCTCGTGGAGGGCGATTCCGCCGGCGGCTCCGCGAAGCAGGGCAGGGACAGGCGCTTCCAGGCTATTCTTCCCCTCCGGGGCAAGATCCTCAATGTGGAGAAGGCGCCCAAGGACAAGATACTCGCTCATGAGGAGATCCGGGCGCTGGCTACCGCTCTGCGTGCCGGCGCCGATGGTCTTGACCTCTCCAAGTTGCGCTATCACCGCATCATCATCATGACCGATGCCGATGTGGATGGCGCACACATACGCACGCTGTTGCTCACCTTCTTCTTCCGGCACATGCCGGAGTTGATAGAGGAAGGACACCTGTACATCGCCCAGCCGCCACTGTACCGCGTCCACTCCGGCAATCGTGAAACGTGGGTCTACACGGAGCAGCAGAAGAACGAAGCCCTCCAGACCATGGGCGCCAGGGCGGAGGTACAGCGCTACAAGGGTCTCGGCGAGATGAGCCCTGAGCAACTGTGGTCCACAACCATGAACCCCGATTCCAGGACCCTTCTCAGGGTCGAAATCGAAGACAGCGCCGCCGCCGATGAGGCTTTTCAGATGCTCATGGGCACGGAAGTGGAGCCGAGGAAGAACTTCATCCAGGACCACGCCGAAGCGGTCGAAAACCTCGATATCTGACCATCAGCGGTCACACGCGCCCCATTCCCCCTCCGGGTCGAGATCGAAGACAGCGCCGCCGCCGATGAGGCTTTCCAGATGCTCATGGGCACGGAAGTGGAGCCGAGGAAGGACGCTTCCATCCAGGACCACGCCGAAGCGGTCGAAAACCTCGATATCTGACCGTCAGCGGGCGCGGTAGAGTCCGTGGGCAATGATGTACCGCTCAACCTCGCCAGGAACCAGATAGTCGATGGGCAGTCCGCGCGACACGCGGTCGCGTATGCCGGAAGAGCTGATGCCGATCATCGGCGAATCCAGCACCAGCACATTCTCCTCAGACAGTCCCTTCAGTCTGCGCGCCACCTCATCCAGCTCCGGCAGGCTGTTGCCATATCGCGGAACCACTACCAGCTTGCATAGCGTCACCAGACGTTCAGCGTCCCGCCACAACGGCAATTCCACGAAGCTGTCGAGGCCGAGCAGCAGATAGAGGTCCTCGTATTCCTCGCGCCGTCTCAGTTCCTGCAGGGTATCCACTGTGTAGGATGGACCACCTCTGTCCACTTCCATTGTGGACAATTCAAAGTGTTGATGCTTGGCTATAGCGAGCCGGACCATCTCAACGCGGTGCACAGCCGGCGTGATGGTGCGATACACTTTGAGCCACGGATTTCCCGCCGGGATGAACAGCACCTTGTCCAGGCTCAGCCGAATCCTCGCCTCTTCGGCCACAAATATGTGCCCGGCGTGAACCGGATCGAACGTTCCTCCGAGGATTCCCAGTCTCATTGTTCTGACCATCTTAACTGGAAACAGAAGAGAGTAGGGATTATATCAGTCGTAAGGATAGTAGTAACGCGACCACCACCCACGAGGCCAGAGTCAACAGCCACGTATGGTGCGGGCACATATTCTCATTGAACACGTGTGATTTGTCGACAGGGAGGGGGAGAACAGGTGGGAGATTATCAACAGACTGTTCACGCAGTCTTGGATGATGGCAATTGCTCGACCACACGGGCGAGTTGCTTCTCGAGGCGCGGGTTGTCGGCCAGTTCCGTCAGTATCTTGTTGTAGCCGTGGAGTATGGTGGCGTGGTTGCGGTCGCCCAGTTCCTTGCCGATGTCGGCGAACGAGCACGAAGTGGTCTTCCTCATCAAATACATTGCCGCATGGCGTGCGAGCGAGGTCTTCTTGTCGCGCTTCTTCCCCAGGAGATCCTCCACCGAGACATCGAATACCTCGGCCACCGCCTGGAGGATGCACCGGCTCTCTCCGGTTGAGGTAACACTTGTGAGCAGTCTGTGGACAGTCCGTGCATTGATTGCCTCACCGGTGAGGCGCGCCTGCGCCGAGAGATAGACGATGGCGCCCTCGAGCTGCCGCATATTGCCACGCACCTCCTCAGCCAGGAGCTTCAGCGCGTCCGGAGGTAGCACGATGTCCGATTCTTGAGCTTTCGCTTCAAGGAAGGCCAGCCGCGATTCCAGATCGGGAGCCTGGATGCAGGCAACCATGCCGCTTTCGAGACGGCTCCTGAGCTTCTCTCCCAGCATCGGCATCTCACGAGGATGGTTGTCACCGGCCACGGCGATCTGACAGTTCCGCTGATGCAGTTCGTCGAATATGTGATAGAAGCACTGCTGCGTTTGCCTCTTGTTAGCCAGGAATTGAATGTCGTCGAACAGGAAGAGAGAGAGCGACCTGAAACGCTCGTGGAACTCCTCGACGCGCTTCTGTTTGACCGCCATGACGAATTCATCGGTGAAGCGCTCGGCTGTCATGTACAGCACCTCGCGCTCCCTCTGCCGCGCGCTGACTGCAATCGCCTGGAGAAGATGGGTCTTGCCCTGCCCGGTGCCTCCGTAGACGTACAGTGGGTTGAAGGTGTTGAGCGGGTTCTCCGCGGTTTCTACAGCAGTCGCGAATGCGAGACGGTTACACGCGCCCACGATGAAGTTATCGAACGTGAAACGGCAGGCGCCGTTGTTCTCGGTACAGGCAGGTGAGGCCGTCACAGCGGCGCCATCGGCGAACGCCGAACTGAGCTGAGGCCGTCGAGGGGCGGAGGGGGATTCGCGGACCACGAACTGCACATCCGTCTCGGCCCCGGTCACGTGCGTGAGGGTCTTGCGCACCAGTGAGTGCAGGCGCTTCGTGAGCCATTCGGCCACGAAGGCGCTCGGGGTGCCCACCACGAACACGCCGTTCTCATATGACACTCCATGGCTGTCGCGCAGCCACGTATTGTAATTGGCACGGCTTACTTGCGTTTGGAGCTCGCCCAACGCCTTCTGCCAGATTTCTCGCGTCGACTCCAACACACCTCCAATAGCATCACAAAGACGCAGTACATCAAAGACGAAAGACAGGGAAGAAACTAGGACAGAAGAGTAAGAATCGGTCTCGGATCGGAGGGGGTAACCAGCATGGATGTCAGTCTACCGAAGGGGTCTTGCCTTCTCTAGGGAACCTTTGACATAAACGGGACAAATCCTCGAAAATGTCCCACACGTGAACGAACGAATCGTATTCATGGGGACCCCTGACTTTGGGGTTCCCGTACTCAAGTCACTCGTAGAGGGCACGTATGACGTGGTGGCGGTGTACACGCGCCCCGACCGCCCTGCGGGCCGTGGACGGCAGGTGATGCCATCGCCCGTGAAGATTGCGGCGACCGCCGCCGGATTGCACGTGGTGCAGCCTGTCAGCCTTCGTGAGGAGGCGGCGATCCAGGAGCTGCGAGGGTTGCGGCCTGACCTCGTGGTGGTGGCTGCCTTTGCGTACCTGTTGCCGCCAGAGGTCCTCTCCATTCCGCCTCGCGGATGTCTCAACGTGCATCCCTCGCTTCTACCCCGATATAGAGGACCGTCACCGGTGGCCGCGGCCCTTCTGAATGGCGACCGCGAGACCGGCGTGTCGATCATGCTCATGGACAGCGGACTTGATACCGGGCCGATTCTGAGCCAGGAGCGTATCAGCATCGGTGCTGATGATACCACCGGCACGCTGACGCGGACACTGGCCGAACTGGGGTCGACACTGCTGCTGAGGACGGTGCGTGACTGGCTGGATGGCCGGGCAGTCCCGCGTCCGCAGCATGGCTCCGAAGCTACCTGCAGCGCGCGCATCAGTGCGAAGGACGGCAGGATAGAATGGATGCTGCCGGCCGAGGTGATTGCCCGGCAGGTCCGGGCCTACAATCCGTGGCCCGGCAGCTACACGGCGTGGAAGGGTCTGCGCCTCAAGATCATCGGCGCGGTCCCGGCGCCGGCGGCGGCATCGGAGCCTCCCGGTACCGTTGTCCCATTGCCGCGGCCCGACCATGTAGGCGTGGTCACGGGAGATGGCGTGCTGGCGCTCCGGAGCGTCCAGCTCGAAGGCAAGCGAGAGGTCACGGCCGAGGAGTTCCTGAGAGGTCATCGGGACTTCCCGGGCGCGCACCTCGACCTTTAGGTGACGGCGAGAAGGAGCGAAGATGACGATACGGCGAGCACTGGAACCATTCCGACTTGGACCGCTGTCGCTGAGGAACCGGCTGGTGTTCGCGCCCATTACCACGCAGTATGCCGGTGAACGTGGCACGGTGACCGAGAGGCTCAAGGCCCACTATGAAACCCGCGCACGCGGCGGTGTCGGCCTTGCCATCGTTGAGGCCACCTACGTCGCTCCGGTGGGACAGGTGTTCGTGAACCAACTGGGCATCTACAACGACGATCTCGTCCCGGGGCTGCGTGAACTGGCCGGCGTCATCAAACGCCATGGTTGTGTCCCCGCCATCCAGCTGCACCATGGTGGGCGTATGGCGAAGTCCGCCGTCACGGGTGTGCAGCCGGTGGCGCCGTCGCCTCTGGCAGCCACTGGAGGAGATGTCCCTCATGCACTCAGCGAGAGCGAGATTGAGTCCGTGGTCCAGTCGTTTGTTCGGGCTGCGGTGAGGGCTCAAGAGGCGGGTTTCAGCGCCATCGAGATACACGGCGCGCACGCGTATCTCGTCGACCAGTTCATCTCGCCGGCCTCGAACCGGCGCACGGACGCGTATGGTGGGAGCATCGAGAACCGCGCCAGGTTCCTGGTGGAGTTGCTTCGGAACGTGCGGGCCGCCACCGGTCCGGGCTTGCCTGTCTGGGTGAGAATGAACGGCCGCGAGTATGGCGTCGAAGGAGGGACAACCCTTGAGGAGGCGCTGCAGGTGGCGCAACTGGCGGAACGCGCCGGCGCCGCCGCCATCCACGTGTCCGCATACGGTCCCACCACGCCCACGAATCGTACCACGGCGGTTTTCAGGCCCGCGGTAATCGAAGACCTGGCTGCGGCCATGAAGGGCTCGCTCTCTGTGCCGGTCATCGCAGTCGGCCGAATAACCCCAGAGGCGGCCGAGAGCATGCTTGCGGCAGGCACTGCGGATCTCATCGCGGTCGGGAAAGGCTTGCTGGCGGACCCGTACATGCCGGCGAAGCTGGCAGCCGGGCACGACGACCGTATCGTCCCCTGCATCGTGTGTATGCACTGCCGCGATACGCTCATGTCTCCGGCGGTGACGGGCATCTCCTGCCAGGTTAATCCTCGACTGGGCCGGGATCACGAGCCGGCGTGCCCTGACGAGACATCGTCTCCCAGGAGAGTGCTGATTGTCGGCGGTGGACCCGCGGGACTGGCGGCGGCGGCGGCCGCGGCCAGGCGCGGCCACGCGGTGACTCTCTGGGAGCGCCGCGGCGTCCTCGGTGGACAACTCACGGCTGCGGCAGTTCCTCCGCATAAGGACCGGATCCGCGCGTTGACCAGCTACCTCACCAGGGAGGCTGGGCGTGCGGGTGTTGTGGTGGAACTGCAGCGCGAGGCTACAGAGGAATCGGTGCTCGCGGCCCGTCCGGATGTGCTCATCGTCGCCTGTGGACCACGGCAGGTCCTGCCCGACGTTCCGGGTATCGAAGCGGCCGGCGCGGTAGAGGCAACGGCCGTCCTGAACGGCGCGGTGCCTGTGGGTCGCAGGGTGGTGGTGATAGGAGGCGAACTGGTGGGCTGCGAGACCGCGGAGTTTCTCGCTGAACGAGGACGAATGGTTACGGTCACCAGACGAGGGCTGCACATGGCCACCAGCATCGGTCCGTCGCTGCGCCAGTTCCTGCTCGAACGACTGGTGCAGAAGGGGGTAACCCTGATGCCGGGGGTGAGTTACGTGGGCGCGCGCCGGGGTGGCATCACCGTTCGCAAGTCCAGCGGTGAGCCCGTGGACCTGCCGGCAGACACGATTGTGCTGGCCGCCGGGTCCTCACGGGACACCGCCTTGTGGCAGGCCCTCTCAGGCAAGGTTGCCGAGGTGTACACGATCGGCGACTGCACCGAACCCGGTCTCATCGGCGACGCGATACGGCAGGGCTGGGAACTGGGCTGCAGTCTGTAGGGAGAGGGGCGCTACAGGCCTATCTGCTCCCGGACCTCGCGCATGCCCATGATGGCGTCTTCGACGAGGTCGCGCAGCTCCACGCCCAGCATCTCCGCACCCTTCTCGATGACGGGGCGGTTCACGCCGGCTGCGAACGACTTGTCCTTCCATTTCTTCATGACCGACTTGGCTTCCATGTCGGACACGCTCCTGGACGGACGCACGAGCGCCGCCGCCGTGATGAGGCCGGTGAGTTCCTCCATCGCATACAGCGTCTTCGCCATCAGTGTGACGGGCTCTTCGTCAACGCACAGGCCCCAGCCGTGCGAGACGGCCGCCTGTATGTACTCCTCCGGCCAACCCCGTTCCTGCAGTATCTCCCGAGTCTTCTTGCAGTGCTCCTGGGGGAAGCGCTCGTAGTCGAGGTCGTGTATCAGGCCAACGATAGCCCACTTCTGTTCCTCTTCACCGTGCTTCCGAGCCATGTAGCGCATGACGCCTTCAACCGCGTACGCATGCTTCAGCAGGCTGTCGGTCTTGTTGTATTCCTTGAGAAGGGCAAGGGCCTCCTCCCGTGTGGGTACGTGTTCCGCCATCTGGTTGCCTCCTTGGTCGAGAGTGCGTGATCGAGGACTAGACTATAGATGGATTGAAGCGGAGAGGCAACCAGTGATGCCGCGGGCGATGGTAGAATAGCTGCCTCATGGCGGCAGACACAGGAGACGGGCACACCGGGAGCGACCGCCGTGACAGGACCCTGTTCCTCGTAGCCACCTTCTTCTACTGGGCTTCGCTCTATCTCTATGTTCCTATTCTGCCGGTCTATGCCGAGTCTGTGGTCGGCAGCCTCACGCTGGTCGGTGTGGTCATCTCGTCGTATGCCGTGCCGCAGCTGCTGTTGCGGATACCGCTGGGCTTGCGATTCGATGCGGTGACTCGGCGCAAGCCGTTGGTGGTGGCCAGCCTGGCGATGTGCGTGGTGGGTGCGCTCGGCCTCGGAGGCGCCGACGATGTCTGGCTGCTCTCCCTGGCTCGTGGCGCCACGGGCGTTGCTGCCGCCGGCTGGGTGGCGTTCTCTGTGTTCTTCGCAAGTTACTCGTCGCGGGCGGGAGCAGCCAGGTCCATCGGGACCATCAACTCCGTGAACCAGGTGGCGCTGGTGGCGGCGACCGGATCCGGGGGCTTGATAGCGGATGCGCTGGGCTACGGGGCCACGTTCTACGGCGCCGCGCTGCTGGCGTTGCTGGGCATCGCCGCGCTGGCTCCCGCGCGGGAGCCAAGGGGGGAGACTCGTCTCGAGTCCGGCGCGGTGCAATTCAAACGAGTTGCGTTGAGGCCGCTGCTGATTGCCGGGGCGGGCATGTCCATATTGCTGCAGTTCGCGAGCTTCGCGAGCGTGTTCGGATTCGTGCCCGTGTATGGCGCCTCGATCGGCGCCAGCAGCAGCCAACTGGGCATCATCACGATGGCGGCGCTCGGGGCGGCCGCCGTCGCCGCGTATTTCTCGGTCCGCCTGGCGGAGCGCGTCGGCTATTCCGCCGCACTCGTGCTGGGGGCCCTCGTGATGAGTTGCGCGCTCTTTCTCGTTCCGGTGACACAGACCCCGGCGCAACTCGCGTTCGTGCAGATGGCCAATGGGTTCGGCCGGGGCAGTCTCAGCACGCTGCTGATGGCTCTCGCCATACGTTCCGCGCCGCCCGGCGCCAGGGCGACCGCTATGGGCATCTACCAGGCCGTCTACTCGATCGGTATGCTGGCCGGACCGCTGATCTCAGGCCTGATTGCGGAGAGCTGGAGCCTCGATGTGGTCTTTCGGCAGTGTGGCATCATCACGCTCGTGCTGGCGCTGGCGGCTCTGCACCCGGCCGTGCGCAGAGCGTAGCCGGGAGGCTCGAAGCCTGCGTCACTGCCTTCACGCGTTGAGAAGCGACTCGACTCGTTGACATGCCCTCCCCGCGATGGGGTCGGTGTTCCCAGCTCGGCTGCAAACGGCGGACGGCGTGAGAGCCTTGCGGCATCAGAAGAACACGTACACGGCCACCGCAGTCACGACGACGCCGATGAGGGGTGGGATGATGAACCGGTACACATCTCCAAGGCGGGACTGGAAGTACTCCACAGTGAGCACGAGGCACAGATGCAGCGGCGATGCTTTGTAGCCCACCATGCCGCTGATGTAGGCGAGGAACAGGGCCGCGTGGCTGAAGGCTGCCCCGTCGCCCATGAACGGCAGGAGCAGCGGAAACGAGATGCCGACGAAGGCCACCGACAGCCCCGTGGCGAAGCCGATGAGCATGGGTAGCGCCACCAGCATCGCGGCGGGAGGTACGCCCATCGCGGTCATGTCATCAAAGAGCGCGTACGCAGCTCCGGACGCCTCCACGATCGCCTTGTAGAGCATGACGGCGTACAGCAGGACCATGATGCGAGGTCCCAGCGCGTACTTCACCACCTTGCGGATATCCTCTCGGGAGGCGCGCTGTTGCACACACACCAGTACCAGCACCAGCAGGAACGCGAAGAAGGCCTCCAGCCCTCCGATGACCAGCGCGACGAGCAGGATCACCGGCCATGCCGCTTTGATGAGTTGGGCCATGAAGGCGCGCCCGGTCAGGCTCTGGGCGCGTTCGCAGTTCACCGTTCTCAGTATCCTCCAGCTGACCACCGAGCCTGCGGCGGCGATCAGCAGGATCGAAGGCAGCATGGTGGTCACCACTTCCTGCAGCGGAAGCGCGACGATGACGCTCGCCGCCACGACTGCCGGATAGACTGGAATAGAGGCTTCCCAGAGGTGTCTGAACCAGAAGTTGATGTAGGTCGCCTGCGCCGGCGACAGCCCGAGGCGGCCGACGAGGCCCTTGACGGCGGTGGCCGAAACGAGGGCGCCGCCCGGCATCGGGACCAGTCCGATGATCGCCGGCACCAGATGCAGCGCAGCCTTGGGACCGATCGCCTCAAGCGTATGGGACAGCCGGAGCAGCAGTCCCTTCATCTCCATCACTTTGCTCAGCGCCAGCGAGCAGAAGATGATGCCGATCAGCCGAAGCGTGGCGATGCTGGTGATGGTCTGGAGCATGAGGGTGGGTGTCCGGGAGGGTGGCAGGACCAGCAACGACAGCGTGAGACATCCTGCCAGGACGGCGATCCCCGGGGCGAGTTTCAGCCGTAGCAGCACGAGGATGACTGCTATGGATAGCAGCAGAGCGATTGACGGACTCACGGTTGCCGATCAGCCTCCATCATCTGTCTGGACAGGCAGTGCCTGTCGCCGTGGCCATCGTGAAACCGACTGCTGTGCGGCAGCATGTCTCGATTCCTGACAGGTGGCCGTGCGATTATAGTCGATTCCCCTCTCAGCGGCAAAGCGGATGACGGTGGCCGGTAACACCGTGTCAGACCCCGGCAGCGGCCGGGGCGCTGCCCGAGTCGGCAGGATCTCCCGTGCTATGACACCACGATGTTGAGCACTATCAGGCAGACCAGTATCGCCACTGCCGGAGGCAGGAGGTAACGATACGTGGCGGAGAGGCGCGCCTTGAAGTACTCTGCCGAGAGGACCAGGCACAGGTGCAGCGGAGAGAGCATGTAGCCCAGGCCTCCGGCTCCATACGCCAGCAGGAACGCGGCTCCGTTCACGCCCTCAGAAGTCATGATGAACGGCATGAGCAACGGTATCGATATGCCGACCATGGCCGAAGAGAGGCCGGTCGATGCGCCGATGAGTATGGGCAACGCCGTGAGGATAACGAACGTCGGCATGCCCATCGACTGCATCTCGGTGAACAGCGACTGAGCGGCTCCGGAGTTATCCACCACGTTCTTGTACAGCATCACCGAGTAGAGCAGGAACAGGAGCTTCGGCTCGAAGCCGTAGCGCAGGCCGCTCTCCACTTCCTTGCGGGTCATGCGCTGTTGCAGGATGAGGGCGGCGATGGTGATGACGAACGCCGGCGCCGCGTCCAGCCCCGCTACCACCAACACAAAGACGAGCATCACCGGCCATGCCGAGCGGAGTATCTCAATGAAGATGTGGGAGGATGAGGTCGCGGACGAGCGCCGTCCGCTGGATGTGGTGGAACGCAGTATGCGCATGCTTACGATGGAGCCGAATGCCAGCATGAGTATCCAGATCGGAGCCAGGTGCAGCAGCACGAACGAGAGCGGTACTGCCAGGAAGACGCCGGCCATGATGATGCCGGGATAGACCGGAGTGGCGAACTCGCACAGGTGCCGGAACCAGAAGTTGATGAAGGTCGCCTGTTCAGGATTGAGTCCCAGGCGTCTCACCAGGTCCTTGACGGCGGCGGCGGAGACGACGGCGCCGCCCGGCAGCGGCATGAGGCCGATCGCCGCGGGAGCGATGTGGATAGCCAGCCTCGGTCCGATGCCCTCGAGCGCGTCCGCCAATCGTGTCAGCATTCCGCGTTGTTCCATGAGACGGCTCATGGTCAGCGCGCAGATGACGATGGCCAGCAGGCGCAGTGTCTGTATGTCCGTGATCGCACGGAGCATCAGCCGCGGCGTCTCTGCGGGAGGCAGGGTGAGCAGCGACAGCAGCACGCTGCCGGTGAAGATGGTCGGCCCGGGCGGCACCTTCAGCCTGAGCAGGAGCAGGACCAGCGCAAGCGATATGAACAGGGCGATGGCGGGACTCAATTCTGTGCTGCCTCTGTACGCATGACAGAGTCCGAATTATAGTCCCTGATTCTGCGTATCGGCAAAACAGGTTCGCCTCAGGCATCTGGCAGCGTCGCTTCGACCACGGTGCCCCTATCCGGCGCGCCGTTGATGCTGACGGCGCCCCCGAGGGCCATTGCGCGCTCTCGCATTCCCATGACACCGTATGAACGAGGGCTCTCCATTTCCTCCGCCGTGATGCCGCGGCCGTTGTCCTGGACCGCAAGCACTACCTCGGCGTTCCGGCGGGAGAGCTTGACGGTCGCCTCGCTGGCGCCGGAGTGCCTGGCCACATTGGTCAACGATTCCTGGCAGATGCGAAAGAGCACGGTAGCCTTGTGCCCGACGATGTCGATGGAGCTGTCCACCTCGGTGGAGCAGTGTATCCCGCTGCGCTGCTGGAAATCGCGCGCGAGCCATTCCAGCGCGGCCACGAGGCCGAGGTCGTCCAGTATGCCGGGGCGGAGTCGCGACGACACGCTCTGCACCGTCTTCACCGACGTGTCCGTCAGCGTGATCACGTTGGAGATGCGCCTGGCCGCCTCTTCGGGGGGCAGTGCGCCGATATGTTGCGATAGCCAGGAGAGGTCCATCTTAATCGCGGTGAGCAGTTGACCCAGCTCATCGTGCAGCTCCCGGGCGATCCCCGCGCGCTCATCCTCCCGGACCGATTCCTGATGCAGGGCGAGCTCACGCAGTTGCTCGCGCGATTGGCGCAGCTCGTCCTCGAAGCGGTTTCTCTCGGTCACATCGCGCAGCACGCTGATGAGAGACGTCTCGCCATCCTGATCGGTGAGTTGGGCCGCGACGATTTCGTAGTCCCGCCCTCTCATCCGCCGTGACAACCGCACGTTGCGTTCGGCGCCGGTCCACGCGGCCGCAAGCAGGCAACGGGTGCATGCCTGCCCGGTCCCAAGCACCGCCCAGCACGGGTCGCCGGCCGACACGCGCAGATTCACCCGAGCGGCACGGTTCAGGAAGTGTATCGTGTGGTCGTGACCCACGATGATGACGCCGTCGTCCATCCCGTCCAGCCATCGTTCGAGGTCGTGGCGCGCCCTGACCGCATCCCTGTAGAGGCGTGCATTGTCCAGCGACACTGCCATCTGGCGTCCGAGCGCCTCGAGCAGGCGGCGGTCTTCCTGTGAGTAGTGCGCCCGGGACCGCTTGCGACCCAGTATCAGCAGTCCCGAGAGTTGACCCGATGGTGAGGTCACCGGGACGAGCATATCGGCCTCGAGCGAGTCGAGCAGCGACCGGTCCCTCTTGGAGAGGCTCTGAAGCTGTGGCTCGACGTCGAGCATACGGTGAGCCAGTATCTCGGGGTGCTCGGCCATCCAGCACACCAGCGCGCTGCGTTGGGAGAAGGAGCCCCCCTGCGGCAGGGGCGCCAGACCGTCACACGAAATGAGCACCAGCGAATCGGTGTTCTCCGCCGGCAGGAACAGACAGGTTCGTGAGGCGTGCAGAGCCTCGGTTACCAGGCTGGTGACCCGGCAGGCAAGCGCATCGAGGTCCACAGCGTGTTGCGCATCGCGGCCGAATTGTTCCAGTGCGCGCAGCGCATCATACCGGTTGCGGTAGAAGAGGCGGTCGACCATCTCTTGTGCCGCTATGTACAGCGGGCGCAGCAGGATCGCCAGGAGGAGCACGATGACGAGGTAGCCCGAGGGCCCCTCCAGTCGCGTATTGAAGACTCTTTGGAGCAGGAGAAGGCTGAGTACGTAGGGAACGGCAACAGTGATGCCCACCAGTAGATAGGTCAGCACCCGGCGCGCCACCTGTGGGATATCGAGCAGCTGGTATTCCAGTAGCGCGACGCTGCACACGACACAGAACACAAGGTTCGCCCAGATGCCGACGGGCGGCAGGTTCGAGGCGATGTCGAGCAGCGCCCCGACGAGCGAGAAGGAGGCACCGAGCACGAGATACAACAGCCGGCTTCGTTCGTCGTCTGACCGGCTTATGCGGTAACGGCGGATGAGTGTTACCACAGCCGCAAGGAAGACGGTGAGGCCGGCGACGCCCAGCGGCATGGCGAGGGCACCCGGAACCGGGGCATAGCCGTAGCTTTCGACGCGGAGGCTCTCCACGAAGAGTCCCAATGGCGCGCCGATGATGGCGAACAAGAGGATGGCCCAGCAGGCGACGAGGAAACCACGCAATCCGCGTACGCGCGTGTACTCGCGGGAGAAGAGGTAGAAGAACAGGAACATGACGTAGATGGCGACCGGCGTCCACTGATTCCACGCGAGGGCGTTGTCCGGATCACGGCTCAGGCGCATGCCGAGCACGGCCAGTCCCCAGATGATGAGACCCGCGAGTACGCCCACGAAGAGCGAGCGGCTCTTTGTGGCGGGAGCCCAGGAGAAGACGACTACGATCAGAGCGATACCCACCATGACTACAATCAGTGGGGGGAGTGCGTAGTCCAGTTGGCTCGGTATCATGGCGTCAATCCGCGGTGGAGGCTGCCTGGGCCAGCAGCTGCTCTACCACCTCTTGAGAGGGGTTGATGTGTGGTGGTTTCAGATGGGCAAGGTCTGCGCCGGCCTCTCGTTGCCGGTCGGCGTAGCGCGCGAACGTGCCCTTCCGCAGCAGCGTCACCCGTATCGGCTGAAGGCCGAGATACGACTCGATGTCCCGGTAGTCGACATCGATTCGCTTCAGCTGCTCGTCAACCAGCGCCGCCACTGTCTCCGGCGACCCGTCGTCCTTCAGTTCGGCGAACAGCCTGAGGTACGTTTGAGCACCGTCATACTCCTTCAGTGCACACCAGTCCACCACGCGCAGTCCCGACTCGGCCAGAGCCTGCCACAACGTCCGTTCGTCTATCCGCGCCAGCGCGGCCAGATCTATCGTCTCTCCCACCCGCCGCTGGAACTGCATTTGCGGCAGGCGCACGCCCGTCTCAGGATCGGACAAGCCGGTGATGCGTATGAGGTCCTTCATGCGGTAGCGCAGCAGCGGCATGCCGTAAAGCTGTGTGATGACCACCTCGTATAGTCTACCCTCCTCCAACTGGTCATAGAGCACCGTGGCCGGCTGGTAGGATGAGTCGTCCTGCCATTTGCGGACCTCCTCCTCCGGAATGAACTCGTAGTAGGCGATGTCCGGAAGGAAGTAGAGCCCCTTCTTGTTCCATCCCTGTATCGCCACCAGGAAGCCCTCGGCGCAGGTGTAGAACTCGTATGGCTCACTGCCCCAGTACCGCTCGATCGCTGCTTTGTAGATGGCGGTATCGACTCCGCCGGTGGCTATCGCCCGGGAGGGCCACAGGTCGCGCGGCAGCATCGGTCGACCCTCACGCCACGCCCGCAGGCGCGCCCGCACGAGCCGGGAGACGATGGCCGGATGCAGCATCGAAGGCGACAGCTTCATCGAACGGGTCTGTTCCTCGAATTGCTCACCCATCTTCACCAGGACACTGGCGATCGCGCCGATCACGTCGACACCATCTCGCAACGCCATCTGAAAGCCGGCGGCGACACGTTGCTGGAAGGGAAGGCCCTCACCACCGTCCTGCGGCGGCATGGCCCGAAAAGTGAAGTGCTGCGCGAACGTATCGAAGAGACAGCCGGATGTGTACGGAGCTGGAGGCAACACCAGCAGGAACCTGAAGCCCGGACCGAAGTTGACTCTCCCCTTCTCCCTCGTGCAGGCAAGGGTCAGCGCCGACAGGCAGGACTTGTTGACACGCTCCATGAACTCAGCGCTGTGCGGGAACCACTTGAAACGCCCCATCCGCCCTGACGAATGACACCACAGCGCCGGTGTGCACGCCAGTACGTCCTCGCGCCGCTCGCTGAGGTAGGGCTCATAGTCGTCGTATGTGGTCAATGGCACCTGCGAGCGGAACTCGGCTGCGGACGCGGGCCTTCTCCCGCCCATGATTTGCCGTCCGAGCGGGCTGTTCCATACCCGCTCCAGCTGGTCCAGCAGCAACTGCTCCTGGACAGTCATGAACTCCTGGACGCTGAAGTCGAGAAAACCGCAGTAGCGCCGCCAGAGTTCCGCCTGGGTGAGTGACTGGAAGTACTTGTCCTCCGGATGCATATCAACCCCCCTTCTTCGCCCCGCCTGCAATGTGATCGCGGTAGACCGGATCCGTGCATATGGCTACGTCTGCCGCTCCCAGGGAGCGCAGCAGGGCGTCTACTCCATCGGAAG
Source organism: Dehalococcoidia bacterium (assembly GCA_040766535.1). Classification (GTDB taxonomy): domain Bacteria; phylum Chloroflexota; class Dehalococcoidia; order GIF9; family AB-539-J10; genus SKVJ01. The sequence goes on along the minus strand of JAXGQG010000005.1, from coordinate 39,839 downwards.
TGAAGGTACGGGGGCGGTGCCGCAGCATGAGCGGGAGGTAGATGAAGCCGGCGAGCAGTGTACGGGAGACGTGTTCGGTACGCCGGCCGTCGTGGCGGCCTGGCCCGCTGAGACCGTCGCTCAGCAGAGACGCGCCAAGCCCGGGCCCTTCCGCCCCGGAGGGGAAGCTGATGACGAAACGTCCTCCCGGCCGCAGAACGCGGAGGAACTCCTGCGCCATCACCTCCGGTTCGCGGGTGAAATCCAACACGTGATAGCACAACAGGCGGTCGAACGTGGCGTCCTTGAACCCCAGCAGCCGTGCATCCATGAGTGCCAGTGCGGTACCGGCCGGCCCGCCGGAGGGCTTGCGCCGCGCCCTGGTCAGTGCGGTACGAGACAGGTCGATCCCCACGATGTTAAGGGCGTGCTCAACCGCCCGCAGGGAGGTGAGTTCGTTGCCCGTGCCGAGTCCGGCGCAGAGTACGCGTTGCCCGGCCTGGACGCGCAGGTGCCGAACGAGTGTCTCTTGTGCTTGTAGGTAGCGTGACAGGCGCGCGGTCGACCGGTCATAAAGACGGCTGTAGACCGCGTCGAAGTACCCGCGCATGAGACGCTCGCGCAGCGACATCACAACAGTGTAGCCCAGCAGCATTCGTTTGCGACTGTCGGCGGAACGCTATACATGCTGTAGGTGTTTGGCCTACACGGGACAGGCGATGGATGTTCAAGGCGCTATGGCGCGGTCGAAACGATGCCGGACATCGCCAGACCCTTGAGTATCATGCTGACGGCAATGGATGCGAGCAGGAGGCTGAACACCCTGGACACCGCGCGTACACCGCCCTGCCCCAGTACCTTCAGCACGCGGTAGCTGCCCAGGCAGATGACCCAGGCGATAATTACGTTCACGATGAACGCCTCCAGCACCACCGCCAGTGGTATCTGAGCGGTGAGCAGCAGCAGCGTGGTGATGGTCGCCGGGCCGGCCAGCAGGGGGGTGCCGATGGGCACGATGGCGACCATCTCCTCCTTGGCGGCGTCCACCATCCGGCCGTACGTCATGTTGCGGATCGACTGCACCAGCAGGATGATGCCGCCGGCAATGGCGAACGCGCCCACGGTGATTCCCATGAGCGTCAGCACCGCCTGGCCCAGGAACAGGAACACCAGTCCCACCACGAGCGCCGTGAGGATGGCGATATGCACCATCTTCCGGCGTTCCGGTACGGTCATGCCTTCGCTCAACGCGACTATGAACGGCGGCAGCGATACCGCATCGACGGCGATGAACAGCGGAACGAAACCCAGGGTGAAGAGCTGCCACCATTCAGACATGCCACGATGCTAGGGCAACGCCGGGTCCGTGTCAATAGCCTCAGGCTGCAGTTCCGCGAGCGCCACTGCGCCGCTGCTATACAAATGTCAACGGGCTCCTCTTGCCGCACGCGCCTGGCGAACGGCACGTCTCACTGTTCCGGCTATTGCCGGCGTTCTCCCGCACGCTCCGGGCAGCGGCCCTTGCCTCATACCACCGGCAGCGCGAGGTCTGCCGGGCGCGCTCCGGACATCTTCAGCTGCGGAGCGTGCCGGGCCATGATCTCGCAGATGACCTCCGCCATCTTCACCTTCTCCCGCACCAGGTTGGCGTGCACGCTCTCCTCGGTCCACGGCTTGTACAGTTCCATCTCGGACTTGGCCGGCTCTATCTTGAAGTAGCAGGGCGAGGCGACCCGCGCTATCTCCGGACACTCCATGATGCGGTACTCGCCGCCCAGCGCGTCGCAGATGGAGATGTACACGTCCAGGGGGATGCCCACTGCCTTGCGTATCGCCGCGAGGATGGGCAGGGACACATCGGAACAGGGATTGAAGGTATTCGCTCCCATTGCGGCGATCACCCTCGCTCCCGCGGGACTCGCATGGCCGGAGAACACCGAGCACTTGAAGACCACATCGCCGGGAATGAATCCCTTCTTTCGCATCTCGCTCACGATGGAGAGCACCCCTTCGTCGTAGACGAGGAAGCCGCGGAAGCCCGCCTCGATGTTCCGCATCATGTCCGCGAGCCAGTACGACATGTTGTCCGAGCCGCGTATACGCAGCCCGAGCATGGAGCCTTCCCAGTTGCACGATTCCTTCGCGCCAACGTCCCAACCCTTGCGCGGGCCCATGCCCATGATTACTTCGATGCCTTCGTCGTGCGCCAACTGTGCCATGGCGCGCAACTCCGCCGCATCGAGATAGGTCGACCCCCCGACCGTTGCGATGGCCCGGTGGACGGGGATACCGCGCTTGCGGGATTCGTCGATCATGGCCTCCAGCGTCGAGGCACGCTCAATGCCGGCCACCTCTATGCGCCAGTGCGCGCCGTCAGGAAAGGTCAGCGGAGAATCGGGCAGCGCCCAGAGGTCGCGCCCGGGTATGCCCATCGACTCCATGAATGCACGTATGTCACCCATCGTGCGCATCGCACAACTCCTTTGAACGCGGCGTGATGCCGCTTCAGCATGATGCGGTCATTGTAGATGGGCACGTTTACCGAGGCAACTCATGGCGAGTTCGCATCCGAGCATTGACAGGGCGCGCTGTGACCACCATAATGCGCCAATTCTCGGGCGGACTGAGCCTCACCATGAGACAAGAGACGTCTCCACTGCCATCTCTTCGGAGCACCCTCTCCGGCATCGGTACTGCGCTGCTGGCCCCTTTGGGCTAGCAGCGTGCACGCTGGCGTCCCCGCGGCCCTTCACGTGACTGTGCCCCTGTATCCGGCACATCACACGCGTACCCGGCGGAATCCCGATTGGAGATGGTGACATGAAACAGCAGCAGACAGGCTCGGTGGACAGGCTGGAACTGGTCGTCCTCATCGAGAACTCCCCGGCCTACGATACCTATCTCGAGGGGTGCTTCGGCCTCTCCCTCTGGTTGGAAGTGTGGCAGGGGGACAGCGTCAGCAGGGTGCTCTTCGATGTGGGGCCCCGCGCTGACACGCTCTTCAGAAACGCCGAGACGCTCGGCATCCCCCTGGAGACTGTGGATGCAATCGTCCTGTCCCACTGCCACTTCGACCACACGGCAGCGCTCGCCGGCGTGCTCTCCCGCCTCGGCCGCAGCCTGCCGGTGTATGGACATCCGGCCTTGTTCCGTCCGTGCTTCATCACGGCCCCTGAGTACATGGACTACTCCATGCGCGGCGAGAACTCTCGCGAAAGACTTGAAGCCGCGGGCGCACGGTTCGCTCTCTCCTCAGCGCCCGTTCAGCCCGTTGCCGGCCTCATGTTGACGGGAGAGATCGCCCATGTAACCGCCTTCGAGGAGCAGGGCGGCGTATCGTGTTTCACCATCGATGCACATGGCGCGACGGTGCCGGACCGGCTCGAGGATGACGTCTCCGCGCTGGTCAACATTGGTGGGGTGGGGCTGGTTGTGCTGAGTGGCTGCAGCCACGCGGGCATCGTGAACATCGTCAGGCAGGCAGTGCGGCTGGGCGGCAACGTTCCGGTCACCGCCGTCGTCGGCGGGTTCCATCTGCTGCAGGCTTCGATGGAGCGGACCGACCAGACCATCGACGCACTCAAATCGCTCGCGCCGGAACTCTCCCTGGTCGCCCCCATGCACTGTACGGGATTGCTGCCCACCGCGGCGTTCGCCCGGGCTTTCCCCGGGGCGTTCCGTGAATTGCATGTTGGCGACCGTGTCACCATCGGGCCGGCCGCGTGAATCGGCTGGAATCGTGCGCACATACGCGAGAGGGCTCACTCACAGTTACAGGAATCTCCGCAAACGCTGAAGAAAGGAAAGGGAATGTCACAGAGCAGATCAGGATTGAAACGTGATGTCGGTCTCCTCGGAGTGATTGCGCTCGCGGCCGGCGCGGTCATCGGCGGAGGGCCGTTCGTTCTGGCCGGTCCGGCCTCCGCGCTGGCCGGACCGGGCGTCTGGCTGGCGTACCTCATCATCGGCCTGCCCATGATCACGGTGGCGGTGAGCTACGCCGCCGTAGCCTCCGCGATGCCGATCGAGGGAGGAACGTACTTCTATCCGAGCCGCGTCCTCACCCCGTTCTGGGGCTTCCTGGGTGGCTGGGCTCGCTGGCTGGCGTACATCACCCCGCTGGCCCTGACCGCCTTCGTGTTCTCAGATCACATTCAGACGGTGGCGCCCGGACTGCCTGCGCCGCTGCTGATGGTCTGCTTCATCGGCTTCTTCTACGTGCTCAACGTGCTGGGCATCAAGATATCGTCCACCGCACAGACCATCATGTTCTGCCTGCTCGTGGCCGGCTTCCTCGTCTTCATCGGCGCGGGCCTGCCGAAAGTGAACGCCGCGAATCTGAGCCCGGTCGCTCCATTTGGATTCGGGGGCGCGGTCAAGGCTGCTGCGCTGCTCTTCTTCGCCTACGTCGGCTTCGACGCGGCGGCGGAGATCGGCGAGGAGGTCAAGAACCCTTCCCGCAACGTGCCGCTCGGCATCATCCTGGGCCTTCTCGTGTGCATCGCACTGTACGTTCTGATGTCGGTGACCGCGTCAGGAACGCTTCCGTGGACCGAGCAGGCTAAGAGCAGCACGCCGATCTACGATGCGGCGAAGCTCGTGCTTCCGGGCGTCGCCTCCGCCTTCATCCTCCTTGTGGTCGTAATGGCGGTGTCGACCTCCCAGAATGGCTTCCAGCTCGCCTCGTCCCGTATCATCCTCTCCCTCGGCAGAGACAGGGCGATTCCCGAGCGCCTCGGCTCCGTCAACAGGCGCTTCGGCACCCCGGTGTGGGGACTGACCGCCAGCGTGCTCATCGCGCTCATATTCGTCTTCTCGGGCAAGGGACTCGTCTTTGCCGTCTACACCTCGAACCTGACGTTCCTGTTCAGCTACATCCCGGTGATGATTTCCGCCATGTTGCTGGAGACCAGAAAGCCGGCGCTGTACGCGAAGGCGCCCATCAAGCTCAAGGGTGCTCTGCGGTTCATCGTGCCCATCATCGCCATGATCGTCTCGGGCATCTTCATGGCGCTGCAGGAGCCGGAAGCGATGCTGTGGTCCGGCATCTGGATCGCCATCGGCGCGGTGGTGTTCTTCGTGCGCCGGCAGCAGCTGGCAAGAGAGGGCGTCTCCCTCGACCAGTTGATGCAGCGCATGCCTTCAGAGGTAGAATAGCACCTGGTTCGCGCTCCGGGCGCGGGATCTGACGCTCCTGCGCCCGGAGCCTCTTGTACGGGCAGCCTCAACACGGATTCCTGGTGACTCCATCCATATGAGTGAAGCTGAGTCGTCCTTCGACGAGTGGTTCTGCCGCGCGACCGACGGCACAGAGTTGTTCTTCAGGAGCGCACGGCCGGCGGCACAGCCCGGCGCTGTGCTGTGCCTGGTTCACGGACACGGCGATCACTGCGGCATGTACGGCGATGCCATGCGCTTGCTCGCCGCCCGAGGATTCGCGGTGTGCGGCTTCGATCTGCGCGGGCATGGACGGTCCGGCGGCCCGCGGGGCGACTCCCCGTCGTACGAGCAGTTGATGGACGACGTCGCGCTCCTGCTCTCCCAGACGGTTGAGCGTTTCGGCGGCGACGCGCCCCGCTTTCTCTTCGGTCACAGTCACGGCGGCGGGCTGGTCATCAACTACGCCCTGCGCCGGCGACCCGTCCTCAACGGCGTCATCGCCACGAGCCCATGGTTGAAGCTGGCCTTCAGGCCCTCCCCCGTGATGTCGCTCCTGGCGCATGTGCTGCGGGTGGTGCGCCCAAACCTCGGCGTTTCTCCGAAGGACGAGCGGCGCCTGCCCGACATGGTCGGCACCGGGCGCCCCAAGCCGCGCGATGAGATGGTTCACAGGGTCATCACCCCACGACTCTTCTTCTCCACCCGCGAGGCGAATGAGTGGGCGCTGCGCAACGCGGCGCGCTTCCCGCTGCCGCTGCTGGTGATACATGGTGAAGCCGACCGGGCCACCTCGATCGACGCCAGCAGGGCGTTCGCCGCGGCGGTCCCCGGCGACGCCACTTTCCTGCCGTTGGCCGGGATGCGGCATCTCATCCACGTCGAAGGAGTCGAAGAGCCTCTCTTCGAGCACGTCGCCGCCTGGATGCGCGCCCACCTGAACCGGCAGCCGTCTTCCACTCCGTAGCGGACCCATCCGGCGGCAGCGCGGCCAGCGTCGCCTCGGCGGCATCGGACTGCATGCGCCGCAGACGGGCCGGAACGGGATAAGCGCGTACGTGACGTTGCGAGGCATCCTGTCGACTGCTACACTTGCGCGTCCGCATGGAGCCGCCGCCGGAGCGGCGTGATTCCCGGTCTCCGCAGCAGCATGAACATCTCAAGAGTACGCTCTGTCGCGCCTGGTGGCGCGGGACCATCCCGCGGCCTGCCGGTCCTCATCGTGGCCTTCCTGGTGATGGCCTTTGGCTTCGCTTTGCGCAATGCCTTCTCCGTCTTCTACCCCGCCATCGTCGAGGATTTCGGCTGGACCCGGGGCAATACGGCGATGATGTTCTCGCTCAGCATCCTCGTGTACGGCCTGTTCTCTCCGGTCGCCGGCGGCCTCATCGACCGTTTCAAGCCCCAGTTCCTCGTCGCCGGCGGCGTGCTGCTTCTCGGTGGCGGGTTCGCGCTGTGCGGCTTCGGCGCCGCCGAGTGGCATTTCTACCTGCTCTTCGGTGTGCTCGCCGCGGTGGGCGTGAGCTTCGTCGGGGTAACGCCGCTGGGCGCTATCGTGACCCCCTGGTTTCCACAACACCGGGGCATGGTCTTCGGTGTGCTTGCCGCCGGATTCGGCGTGAGCCTCGTGTCCGCATCGGTGGTTCAGTACCTGATCTCCACCTACGGCTGGCAGAACGCCTACTTCATCACCGGGCTGTCCTTCATCGCGGTCATGGCGCCGCTCGTTCTGCTCTTCATCCGCAGGGCTCCCGGTTTCCACTTGGAGCCGAAGCCGGCACAGGAGGCTTCCGGCACCGAAGCGCATCCGGAGCAGGGCTGGCATGCCGCCGCGTGGACGTTGCGACGGGCGGTGAGAGTGCCCCAGTTCTGGATGCTGTGGTTCGCGGGCTTCTTCCAGGTAGGCGTGGCCGAGAAGATCGCCATCGCGCACCAGGTCTATTTCTTCCGCGACGCGGGTTACACCCCGATGGCTGCCGCGGCCGTGTACAGCGCCTTTGGCGCCGCCTTCGTCGTGGGAAACCTGGTGAGTTCCGTCTCCGACAGGATAGGGCGTGAGCGACTGTATCTTCCGGCCTGCGCGCTCAGTTTCGCCGCCTCGTGCCTGCTGTTTTTCGTTCGCGACGCATCGCAGCCGTGGATGGCCTATCTGTTCGCGGTCAGTTTCGGTCTTGGCATCGGCATCCTGCCTCCGGTGCTGTTCGCTGCCGTGGCCGACCTGTTCCACGGCAGGGCGTACGGCTCCATCCAGGGAGTGATAATGGTGGGCGTCTCGTCCGGCGGCGCCATCAGCCCGTGGCTATCCGGCTATCTCTTCGATGTCACCGGGTCGTACCGGCTGATGCTCTTCATCCTGGCCGGCTCGCTTGTTGCCTGCGGCGTGCTCATGCGTGCCGCCTCGCCGGGTCGTCTCAGCCCCGTGCCGGCGCGCTCCCGCCGCTAGCAGTCACCCTGCATAAGGTTTGTCCCGCGCCGCCGCGACCTGTAGAATGGCTCGAAGGGAGTACAGGTGAGCACATCCGCATCCGACCGGAATCCATCGGCCGCCGGCGCCGCGCCGGAAGAGTCTCTCGATCGTCACCACGCCGGTGGCAATGGCGTCGCTCTGCCGGTCCCTCCCGAGGAAGAGGGCTTCTGGGTCTCCTCACGGAACTGGGAACGGCTCGGCCGGGTGGCCTCGCGTTCCGACCGGGGCGAACCGGTGAACGTGCTCGTTCGGGGTCCCAAGGGCTGTGGCAAGACCACGCTCGCGCGGATCTTCGCGGCCCGTTTCCGGCGTCCGTTCTACGAGGTGCACTGCGGTGCGTTCATCGACGCCGAGCAGTGGTTCGGTAAGGATCGGCTAAACCAGGGAGAGACGTGGTACCGTAAGGCCCGTTTCATCCATGCCGTCGAAACCCCCGGGTGCGTCGTTCTGCTCGATGAGATCAACCGGGCGCATCCCGAAGTCTTGAACGCCATACTGGGACTGCTGGACTGGCGGCGTTCGTTGTGGAGCGATGACCTCACCTACGAGGTGCGGGTTGCGCCGGGCGTCGTCTTCTTCGCCACCCTCAATGAGGGCGAGGAGTTCTACGGGGCGAATCCACTGGACGCGGCCGTGCGCGACCGTTTCCCGCGGACGATACGGCTGGACTACCCGCCGAAGCGCGAAGAGGCGGCCATCCTCCGCTCTCGGGGACTGTCGCTGCGGATGGCAGAGAAGCTGACCGAGTTCGCCCACACGCTGCGCAAGGCGGCCCGGCCAGTGCCCGTCTCCACTCGGCAGTTGCTGGTTGCGGCGGAGGAGATCTGCGAGGGCGCATCGCTGCGCGAAGCTGTCGAGACATCCGTGATATTCAGCACTGACGACGTCGCGCTGGAGAAGGCCGCGCTGCAGGCGCTGCAGTGGGTTGAGGACAACCCGTTCTCGGACCCGACCGATGAAAGCTGACAACGCGGCGGATTCGCCGTCCCGCAACCTGTCGGACTACTGGCGCATCGACCGCTCTTCCGATCGTTCCCGGGAACTCGCGTCGATCCTCGGCGGCGCTGCTGCCCAGGCTGAACTGGTGCAGCACCGGTTGAGCAGGCGCGGCGATGCGTCCCTCGGACACCCCCCACCGCCGGTCGTCCTCGACCCCCGTTTGCTCAGCGGCTTCGGCGCCCCCGTGCCCTCACGGGTCGTCGATTGTCTCGTCGGCCTCGCCATCCGCGAGGCCGCGCTGCGCACGCTCTCGCTCGACACATCCCACTGGGAGGGCTGGGGTGGACTCTCCGAGTGCGAAAGACAGGAGTTCACCTCGGTGCATCGCGCGCTCGAGGAGGTCTACGTCTCGGTGCGGCTGGCGCGGTTGTCGGGGACGCTGGAGGAGTACGTCCGCGCGATGCGCGACACGCTTGGTCTCGGCCGCGTGCGCGCCAACGTTGCGACAGGATGGACCGCACTGTCACGCGAGGCGGTCATGGCGCGCTGGCTGGAGTGGAGACTCGGCGGAGCGACACGCACCGGCGTGGAACCGCCCGAACTCCGGGACGCCGTCACGGAACTTGAGTCAAGGGCGAGGCGCTACATGGACACTGGCGATGCCCCGCGCCGCCTCGGCCTGGCGGCGGACATCTGGCGCTGGCTGGCCTCGTTTCCCCGTGCGGCCTCGGACGGCGCGCTCTGGTGGACGTGGGAACCCGAGTCGTCTGCCGACGGCCACGACGGCGAGGCGCAGGCGCAGATGCGCGCCAACGTGCGCGGCGGCGGAGAGTCAGGCAGCCTCGTCGACCTCGGCCGGTATCTTCGCGAGGAGGCGCCGGCGGCGCAACGCGAGGCGTTGAGTCCGGCTCCCCCTGTGGGTGCCGATGTACGGGTGCTCACCGACGAGTTGCGTGACATCGGTGTTCGGGCCGCGGTGACCGCGATTAAGGACGCCACGTTCGATCTGGAGGACTACGAGAGAGTCCGCGCCGAGGTGGCGGCTGAGGTCGACTCCATGCGGCACGTGTTCGCGAGGCTCGATGATGTCAGGTCGCGCTGGCGCTACGGACTGAAGCGGGGCAGGCTTGACGGCCGCGGCCTGACGAAGGCGGCGGTGGGCAAGGCGGATGTCTTCAAGCTGCGTGAGCGGCAGCGGGCCGGCTCGATGGCGCTGGTGTTCCTGGTCGACGTCTCCGCATCGATGCGTACGTACATGCCCGTGGTGAACCGGGCTGCCTGCGTGGTCGCCGAGGCCCTCCGCGACCTGGCCCCGCGCGCATGGTACGAGGTGCTCACCTACACCAGTGGCGGACTGCACCCCGGCGCGCCCGTGCAGCTCACGCGGCTGGCCGCCACGGGGATGCCGCTGGCGCTTCGCGGCGTGTGGACCGATGGCGGGACCCCGACGGGCGAGGCTATCGCGGCGGCCGCGCTCGTGCTCAGAGGCCGCAGGGCTTCACGCAAGCTGGTGCTGCACTTCACCGATGGGCATCCCAAGGATACCTACGTGGTGCGGCAAGCCCTCGAGGTGTGCCGGAGGCAGGGCACGGATGTGCTGACCGTATCGGTGGGCGCCTCGCAGGAGGCGCTGTACGGAGAGGGGAAGTGCGAGGTGGCCTACTCAGTGCCGGAGCTGATCACCGTCCTGGCGCGGCTCCTGCCGCGCATCTACCGCTAGGCGCTCACTCCCTGTTGTGTCCAAGCTTCCGCCGGGCCTCTTCGATCTCGTCGGCTTCAGGCATCTTCTCGCGCGACTCGACGTATTGTTCGAGCATACGGCGTTCCTTGTGGCGCCGCAGCAACGTCTGTGCTCCTCTGCAGAAGAACTGGCTCACGGTCTCGCCTCGAGAACGGCTCTGCTCTTCCACTTCCGAGAGCAGTTCCTTGGGAATGGATATCTGGACGCTCACTTCGTTGTCCACGGGGCACGCTCCTCATGGGACCTGACCGCTGACCCATTATAGCGCGCACAGTGTACGTAGGGACAAATGCGGCCTCACGCGTGTTGTCGTTGACCCGGCAACACGGGGTCCCTATACTCTGCGCAGCCACGATGGCGGCTCGCGGCACACCGCGCAAGTGAGGTCAGGCATGGACGATATGGAAGGGGCGACCCGATTGCAGCAGGCAACGCACACCACTTCAAACCCCACGCGCATGAAGGTGGCGGCGGTGCAGGCGGCGCCGGTGTTCCTCGATCTCGATGCCACGGTGGAGAAGGGCTGTGCCCTCATCGGGGAGGTCGCGGCCGCCGGAGCGAGCCTCGCGGTGTTCCCTGAGACCTGGATCCCCGGCTACCCGGTGTGGACCAACGCCGATTCCCGCTGGAATTACGGGCCCTCCAAGAAGGTGTACGGGCTGCTGTACCGCAACGCGGTGGAGGTGCCGGGTCCGGCGGTGGACCGCCTCTGCGAGGCGGCGCGCCGTCACGGCATCGCCGTGGTCATGGGCATCAATGAGAGGACGGCGACGGGCACGATGTACAACTCAATGCTGTTCATCGATCGCGATGGTCGCCTGCTCGGCGTCCACCGCAAGCTCATTCCCACGTACCACGAGCGAATGGTCTGGGGGCGCGGCGATGGCTCCACGCTCTCGGTGTTCGATTCCTCGGTCGGCCGCCTCGGCGGCCTGGTCTGCTGGGAGCACTGGATGCCGCTCGCCCGCTACGCACTCTACGCCCAGGGGGAGCAGATCCACGCGGCCGTGTGGCCCAGTGCGACAGAGACATTCCTGCTCGCGTGCCGTACGATGGCTTTTGAGGGGCGCCTCTTCGTCGTGGCAGCCGCGAGCTACTTCACCAGATCGATGCTCCCGGCCGGCTTCCCGCTTGCGAAAGAGATGGAGTCGCTGGGCGACCAGTTGTGTCTCGGTGGCAGCGCCATCATCGGGCCCGACGCGCGGTTCATCGCGGGACCGGTCTACAACTGCGAGACGGTGGTCTATGCCGATATCGACCTCGACCGCATCGCGGAGGAGAAAGAACTGCTGGACGTGGCCGGACACTACGCCCGGCCGGACGTCTTTTCTCTCTCGGTCAACCGGCGGCGCATGGAGCCGCTGTCGTGGTCCGAGGCCTGACGGACGGCGCTACCCGATGTAGCCGTCGCGTATCAGCATCTCGGCGACGAGCACCGCACCCCTCGCCGCGCCCATCTTCGTGTTGTGCGAGACGAGCACGTACTTGAGGCCGTTCTCCAGCACCGAATCCTTCCTGACACGGCCGACCGTGGTCGCCATCCCGCCCTCGTTGTCCCTGTCCAGTCGCGGCTGCGGACGGAAGGGGTCCTCGTTGACCACGATCATGTGCTGTGGCGCCGAGGGCAGTCCGGCGAGGGCGTCCCCTCTGGCGAACTCGCGCATCGCCTTGATCGCCGACGAGACGTCGCACGACGCGTGCGTTGAAGCGAATACCGACTCGGTGTGACCCTCGAGCACGCAGACGCGCGTGCAGGTGCAACTCACCGAGAACGGGGCCGGTTCTATGTGGTCGCCGGCCATCGCGCCGAGGATCTTCTGCGTTTCCTTCTGGACCTTCTCCTCTTCGCTCGGGATGAACGGGATCACGTTGTCCAGGATGTCCAGCCCGATCACGCCCGGACTTCTGCCCGCGCCGGACATCGCCTGCATCGACGTCATGATGACCGACCTCAGTCCGAAGGCGTCCAGCAGGGGTTTGAGCGTGATGGCCAGCCCGATGGTGGTGCAGTTCGGGTCGGGCGTGATGAATCCCTTCCAGTTGCGTCGCTTGCGCTGTGTCTCCAGCAGGCGCGCATGACCGGGGTTCACGCCGGGGATGAGTATTGGCACATCGTCCTCATAGCGGAACGCCGAGGCCGTGCTGATGACCGGCACTTCCGCCGCATACTGCGGTTCCAGCGTCTTCGCCGGGCCGGATTCGATGGCCGAGAACACCAGGTCGATGTCCTTGGTCGACAACTCGGCCGCGTTCACCACCGGCAGCTCCATCAGCTCTTCCACCGGCGGCTCGGTGCAAAACCAGCGAACGGCGCCGGATGCCTGGTCCGTGATCGCCTTCCGGTAGCTCTGTCCCGCGGACCGCTCCGACGCGGCCAGCGCGGTCACCCGTATCCAGGGATTGTTCTTGAGGGCCACGAGGAACTGCTGACCGACGATGCCCGTGGCGCCGATGACTGCTGCTCTCAACATGGGGGTGCCTCCCGTGAAGGTTTGTGAGCTCTAGAGTGTAGCACAAGGGGATCGGCGCGACTGTGACGCGGTGGCACGGTGCAGCCCCTGAACCGCACCTCACGGCGCAATATAGTAGAATGTGGGTTCAAACCACTACGTGTGACACAAGGAGCAGCATGAGCACGTCCAACCTTGATGCGATCTTCAATCCGAAGTCTGTGGCCATCGCCGGCGTCTCGACGCGGCCGGAGGCTCAGCTTTTCGGCGGCGGCGCCTATCTCCAGGCGATGATTCAGTGCGGCTTCAAGGGCAAGCTGTATCCGGTGAACCCCAAGGGTGGAGAGATCATGGGGCACACCGTCTACCCGAGCGTTCGGGACATCCCCGGTCCGGTCGACTACGTGATATCGGCCATCCCCGCATCCGGCGCGCTGCAGTTGATGAAAGACTGCGTGGCCAAGGGTGTGAAGGCGGTGCACTTCTTCACCTCCGGCTTCTCCGAGCTGGGCAAGGGTGAGGGCATCAAGCTTGAACGCGAGATACTGACGCTCGCCCGGGACCATGGCATTCGCGTGGTGGGGCCGAACTGCATGGGCGTGTACTGCCCCAGCTCCGGCGTGTCGTTCCTGGCCGATCTCACCAGCGAGAGTGGCGGCGTGGGGGCCATCTGCCAGAGCGGCGGCAATGCCATCTACCTGGCGCGCGAGGCGGCCCGCCGCGGCGTGCGCTTCAGCAAGGTCATATCGTACGGAAACGCCAGCGATGTGAATGAGACCGACCTGATGGAGTACATGGCCGATGACCCCGAGACGAGCATCATCATGGCCTATATCGAGGGAGTGCGAAACGGCCCCTGTTTCATGAAGGCCCTTGAACGCGCCGCGCGAAGAAAGCCGGTCATCGTGCTCAAGGTGGGTATCACCGAATCGGGCGCCCGCGCCGCAGCCTCACACACCGGATCCCTCGCGGGAGCCGACCGTGTCTGGGACGGCGTTCTGGAGCAGGTGAACGCGGTCAGGGTCGCCACCATTGAGGAATGGATCGACATGGCCGTCACGTTCAGCTTCTTCCCGCGGCCGGTGGGCCGGCGGGTGGCGTTGCTCGGGTTGGGTGGTGGCGCCACGGTCCTCGCCAGCGATGAGGCGACCAAGGAGGGACTCTCCATACCTGGATTCCCGGAGGACCTGAGGAAGCGCGCGACCACCATCGTCGGCAACGAGGCCGGTACGATCATCGACAACCCCATGGATATCTCTGCCGAGGCCTGGGAGGTGGGCTACTATCCCCTGCTGAAGCTGTTCGCTGAGTACAAGGGCATCGACCTCACCATCGTTCACCTGTCGGTCGGCCTCATCGCGCAACCGCCGCGGCTGCACACCGAGATCTGGAACAAGCTGGTGGATGACATCGTGCGTGCGCACGTGGACTTCGGCAAGCCCATTGTGGTGGTGACGCAGATGATGACGCTGCCCGAGCACTACGACTGGATGGTTCAGGCGAGGGAGACGTGTTACCGCGCCGGCATCGCGACGTACAACTCGATACGGCACGCCGCGAGGTCAGGGCACCGGCTCCTGCGCTACTATGAGAAGCGGGCGGCGCGAGGCGAACCGGTCTAGGTGCGCCGTCCGAACAGGCGTTCAAGCTGCCCGGAATCGAAGCGGACGACTGTGGGCCGGCCGTGCGGGCAGGTCCTCGGTTGCGCGCAGAGCTCCAGTTGACGGATGAGCTGGCGCATCTCCTCCGGCGTGAGCCGTTTGCCGGCACGCACCGCCGAATGACACGCCACCGTTATGGCCAGTCGCTCGAACGCGTCCGTACGCCCCACGCCGGTCAGTTCATGCAGCAGGTCGTGCAACATCACGGCGGCATGTGCGCCGGGCACCTCCGCGGGCACCGCGCGCAGCAGATAGGTGCGGTCGCCGAAATGCTCCAGCGAGAACCCGAGCCGCGCCATCTCATCCCGCACCGTTGCCAGCACCGCGTCCTCCGCGGGACTGAGTTCAACCGGGACCGGTTCCAGCAGCCCCTGCGCATCCGCCGTCTCCTCCGTCCCACGGGCCGTCAGCGCCTCGTAGACCACCCGTTCGTGTGCGGCATGCTGGTCGATGAGATACAGCCCGTCCGGCCCCTCGGCGACGATGTAGGTGGTGAGCACCTCTCCAAGAACCCGCAGCGGCGGCAGCGACACGCCGCCTTCGGTGGGCGGGGAGATGACAACCTGAGCTGATGCGTGCGCCTCAGGTTCGCTGATGCTCCAGGCGGCCTGGGCTCCCTGTCCGGAGTACGGCAGGTGGCGTGACTCCGTGGCCACCCGCGTCTGCTCCAGCGCCTGGCGCACGGCATCGCGTACCGTGCGGTAGACGGCCTGCTCGTCCGCGAACTTCACCTGGGCCTTGCTGGGGTGGACGTTGACGTCCACGCGGTCGGGCGGCATCTGGATGTTGATGACCGCGATCCCGTTTCTGCCCTCCTGGAGCAGCCCGTGGTAGGCATCATCGATAGCCTTGTTCAGCAGTGGACTCCGAATCCAGCGCTGGTTGACGAAGGTTCCCTGTGCGCTCCGTCCGGCGCGCGAGAGCGACGCCGGCGCAGCCAGACCGGTGATGGTGAACGAGTCCGCGGTGTGCTCAACCCGGATCATGGCTCGCGCCATCTCCGCACCGTACAACTGCGTGACCACGTCCCGGAGGTCGCCATTGCCGGGCGTGCGCAGCGCCAGCCTGTCCTCCAGCATCAGGCTGAAGGCCACCGAGGGGAAGGCGAGCGCGTACTGGCTCACCACCTGCGCGCTGTGACCGTTCTCTGTGGTCTCGGATTTCAGGAACTTCAGCCGCGCGGGGAAGTGCCGGAACAGCCGCCTCACGGCGATGGTGGTGCCACGCGCCCGCGCCCGGCGCTCGTGCTGCACCACCTGTCCGCCATGGAGGTAGAGGTAGCTGCCGGACTCCTCCTCGGCGGTTCTGGTGGAGACTTCGACATCCGCGACCGCGGCGATGCTGGGGAGCGCCTCGCCCCTGAAGCCGAGCGACTTCACGTGAACGAGGTCGTCCAGTGACTCGATCTTGCTGGTCGCGTGCCGCAGAAACGCGGTCTCAACGTGCGCCGCTGGGATGCCGGCACCGTTGTCCGCGACGCAGATCAGCTCCGCGCCACCGCCGCGGCACTCGATGTCGATCGTCCGGGCGCCCGCGTCGAGCGCGTTCTCGACCAGTTCCTTGACGATGGAGGCGGGACGCTCGACCACCTCGCCGGCGGCGATGCGCGAGACCACCTCGGGGGGCAGAACGTGAAGTTGCACGTGAGGCGAGTTTACACGGTGGCGTGTAACCATGTCAACGAGGTCTACGACAGGGTGTGGAAGCGCTCTATCTTCTCGAGGTGCGCCAGGCTCAGCAGCAGCCGTTTGACGCCGATGTCATCGAACGCCACCGTCACCACAAGATCGCTCTTGTCCGGGAAGCAGTCCATGATCACACCCTGCCCGAACTTCTTGTGGAATACCGAGTCTCCCACCCTGAACTCCTCGTCGGACATGCCGTACTGCATCGGCTGGGAGAAGAGGGCCCCGCTCATGTCGACCTCGTCGTCCGGCCACAGCCCGCGGGTCGTGATCAACTCCGGGCTGATGCGCTCGATGTAGCGGGAGGGCGGATTGGCAAGGCCGTTGCCGAACAGGCTTCGGCGGTGCGCACGCGACAGGAAGAGGTAGCGCTGCGCCCGCGTGATTCCCACGTAGCAGAGACGGCACTCCTCCTCCATCTCCGCCGGGTCGTCGAACGACCTGCGGTGAGGCAGGATGCCGTCCTCCATGCCGACGATGAACACCGCGGGGAATTCGAGTCCCTTGGCCTGGTGCAGCGTAATCAGCGTGACGGCATTGCCGGAGTCGTCCATCTCGTCCACATCGGCGATCAGGCTCACCTTCTCGAGGAACGCCGACAATGCCTCTTCGGGCGCGATGTCGGCATACTCCGCCGCCACTCCCCGCAGCTCCTGGACGTTCTGCCACCGGTCCTCGCCGTCCTCCGATTCCATGAGGTAATCGCGGTAGGCGGTCTGCGTCAATATGGCGTCCACCAGTTCCGGCAGCGGCGTGTGGTGGCTCTGCTCGATCAGGCCGTCCAGCAGCTCCAGGAACTTCGTCAGCGCGTTTGAGGCCCTGGCGGCGAGGTCCTTCTGCTGCACCATCTGCGTCAGGGCTTCATAGACCGATACGCCACGCTCGGTGGCCCAGGATTGAAGCTTGGTGAGGGTGCCCTGGCCGATGCCTCTGCCGGGGGTGTTGATGATGCGCGAGAGGCTGATGCTGTCATGCGGATTGTGGATCACCCGCAGGTAGGCGATGATGTCCTTGATCTCCTGCCGCCGGTAGAAGCGCGTGCCTCCCACCAGCCGGTACGGGATGCCGAAACGCACCAGGCTCTCTTCGATGGTGCGCGACTGTGCGTTGATGCGGTACATCACGGCGCAGTCGCCGTAACGCAGATGCTCGCGTTGAACCAGTTTGTCGATGCACTGGACCACGTACTGGGCCTCGTCCTTCTCGTTGAGGCACTCGCTCAGCACCACCGGCTTGCCGGCCTCGTTCTCGGTCCACAGGCCCTTGTCCTTCCGCATCGAGTTGGCGGTGATGACCTGTGACGCTGCTCTGAGGATGGTCTTTGTGGAGCGGTAGTTCTGTTCGAGTAGGACCACCTTCGCATCCGGGAATTCCCTCTCGAACGAGAGCAGGTTGCGGAGGTCGGCCGACCGCCATGAGTAGATCGATTGATCCGGATCGCCCACCACGCACAGGTTGCGGTGCTTCGCCGCCAGCAGTTTCACTATCTGGAATTGCGCCGGGTTCGTGTCCTGGAATTCGTCGACCAGTACGTGCTGGTAGCGCGTCTGATAGTGTGCGAGGACGCTGGGCTGCGACTCCAGCAGCCTCACGGTCTTCAGCAGAATGTCGTCGAAATCGACCGCGTCGCTCTGCGCCAGCAGTGCCTGGTAGCGCTGGTACACGCGCTGCACGATCTCCTCGAAGTAGCTGTCGACGCCCTCGGCGTGTCCCTGTTCGGTCAGCATCCGGCTCTTCGCCGAGCTGATCGATCCCTGGATGGCCCTCGGCGGATACTGTTTCGGGTCCAGTTTCAACTCCGCCAGGCTCTGCTTGATGAGGTCGATCTGATCGTCGTCGTCGTAGATCACGAAGCCCGGACTCAGCCCGATCGCCCTGCCGTCGGCCCGCAGGATGCGGCAGCACGTGGCGTGAAACGTTCCGATGCTGAGGCTGTCCGCCGTCGGCCCCAGGTCGCGGGACAGCCGCTCTTTCATCTCTCGGGCAGCCTTGTTCGTGAAGGTGACGGCGAGGATGCCGCGCGGGTCAACCCCGCACGACGTGATCAGGTACGCGATGCGGTTGGTGATGACACGCGTCTTGCCGCTTCCGGGACCCGCGATGATCAGGAGGGGGCCGCCGCAAGCCTCGACCGCTTCCCGTTGTGCTGCGTTCAAGGATGCAAGTGCGTCCATGGCAAATATGAGCGATTATAGCATCGCTTCCGTTTGAGGAGGAAACAGGGTGTGCCCGCCTGCTAGTAAACACAGAGCGGATGGCTGTCGGTGATCACCGTGTTCGTAGCTGCGATCTCGGTCCTGATGTGCTTCGGCAGCGAGAACATGCCGGCGTGCGCCGCGCCATCGTAGGAGCGCAGCTGACCGGTCACGCGCCGCGCGATCCGCGCATCGATTTCCGCCGGGTCGAGGGCAGCCGCCGAGAGAGATTCGGACGCGCACGTGAAACCCCACAGACTGGAGAATGAGGGCACGTGCACCTGGTATGGCGAGACGATCCGGAACACATCGCCGATGGTGCGCACGATCGCCACGAACGCCTGGAGATCGTACCAGCGCGACGACTCGGACTGGACGGATATGATGCCTCCCGGGGCGACACAGCGCCTGGCGGCCGAGTAGAACTCCCTGGTGTACAGCAGCTGTGCCGGGCCCACCTCGAGCGGATCCGGCAGGTCGATGATGATCACGTCGAACCGCCGCGGAGTCTCCTCCATGAACTTCCGGGCGTCGCCGACGATGAGTTCGGTACGAGGGTCGTCGAATGCGCCGTTGCTCCAGGCAGGTAGATACTGCTTGCAGACGGAAACCACCTGTTCGTCGAGGTCCACCATGGTCACGCGCTCGACGGAATGGTGCCGCAAAGCCTCCCGCAGCGTTGCGCCTTCACCGCCGCCCGCGATGAGGACGGTCCGTGGCTCAGGGTGCGCCAGCATGGCGGGCTGCACCAGCGCCTCATGATAGACGAACTCGTCTGCCTGGCTGGACTGGATCTTCCCGTCGAGTACAAGGCAGACGCCGAAGCTGCCAGTGCGGATCACCTCGATGCCCTGGTAGGGGCTGCGTCCGGAGTAGAGGTACTCGTCGATGCGGTGCACCATCGCCAGGTCGGGAGACAGCGCATCGTGGAACCAGGAGTTGCGGATGGGTGAGGTTTCGTTCATACGGTTGCACCGTGCACCGGGCTCGCCTGAAGCAGCCCACGACGCATCTCCATAACCGAGCATTCCCCCGCCTCAACTGCCTGCATGATGTACCGCGCCGCCTCTTCCGGCTGCACGCGGTCGCCACAGGTGAACACATCCACGGCGGCATAGCAGCATTCCGGCCACGTATGGATGGAGATATGTGATTCGGCGATGTTCACCACGCCGCTGACGCCGTGAGGCGTGAAGTGATAGAAGGAGTCTCCTACTACTGTGGCTCCGCAGCGGACCGCCGCGGTGTGAAGTGTCTCTTTGAGGAAGTCGAGGTTGTCGAGCAGGCTTGCGTTGCACTGCTTCAGTTCTATCAGAAGGTGTTTGCCCAGGGCATACAAATTACCATCCTCCTTGGGAACAGCTCACGCCATAAGAGATAATGCCCAGCAGTGCTGGGCATGCTGCTCGGAATTGTAGCGAAACCTGAACAGAGGGGTCAAGGAACATGAGCGGGCGCGCCTCAGAGGCGTCCAGCGCCCCCTGCTCCTATCGTGCCGGTTTTGCTTTCTGCTAGAATAGCCCGAGGTACGATGACCGCCGGGAATGCACTGGTGGTGCTTTGCAGGTCCAGGCACGGAGAGGCCCATATCATCCGCGCCCGGCTTGAGGACAACGGCATTCCGGCCGCGCTGAGCTACGAGAGCGCCGCGATCGTCTATGGCTTGACGGTCGACGGCCTCGGCGAGGTGCGCATCCTCGTGCCGGAATCACTCTATGAGCAGGCCAGGGCCGTGCTCGCAGCCAGCGGACCCGCGGAGAACGGTGAGGATGCATCCCCGCCGATATGAACCCCACGACCGTGCAACTGCGCGGCGCAGCGTCTGACCGCGCTGTGAAGGGACAACCATGGGTTCACGTCTCGATCGTGTCACCGAAGAACGCATCAAAGCGATTGAGGACCTCCGGGCGAGGGGCATAGACCCCTATCCTCACACGTATCACCCGTCACACTCCGCCGCCGCCGCACGTTCGCTGTGCGAGCGCGAGGGCGAACGGACCAGGCCCGTGTCGGTGGCCGGCCGCATCATGGCCCGGCGTAAGATGGGCAAGATGGCGTTCATCGATGTACGCGATGCTTCGGGAAAGATCCAGGCGTGTCTGCGGCAGGATGTTCTCGGTGACGAGCGATTCGCGATCGTCAGGGATATCGATATCGGCGACTTCGTCGGCGTGGAGGGCGAGCTGTTTCTGACCAGGACCGGTGAGGTCACGGTCGAAGCCGCCTCGGTCACGCTCCTGGCGAAGTCGCTCAGACCGTTGCCGGAGAAATGGCACGGCCTCGTCGACGTCGAAACCCGGTACCGGCAAAGGTATCTCGACCTGATATCCAGCGATGAGGCGCGCCGCGTGTTTTCGGTGCGCAGCAAGGCTGTCAGCGCGACGAGGAGATTCCTCGAGGATGAGGGCTATGTGGAGGTCGAAACCCCGGTGCTGCAGGGCACGGCCGGCGGCGCGCTGGCGCGGCCCTTCGTCACCCACCACCACGCGCTCGACGAGGACCTGTACCTGCGCATCGCGCTGGAGCTGTCTCTCAAGAAGCTCATCGTGGGCGGCATCGACCGCGTGTATGAGATGGGCCGTGTGTTCAGGAACGAGGGCATCTCGGTGCGGCACAATCCGGAGTTCACGCTCATGGAGTGCTATTGCGCCTATGCCGACTACGAGGACATGATGGACCTGACGGAGCGCCTGTTTTCCTCCGTGGCGCAGACCGTCCTGGGCACCACCAGGGTGGAGTTCAGGGGGCACAGCGTCGAGCTGGCGCCGCCGTGGCGGCGGTTGTCGTTGCGCGACGCGGTGATCGAGGCGAGCGGCATCGATTTCGAGGACTATCGCGATGCCGAGAGCCTGCACGAACGGATGCTGCAGGAGGGCGTGCACATCGAGGGCAGGCCGGGACGGGGACGGCTCATCGACGAACTCATCTCTACGTTCGTGGAGCCGAAGCTGGAACAGCCCACGTTCCTGTACGACTACCCCATGGAGATGTCCCCGTTCCCCAAGAAGAAGCGCGGTAATCCGCGGCTGGTGGAGCGTTTCGAGGCGTTCATCTGCGGCCTCGAATTCGCCAATGCGTTCTCCGAGCTGAACGATCCGGTCGACCAACGCGAACGCCTGGAGCAGCAGCTCCGCGAGCGCGTCGGCGATGAGGAGGTACAGGTGGCCGATGACGACTTCGTCGAGGCGATGGAGTACGGCATGCCGCCAACGGGAGGATTGGGCATCGGAATCGACCGCCTGGTCATGCTGCTGACGGGTCAAGAATCGATACGTGACGTGATACTCTTTCCTCAGTTAAGGGGGAAGCGAGATGCTTGATATTCGACTTATTCGAGAAGACCGCGCTGCCGTAGAGCGCGCCATGGTGTCCCGGGGCATGCCGAACGCGCTCGCGCCGGTGGTTGAGGCCGACGAACGCTACCGGAGCCTGTTGCGGGAGTCCGAGGATCTGCGGGCACAACACAATCAGGCCAGCAAGGAGCTGGGCCGCTCGAAGGAGAAGCCGCAGCACCTGCTGGACGAGTTGCGGCTGATGGGCGAGCGCTCGGCCGAACTCCAGCGCCAGACGCGGGAGGCCAAGGACACGCTCGATGCGTTGCTGCTGGAGTTGCCCAACCTGCCGCACCCCAGCGTGCCGCAGGGCGCGGATGCGGCCGACAATGTGGTCGTCCGCATGGTGGGAACGCCGCCGGCGTTCGACTTCGCGCCGCTGCCTCACTGGGAGATCGGGGAGCGGCTGGACATCATCGACTTCGCCCGGGGCGTCAAGCTCTCCGGGAGTCGTTTCTACGTACTCAAGGGGCTGGGCGCCCGGCTTCAGCGCGCGCTGATCGCGTTCATGCTCGACCTCCACACCAAGTCGCATGGCTACAGGGAGGTCTACCTCCCATTCATGCTGCACCGCGAGTGCATGGTCGGCTCCGGCAACCTGCCCAAGTTCGCCGACAACCTGTACCATGACGCGGAGGAGGACTACTGGTTCGTTCCCACCGCCGAGGTACCGCTCACCAATCTGCACCGGGATGAGATACTCGATGGCGCCAGCCTGCCGCTGTACTACGCGGCCTATACCCCGTGCTTCCGCAGGGAGAAGATGGCGGCCGGTAAGGACACGCGTGGCATCAAGCGCGGACACCAGTTCGACAAGGTCGAGCTGTACAAGTACGTGCGGCCCGAGGATTCCGATGCTGAACTCGACCGCCTGGTGGCTGACGCCGAGGACGTGCTGCGGCAGCTCGGATTGCATTACCGGGTGGTGCAGCTGTGTACCGGCGATCTCGGATTCGCCTCCTGCAAGACGTTCGATCTCGAGGTGTGGGCTCCCGGTTCCAACGAGTGGCTCGAGGTCAGTTCCTGCAGCAACTGCTGGGACTTCCAGGCGCGCCGCGCGAACGTGCGCTTCCGCCCCGACCCCAACGCCAAGCCTCAGTTGCCCCATACGCTCAACGGCTCGGGGCTGGCGCTTCCAAGAGTCCTCATCGCCGTGCTCGAGAACTACCAGCAGCCTGACGGTTCAGTCCTGGTTCCGGAGGTGCTCAGCAGGTACATGTAGCGCCGGTTAGCGGGAATGCAGGTGCCTGAGCTCCCCGGCTCGCAGGCCAGCATACCGAGACTCAATAGCGCAGGAGGGAGACATATGGCTCGTTCAGCCGCACTCAGCTATGCGTACGGGGCTTCCTCGACTCCACTCATCGGACTGACCATTCCGGACTACCTCGACCACATCGTGTCGCGTTTTCCCGATAACGACGCCATCGTTGACGTCCCCACCGGCCGGCGCTGGTCCTATGCCCGGTTGCAGGCCGATTGCCGCAGAGTCGCCAAGTCCCTCATGAAGCTCGGCATCGCGCGGGGCGACCGCGTCGCCATCTGGGCCACCAATCATCCTGAATGGGTGCTGGTGCAATTCGGGACCGCCATGATTGGCGCGGTAATGGTGAACATCAATCCGGCCTACCGCACCCACGAGCTGGAGCACGCGCTGAAGGACTCGGGTGCGAGCGCGCTCCTGCTCATCGAGCGGTTCAAGACGTCCGACTACGTGGCCATGCTCACGTCGGTCTGCCCGGAGGTGAGCGAAGCCACTCCCGGAGCGATGAACAGCGCGAAGCTCCCACTGCTGCGCACGGTCGCGCTCATGGGCCCGCAGCCGCACCCCGGCATGTACACGTGGGAGCAGTTCCTGGCGCTGGGACACGATGTCCCGGATGAGGAACTGGCGTCGCGGCAGGCTTCGCTCGACATCGACGATGTCATAAACATCCAGTACACCTCGGGCACCACCGGGCTCCCCAAGGGCGCATCCCTCACCCACCACAATATACTCAACAACGGCTTCTTCGTGGGAGAGGGGATGCTGTTCACGGACAGGGACCGGCTCTGCATCCCTGTGCCCTTCTATCACTGCTTCGGCATGGTGATGTCCAACATCACCTGCATGACGCATGGAGCCACCATGGTGTTGCCGGCGGAGAGCTTCGATGCGCTGGCCACGATGAAGGCCGTGCAGCAGGAGCGCTGCACGGCGCTGCATGGCGTTCCCACGATGTTCATTGCCGAGCTTGAGCATCCCCAGTTCGATTCCTTCGACTTCAGTTCGCTCCGCACCGGCATCATGGCGGGGGCTCCCTGTCCCATCGAGGTGATGAAGAAGCTGGTCAGCCGCATGCACGCGAGCCAGATGACCATCTGCTATGGCGAGACCGAGTCGTCGCCGGTGGTGACCCAGACGCCCGTGGATGCGTCGCTTGAGGACCGGACCGGCACCGTGGGGCTGCCCATGCCGCACGTCGAGTTGAAGGTGGTCGACCGTGAGACCGGCGCCATCGTTCCCTGTGGCGTTCAGGGCGAGATCTGCTACCGTGGCTACAACATCATGCGCGGCTACCACAACAACCCGAAGGGCACGGCCGAGGCCATCGACCCGGCACACTGGCTGCACAGCGGCGACCTCGCCACCATGGATGCGCGCGGCTACTGCAAGATAACCGGCCGGGCGAAGGAGATGATCATCCGCGGCGGAGAGAACATCTATCCCCGGGAGATCGAGGAGTTCCTGTTCACTCATCCCAAGGTGAGGAACGTGCAGGTCATCGGTGTGCCGGACGAGAAGTACGGCGAGGAGATCCAGGCGTGGATCGAGCTGCGCGAGGGGGAGAGCGCGACGGAGGACGAGATACGCGCCTTCTGCAAGGGCAGGATCGCGCACTACAAGATCCCCAGGTACGTGAAGTTCGTCACCGAATACCCCATGACGGTCACCGGGAAGATTCAGAAGTTCAAGATGCGCGAGACGGCGGTACGGGAGCTGGGACTGGAGAAGGCTGCCGAGACGAAGATGGCCTGAGAACAGCAGAGGGGGCAGGTGTGCATCACCTGCCCCCTCTTTGCACCGTTGGTTGCGGCTACATGCCGGCGGGCTTGTTGACGAGGTTAGGTGGCGTCTGCTTGTCCAGCGCCGCCAGTATGTTCCTGGCGGCGACGTGCGCCATGTTGGTTCTGGTCTCCCATGTGCCGCTTCCGATATGGGGCGCGAGCACCACGTTCGCCAGCTCGCTCAGCCCTGGCGTGAGTTCGGGTTCCTTCTCGAACACGTCCAGTCCCGCCCCGGCGATCTTCTTCTCGCGAAGGGCGTTCAGCAACGCCTTCTCGTCCACCACGGGACCCCGTGCCGCGTTGACGAGGAACGCGGTCGGTTTCATCAGCGCCAGTCGCCTGGCATCGATGAGGTGATGCGTCTCCTCGAGCAGCGGGACATGCAGCGTGACGAAGTCGGCTTCCTGCACGATCGTATCCACGTCCGCGTACGTGGCCGAGAGCGAACGTTCGGTCTCGGGCGGCAGCCGCCTGCTGTCGTAGTACAGCACCTTCATCTTGAAGCCGAGCGCGCGGCGGCCGACCGCCTGTCCGATACGCCCGAACCCGATGATGCCCAGCGTCTTGCCCCACACATCTGCGCCCATCATGGCGAACGGTTTGAACCCCTGGAACTGCCCCGCGCGTACGTACGCATCGGCCTCCACCACCCGTCTGGCCACCGCCATCAGCAGCGCCCAGGCCATGTCCGCCGTCGTCTCGGTCAGCACGTCCGGCGTGTTCGTGACCATGATGCCCTTCTTCGCGGCATACTCCGCGTCGATGTTGTTGTAGCCGACGCCCCAGTTGGCGATGATCTTGAGTCGTGTGCCCACCCGGTCGAGCAGGGCCTTGTCGACCTTGCTGCCGACGCAGAGGAAGGCATCCGCATCCGCGAGCTGAACCGCCAGCTCGTCAGGGGAAGGGAGCGTGGGCTGCTCATTGACGACGACGGTGTGTTTCTCTCGGAGTGCGTTCAGCGGGGCCTCGGGGAGCCAGAAAGACACGTAGACCTTCATTCGGTATCTCCTCCTCACCTGACAGTGCTGCCCATTATACCCCAGCTCGAACGTCAATCCAGCGGCACGGCCGATTCGATTACCTCCGCCCTGGTTTGACGTCCCTGCTCGTCGAGTTCGATGGCGACCACATCGATGCGCCAGGGCGCGTCCTGCAGCTCCGGCCGTTTCGAGACGTACTCGAGGGCGCACGCCACCATGCGTTCGCGCTTGCGCGGCGTGATGGATTCCTCAGGCGTGCCGAATCCGTCGCCCGTACGGGTCCTGACCTCCACGAAGACGTGACAGTCGCGCTTCCTGGCCACGATGTCTATCTCTCCGAAGTGCCCTCTCACGTTCGTGTCGACGATCCTGTACCCTCGCCGCTTCAACAGGACGCGCGCCAGCTCCTCACCGCGGCGGCCCACCTCCAGGTGATTCACAGCAGTCCCCCCGTGATGAGGCGCACCGGCCTGAAGCTGGTGCGATGTGCAGGGCAGGCGCCGAGTTGCTCGAGACAGCGCAGATGCGACGCCGTTCCGTACCCTTTGTGGACGGCGAAGCCATAGCCGCAGTACTGCTGGTCCAATTCCAGCATCAGGCGGTCGCGCGTCACCTTGGCCACGATTGACGCCGAGGCGATGGATACGCACCGGGCATCTCCGCCCGGCACGCCCTCCTGCCGTGTCCTCAGCCGCGGGAGGGTGAACCAGTCGATGAGCACACAGCCCGGCGACATTGCCAGTCCGGAAAGGGCCTGGTACATCGCCTTGCGCGTGGCGGCGGCGATGCCGATGCGGTCGATCTCCTCGCTGCTCACGATGCCCACACCGACGGAGGACGCGCCCTCCAGGATGAGGCCGAAAAGGCGTTCCCGTTGCGCCTGCGTCAGCTGCTTGCTGTCGCGCACCTCCTCATGCCACGGCTCCTGCACACACCAGTCGGCCACCACCGCGCCGGCGACCACCGGCCCGGCCAGTGCCCCCCGCCCCGCCTCGTCCACGCCGGCGACCGGCCAGGCGCCCTCCACCTGCAGCTGCCGTTCCTTCTCGATGGTGGGGACCACGCCCCTAGTGTGCATCGCACGCCTCCGCGAAGGTTCGGACGACCACTCCACCGCCGAGAACCACATCGTTGTCGTACAGTACGACCGATTGCCCCGGCGCGACCGCCCGTTGCGGCTGCTCAAAGCGCACCGTGGCGCCGCCCGCATCGAGGCTGACGGTGGCGGCGACGGCCTGCGCGCGATACCGCACCCGGGCCTCCGCCCGGAGCGTCGCGCCTTGTGGTGGAACCTGCCAGCGCATGTCTCGCAGCCGTGCAGCCTCGCACAGCAGGTCGCCATCCTCGCCTATCACCACTCTGTTGTGGCGGGAATCCAGCTGCACCACGTAGGCGGGAGTGCCCAGGGCGATTCCCAGGCCGTGGCGCTGTCCAATCGTGTAGTGGGCCAGGCCCTGGTGCCGGCCCATGACGCGGCCCTGCACGTCGACCACCTCGCCAGGCGTGACCGGAATGTGCTGCGATACGAAGCTGTGGAGGTCGCGTCCACCGAGAAAGCAGATATCCTGGCTGGACTTCCCGCTCACCAGCCCCTGCTCACCAGCCCACGCGCGGACGTCGCGCCGTGAGGCCTCGCCAAGGGGTAGCACCAGGCGGTCGAGCACGGCCGCATCGATGGCGTACAGGAAGTACGACTGGTCCGCATGACGGTCAGTGGCGCGCAGCAGCGCAGGCCGTCCGCCGTACGTGCCCACCCTCGCGTAGTGTCCCGTTGCCAGTCGGTCCGCCCCCCGTTCGCGCGCGGCGTTCAGCAGGAGGTCGAACTTGATCTCCCGATTGCAGCTGACGCACGGGTTGGGGGTCCTGCCGGCGCCGTATTCCGCACAGAAGGGCGCGATGACGCGCGATGCGAAGGCATCCGTAGCGTCGAGTATCTCCAGCCTGATTCCCAGGCGGCCGGCGGTTTGCGTGGTGCGGTGGACCAGCTGCTCCGACTCAGCCGAGCGTGTCAGCAGCAGGTGCAGGCCAAGAACGTCGTAGCCCTGCGCGGACAGCTTCCAGGCCGCCAGCGCGGAGTCGGCGCCTCCGCTCAGTGCCACTCCGATGCGCTCTGTCATCGCCGATAGTCCAGACGCGGCAGCGTCTGTCGCCCCTATAGGGGAGGATGAGGCGCAGAAGCAGGGATGTCCAGCAGTGGGGATACGCGCGACCAGATGGCGCGCGCCGTCTCGGACGGCGACCGGCTGGCATCGAGCACCAGCCAGCGGGCGGGTTCCACCCGGGCCATGTCGAGATAGCCCTCCCGGACCCTGCGGTGGAACTCGGCGGACTCATGTTCAAAACGGTCGCGAGTCCGGCCCTTCCGCTGCAGCGCGAGGGTTGGATCCATGTCCAGCAGGATGGTGAGATCGGGTCGAAGCCCCTGCGTGGCGAGCTGGTTCACTGCCGCCACCGTGCCGAGCGGCAGCCCTCGTCCGAACCCCTGGTAGGCAGTGGTCGAATCGGCGTAGCGGTCGGAGATAGCCACGTCGCCCCTCTCCAGCGCAGGCCGCAGCACCACGGTGGTCAGTTGACTCCTCGCCGCCGCGAACAGCAGCAACTCAGCTTCTGCGGTGAGGCCGCCATCGCGCACCCGCTTGAGGCAGCGGCGCAACTCCATTCCCAGGGGGGTGCCGCCGGGCTCGTAGGTCAACGTCACATGGTGTCCGCTGTGTTCGATGGCGGCCGCGAGCTTCTTCGCCTGCGTGCTCTTGCCGCAGCCCTCGCCACCTTCAAGCGTGATGAACAGTCCCACGGACTAGTCCGCTCCTCTGGGCGAACGCTCCCGAGTATGCCGCCCACCGTCCGACCCGCCCCCGCCTTCGGTCAGCAACTCCTGGAGCTGGTGTACGTAACTGGAGCGGGACAGGCCGGGCGCGATGGTGTGCAGGCACTGGCGCATCTGGTGCACGTCATTGCCTTTCAGCGCATAGATGGGGA
This sequence comes from Dehalococcoidia bacterium, assembly GCA_040766535.1. GTDB lineage: Bacteria > Chloroflexota > Dehalococcoidia > GIF9 > AB-539-J10 > SKVJ01. The sequence continues at coordinate 11,229 of JAXGQG010000005.1, read as the reverse complement.
TGCCCAGGGACTCAGCGTCCCGGACTCGTTGCGGCTTCCTGCGATAGTGAGTGCGTGTGGTCAGAAAGAGATCCGACCCCTCAAGATCGTCGACAAGCTGCACCGGGGTCCGCTCTCTCTTGGCCACGGATTCGAGACGCGTCCGGTTCACCCCAAACGGGTAGACGCGGATCGACTTCTCGTTCGGCGCAGACGGCGCAGCCTCCTCACGCTCCACAATGGTCTCGGTTCCGGTGGCGGAGGAGAGCACTATCTCCCTGCGTATCTCGTCGTTGCTGTCCACCCAGCGCAACTCCATCCTCACCGGCCGGCGAGTCAGGATGTTGTCCACCGCCTCTTCCACGTCGGTGTGTACGGAGACCCGGTAGAAGTCCTGTATCTCCACCACCACATCGAATGTGGGCGGCGCCTTCCGCTCGAGTATCGATTTCTGTGTGTGGCGCCTGCGCGCCTCTTCGTCGCCCAAAGTGACCGACTGCGTTCCTCCGATGAGGTCGGACAACGTCGGATTCAGTATCAGGTTCTCGAGGTTGTTGCCGTGGGCCGTGCCGATGAGCTGTACGCCCCGCTCCGCTATGGTGCGTGCGGCCTGCGCCTCCAGCTCCGTTCCGATCTCGTCGATGACGATCACCTGGGGCATGTGGTTCTCCACAGCTTCGATCATCACCGCATGCTGCCGTTCAGGCGAGGGAACCTGCATGCGCCGGGCGTGCCCGATCGCCGGGTGGGGGATGTCTCCGTCACCGGCGATCTCGTTCGATGTGTCGATCACGATGACGCGCTTCCTCGTGTTGTCGGCGAGGATGCGCGCCGCCTCTCGCAGCATCGTGGTCTTGCCGACGCCCGGGCGGCCAAGGAGCAGGATGTTCTGTCCCGACTCGATGAGGTCGGCGATCATATCCACCATGCCGAACACCGCCCTACCCACCCGGCAGGTGAGGCCGACTATGGTGCCGCGGCGGTTGCGCATGGCCGATATGCGGTGTAGTGTCCGCTCGATACCGGCACGGTTGTCACTTGTAAACTCGCCGATGTGCGAGACGACGTAGTTGATGTCGTTCTGGTCGACCTCTTTGCAGCTGATAACGGCTTCGCCCTGGGGGAAGCGGGCCGCGGGAGGAGAGCCGAGATCGATGACGACCTCCAGCAGTTCGTTCAGCTGCGCCTGGTCGCGTAAGGGTTCGCGGACATGGGGTGGCAGTACGTTGAGCAGAGCGTCGAGGTCGTCAGATACTACCTGTCGCACCCGTTCTCCTACCAGCCCCTTGAGGCGAGGAGTTCCTGTTGGGGAATCGTGGCGATCTCGATGCCCGGCATGGCCTCGCCCAGTCCACGTGACACCCGGGCGATGATCTCGGGATCGCGGTAATGCGTCACCGCCTCCACGACCGCCTTGGCTCGTGCCGGAGGGTTGCTGGACTTGAAGATGCCGGAGCCAACGAACACGCCGTCAGCTCCCAGCTGCATCATGAGCGCAGCGTCGGCCGGTGTGGCCACGCCGCCGGCGGCGAAGTTCACGACGGGCAGACTGCCGGATTCATGCAGGTCTATCAAGAGCTGCAGCGGAGCGCCGAGGTTCTTGGCCTCGGTCACCAGCTCTTCCTTGGGCAGCGACTGCACCCTGCGGATGCCGTCCTGGACCGCCCGCATGTGGCGGACCGCCTCAACGATGTTGCCGGTGCCGGCCTCACCCTTGGTCCGCACCATCGCCGCGCCCTCGGAAATGCGGCGCAGCGCCTCTCCCAGCTCGCGGCAACCGCACACGAACGGCACGCGGAAATCGTGCTTCCACACGTGGAAATTCTCGTCTGCCGGAGTGAGCACCTCGGACTCGTCGATGAAGTCCACGCCCAGTGCCTCAAGCACCTGCGCCTCGACGAAATGACCGATGCGGCACTTGGCCATCACCGGTATGCTGACGGCCTCCATGATCGCCGCGATGACCGTTGGATCCGCCATGCGGGCCACGCCACCGGCAGCGCGGATATCCGCGGGTACCCGCTCCAGCGCCATGACGGCGCACGCGCCCGCATCCTCCGCGATCTTGGCCTGCTCGGGGGTCACCACGTCCATGATTACCCCGCCCTTAAGAGACTGGGCGAGGCCGCTCTTTGTCCTGAATGTACTCTTCTCCATGGCCGTATTATAGGTCAGGTCCAACAGAGACGCAAAGGCGGCGCGCGACGAATCCGTACACGTAACAGCGAGGGGAGGAGAGGCCGCCGGCGGCCTCTCCTCCCCTGCAGGTCAGTTGCGCAGCCCGTGTCGCAGCCTCGCCGTGACCGGGTGACGGATGCTAGCCCTTCTCGTTGCCGGCGATGATCACGCTGACGCTGCAGGTAGCCGGCGTGCCGCCGAGGTTGTGAGTCAGTCCCAGCTTCGGGTTCTTGATCTGGCGCTTGTCGGCCTTCTGCTGCATCTGCTTGTACACCTCGTACATCATGCGCAGGCCGCTGGCGCCGATGGGATGCCCGAAGCACTTGAGTCCGCCATCCGTGTTGATCGGCAATCCGCCGTCCAGGTGGAAGAAGCCGCTCCGGACGTCGTCCGGCGCCTTCCCCCGCTCGCTGAACTTGAGGTCCTCCATGATGACCATCTCGGTGATGGTGAAGCAGTCGTGCACCTCGGCCATGCTGATCTCTTCACGGGGGTTCTTGATGCCGGCCTCAGCGTAGGCGCGCTCGCCCGCGCGGACCGTCTCCTCGACGTGACACCAGTCGTACTTCGGGCTCATGTAGCCTTCGTACGGGCCGACAGCGATCTGCAGTGCCTTGATGTACACGGGGTCTGCCCTGAACTTCTTGGCGAGGTCGGCCCTGGTGACGATGGCGGCGGCCGCGCCGTCGCTCACGCCGCAGCAGTCGAAAAGACCCAGCGGCCATGCCACCATCGGCGCCGCCAGCACCTTCTCCAGCGTCGTCTCTGCCTGGAAGTGCGCCTTCGGTGCGAGTGCGCCGTTGTGGTGGTTCTTCACGGCAATCTGGCCGATGACCTTCTTGCCTTCTTCAGGGCTCAGCCCATAGCGGTCGAAGTACTTCGTCGCCATCATGGCGAAGTGCCCGGGCGGGCTGTAGGTCCGGGTCCGGTAGGTGTTGCTCTGCCGGCGCAGCAGTTCGAAGTCCGGAAGGCCGGTGTAGCCGGAGTCCTTCAGCTTCTCGACGCCCACGGCGAGGGCGATGTCACAGGCGCCGGAGGCGACCGCGTAGCAGGCGTTGCGTAGCGCGTCGGAACCGGTCGCGCACGCGTTCTCCACCCTGGTCACCGGGATGTAGTCGAGCTTCAGCGCTCGAGACAGCATCTGACCGGTCCATTCGGTCACATACGTGCCGAGCCATGCGGCGCCGATGTCCTTCGGTTCGATGCCGGCATCCTCGTACGCCTCGTACGCCGCCTCGATGATCATGTCGTCGGCACTCTTGTCCCAGTTCTCCCCGAACTTGGAGCAGCCCATGCCGATGATGGCAACCTTATCCTTGATGCTTTCCATGTCTCACCTCGATTTCTGCCAGCGTTGCTAGTCTCTCTTCGGGCGGGCCTTCCACCAGTAGGTGTAGAAGCCGCCGACATACCTCAGCACCCTGAACACCATCTCGATCGGCATGCCGATCTTGACCTCGGAGGGATCCCGGTCGGTCATGTCGCAGGTGATGCGGCCGCCTCCCTCGAAGTCCACCGCGGAAACCGTTGTCGGCGGGTCCGCGCTGATGCCGAGGCTGTCATGGCTAAATGTAGCAAGAACTGCGGGCTTGTCCGAAAACGAGTAATCCTCGAAGTCGTCCTTGGACCCGCACTCCATACACACACGCTGCGCGGGGTATTGAGGCGTGCCGCACTTGCGGCACTTGACGCCGTGCAGGTTGAGTCCGCTCTTGTTATCGCGCCACAGGGCCACCGGTGACGGCTGCTCCATGGGTGCGGTCGCCGCCGGCTCCAGCTCGATGACCTGCCGCCAGCGGAGGTACTTCTCGTAGGTGTTGATCTGGAGTTTGGTGTTCATGTAGTACGAGATGGTGCGAGAGGGCTTCCACGTGCCGATGGCCGGGGCCGCGGTGAGCGAGAAGACGTCGGCGCCGTTGCCGTAGGCGGCGAGCAGTAGCCTGTCACCGGCCTTCGCCTGTTCGAGCGCCGCCGCGAGGGAGATGAACACCTGCGCCGCGCCGGTGTCGCCGAACTCGTTGAAGAACGAGTCCTGAACCTTCGCGGGATCGAGCTTCATCGCCTTCGAGACCGCCTGAAGCTGGCGCTGATCGGGGGAGTACATGATCACGCGGGCGAAGTCCGCCAGGGCAACCCCTGCCTTCTCAGCTGCGGCCTTCATGGCCTGGGGCATCACGCGGCCGTGCCCATCATCGCGGATGAAGCGGGTCTCCCACGCGTGTACGAAGCGATCGCGGTCGGACCTGAACACGTCGATGATCTCGTCCGCCATCGTGTGCATGCTGTCGATCGAGGCGAGTACGCCGTCGGAACCGATGAGCATGGCGGCGGCGCCATCGCCGAAGGCCATCTCGTTTGCCCCGTTCGGCATGCCCAGCCGGCAGTCGGCGACCAGCACCAGCACGTTCTTGAGCGAGCCGCTCTTGACTGCGTCCACCGCGGCTCGTACCGCATTGGTGCCGCTGCGGAGGGAGCCGCCGAAGTCGGCGGTGTACGTCTCCGCGGGCAGGGCGAGGACGGCTGCGATCGTTGCAGCGGCCTGTTTCTCACGGTAGGGCGCCGTGGTCGAGGCGAAGAAGATGCCGTCCACCTTCCGTCCGCCCTGTCCCTTGAGACACTCGCGTGCCGCCGCGACCGCCATCGTCAGGCTGTCTTCGTCGTGACTGGCGACCGCTTTCTCTCCCTTGCCGCCGCTGCCCCACGCCCGGCCAATCTCGGCACGGGCGAGTCGGTACAGTGGTAGGTATGCTGCGTACGCTGTTATTCCCGTCATCGTGTTCACTGACTCCTTCCTTCGTCCGTCGAGGGCGTTTCCTCCGACGGACTCCTACTTGTTGCCGTAGTCGTAGAATCCCTTGCCCGTCTTCCTGCCGAGGTGTCCGGCCTGAATCATCTTCTTAAGCACCGGCGGCGGGAAGTACGCCGGGTCTTTCGTCTCCTCATATATCGCCATGCAGGCGTTGTAGTGGATATCGAGCCCGACGAAGTCCATCAGCGTGAACGGACCCATGGGGTAGTTCAAGCCAAGCTGCATCGCCTTGTCGATGTCTTCCTTCGTCGCCAGTCCACGCTCCCACTGTCGCAGCGCGACGAGCGTGTACGGCAGGTAGAGCTGGTTCACGATGAAGCCCGGGGCATCCTTGCAGACCACCGTCTCCTTGCCCACGGACTTGCCATACGCCACGCCTGCCTCGACGGCCGCGTCGCTGACCATGATGGTGCGCACCACCTCGAGTAGCCGCATCACCGGGACCGGGCTGAAGAAGTGCAGGCCGATGACCTTGTCCGGACGCCTGGTCGCACCGGCGATCTCGGTGATCGAGAGCGAAGAGGTGTTGCTCGCCAGTATCGTCTCCGGCGGGCACGTGGCATCCAGTATGCCGAAGATCCGCTTCTTCTCATCCATCTTCTCGATGACCGCCTCGATCACCATCTGGCAACCCTTCAGATCGTCCAGGCTGGTTGTACCCTTGATCCGTGCGAGCGTCGCGGCACGCTCCTCGACGGTGGACTTGCCCTTGTCAACGGCCTTCTGCGTGGACGACTCGATACGTGCGAGCCCTTTCTTCAGGAAGTCGTCGGTGACTTCGGTCACTACCACGTCGTAGCCGGCCCGGGCCGTGATCTCGGCGATGCCTGAGCCCATCAGGCCGCAGCCGACGATGCCGACCTTCTTGATGTCCATGTAGCGCGTTCCTCCTTGACTCTCGTTGTGAAGGTCACAGCCCGTGCGACGTATCGCACCCGGCTATGCGATGACCACTCCGCCATTGACGCTCAGCGTCTGTCCGGTGATGTACTCCGCCTCGTCCGTTACCAGGAACATGACGGCAGCGGCTATCTCCGATGGCTCGCCAAGGCGTTTCCAGGGCACCGTGTCCTCGTACGCCTGGGCCAGCTTGGGCTTGTCTGCCCGGGTGGCGTTCCACATGTCCGTATTGATGAGGCCAGGCGAGACGCAGTTCACGTTCACCTTGTAGCGGGCCATCTCCACGGCCAGGTTGCGGGTGAAGGCGATGACGCCGCCCTTCGAAGCGCCGTAGACCGCCTGTCCCATGCTGCCGACTCTGCCGGCATCCGAGGCGATGTTCACTATCTTGCCGAAGCGGCGTTCCATCATGCCGCCGAGCACCGCATGGCAGCAGATCATGGTGCCGAGGAGGTTGACCCGCAGTAGCCGTTCCCAGTCCTTGACATCGCCATCAGAGAAGCGCTGTACGAGGTGCGTGCCGGCGCTGTTGACCAGGATGTCCACTTTGCCCATCCGCCGGTTCGCCTCAGCCACCGCCTCGTGAACCTGTGCGCTGTCGGTCACGTCCAGGTGCACCGCGAGCGAACGGCAACCCAGCGACTCCACTTCGGCGGCGACGCCGTCCACTCCCTGGAATATGTCACCCACCACCACGTCCGCGCCCGCTTTCGCAAACCACAGTGCAGTCTCCCTGCCGATGCCCCGGCCGCCTCCCGTGATCAGGGCAACCTTGCCCGCGAGTGAGAATGGCGCAGAACCCATGTGCTGACTCCTTGTTGTCGTTTGGCGCTATCCTACCACATCCACCGGTGCGGCACAGTCGTCACACGAGGGCTTAACGTGGTACGGACGGGGAGTCCGTGAGGGCTTTAGAGGGGCCGCTTGAACGGCGCGCCCGCGTGGCGCGGGTACGCGTCCGGGGTCCGGCACAGCTTGTTCGAGCATACCAGGTATCGGCCGTCCGACAGCTGCTCCAGGGGCACCGCTATCAGTCGCGCCTCTCCACCGCCGAGCGCGTGCAGCGCCTTCCGGGCGCTTCCGACCTCCGTTTCGAGGTCGCCCTTCTTCAACGCGACGAATTGACCTCCGACGCGTACGAACGGCAGGCACAGTTCAGCCAGCGTCGGCAGCGCCGCCACCGCGCGCGCTACCGCGACGTCGTACTGCTCCCTGTACGCCGGAAGCCGCGCCACGTCCTCCGCGCGCCCGTGTAACACCTCCACCCCGTTGAGCCCGAGCAGGGATACGATGTGTGACAGGAAGTTCGCCTTCTTCCCGGTTGCTTCCAGCAGTGTCACGCGGGTCTCCGGCAGCAGCAGCTTGACCGGGATGCCCGGGAATCCGGCTCCTGAACCGACGTCGATGATGCTGATGCCGGCTCCGGACGCTGTCCCGTCTGGCAGGGCGTACAGCAGGGTGAGAGAATCGAGGAAGTGGCGTTTCTCCATCTCGACCGGATCGACGATTGACGTCAGGTTCACCCGTTGATTCCAGCGGATGAGTTCGTCCCTGTAGGTCTCGAACAGCCGCAGGCGGTTGGAGTCCGCCTCCAGTCCCATCTCCTGGAGTCCCTTCGCAAGCAGTGTCAACATCGTTTCGCGGAGCCTGAACGGCCCTCACATCGCATCATACCACCCGAACGTCGCGACTCCGAGGAGCTGGTTTGCGCGACTGCAGGCGCTGCGTTATTATGCCAGCTATGGCCGATATCGAGACCCTTATCAAGGAGGCGAGCGTCTACATCCCTCCTGACAAGCTGGAGTTCATTCGTTCGGCCTATGAGTTTGCCGCCAAAGCCCACGAGGGCCAATTGCGCGCCTCGGGTGAACCGTATCTCGAGCATCCACTCAACGTTGGCCTCACGCTGGTTGAGTACCAGCTTGATGCGGAGGCCATCGCGGCCGCCCTGCTCCATGATGTCGTCGAGGACTGTGATGTCACGCTCGATGAGATCGCATCCCGGTTCGGGTCCGGAGTCGCCAAGCTGGTGGATGGCGTCACCAAGCTGAAGCGCCTGGCGAGCCGCAGTGAGGAAGGGGAGATCGACTCCCGGACGCAGGCGGAGAATCTGCGCAAGCTCCTTATGGCGACTGCTGAGGACCTGCGGGTGGTGCTGATCAAGCTGGCCGACCGGCTCCACAACATGAGAACCCTTGGGGCGCTGCCGCTGGGTAAGCGGCGCGCGATCGCCCGGCAGACGCTGGACGTCTACGCCCCGCTGGCCCACCGCCTCGGCCTCCGGCGTACGAAGTGGCAACTCGAGGACCTGGCTTTCCGCTATCTGGAACCGAAGCAGTACCGGCGCTTCACGCGGCTGATCGCCACCAAGCGGGCCGAGCGTGAGGGCTTCATCGAGGACGCGATCCGTGAGTTGTCCGATGAACTGAAGAACGCCGGCATGGAGGCCCGCGTGCTGGGACGGCCTAAGCATATCTACAGCACGTACCAGAAGGCCATCCGGTATGCCGAGCAGGGCAAGAGCGTGGGAGATATCCACGACCTGTTCGCGCTGCGCGTGCTGGTGAACACCGTCTCCGACTGCTATCGCGCCCTCGGCGTGGTGCACAACTTCTGGCACCCGATCATCGAGGAGTTCAACGACTACATCGCGAACCCCAAGGAGAACGGCTACCAGTCGCTGCACACCACCGTCCTCTGCAACGGCACGACGCCGATCGAGATCCAGATCAGGACGCACGAGATGAACCAGGTTGCCACGTTCGGCGTGGCTGCTCACTGGCACTACAAAGAGGGCGGGAAGCACGACCGCTCCATGGACGCCCGCATCGCCTGGTTGCAGGACCTGGCCGAGAGGCGCGATGAGATGGATGGCGAGGACTTCATCGCGTCGCTGAAGTCGGATGTACTCACGGACCAGGTCTTCGTCTACACGCCCAAGGGGGAGATCAAGGATCTGCCAAAGGGCGCCACGCCGCTGGATTTCGCCTTCCGCATCCACACCGATCTCGGTTACCGATGCATCGGCGCGAAGGTCAATGGGAAGCTGGTGCAGCTCAACCAGCCTCTGAACAACGGCGACGTGATTGAGATCGTGGCATCGAAGACGGAGCGAGGCCCAAGCCTGGACTGGCTCAATCCGGAACTCGGCTACGTACGCACGTCGCATGCACAGAGCAAGGTGCGCCAGTGGTTCAACAAACAGGAGCGCAGCCAGAGTATCGAGCTTGGCCGCCAGATGCTCGAGACGGGATTGAAGCGCCTTGGAGTGGCGGTGCCGGGCGCCGACAAGCTTGCCACCAGGCTTGGCTACAGTTCTCCTGACGAGTTGTACCTTGCGGTCGGGCGAGGGAACCTCACCGTCTCCCAGGCGGCTGTCAAGCTGAACACGGAGCTTGAGACCCCGGAGAAGATGATCGAAGTCTCGGCGCCGAAACGCACCAGTCCCGGCGCCGTCCGTGTGCTGGGCGTGGGCAATCTGTACACGCGGATGGCCAGCTGCTGCAATCCCTTGCCTGGTGAGGACATAATCGGGTATATTACGCAGGGCCGCGGCGTAACCGTCCATCGTAAGGACTGCATCAACGTCGTCAACGAGACTGAGCGTGAACGGCTTGTAGCCGTGGACTGGGGCGACGTAGAGCAGGTCTATCCGGTCAAGCTTCAGATAGACGCATGGGACAGGTCTGCGCTGCTGCGGGATATCAGCGCGGTAATCGCTGAAGCCGGCATCAACATCACCGATGTAGGGTTTGCTCGGCAGGAAGGTGGGGTGGCGTCGTTGCGGATCGATATCGAGGTAACAAGTACCTCCCAGTTGAGCAGGCTCATGGGTAAGATTCAGTCGCTCTGGGGCGTCATCAACGTGGTGAGAAAAGGAGAATCAATTGTCAGGGAGCAAGTCAGTAAATAAGACCGCACGGGCCCAGGAGTCCAAGCGGCTTCGGAATCGTGTGGTTCGAGGACGAACGCGCACGCTGCTTCGCCAGGCGCGACAGGAAGCCGGCTCGGGAGACGCTGCTGCGACGCAGACAGCTGCGACCACCGCAGTCTCCGCTCTCGATCGCGCGGTCACCAAGGGTTTGTTCCACAAGAACAAGGCCGCAAGACTCAAGTCTCGCCTCACTCGTAAGGTGAACGCCGCGTCCGGCGCCCAGGCGTAACAGCGCCAGGACGTTTCCCATCCCGTCTACTCACCTGTCAGTCACAGGGCGGGGTCTCGGCTTCGCCCTTTCGTTCTTCCGTTGCCTTTCGCGGCCGGCTCCCCGAGGCACGCTGGATGCCGCTGCGCCGTTCGCGTGCGTGCGGCAGCCGACTGCGTGAAGTGGCACGTCGTGCGCACGTGAAGCACTCATGCGGAAGTGCCTTCCGGTGAATGGGTTGTTCGCGGAATAGCTGAGGCGCAATCCGGGCGCATCGCACGCTGCGTGCCGGGGTGTTCCCTCGTGCCGGACATGTCCGCCGGACTGATGCAGATAGGGAGGCGCCGATGACAGAGATGTGGATGCCCGACAACGGGCCCCCGCGCAGGCTGCGCCGCCGCGACGTGATAGGCGCAGTGGTGACGGTAGTCGTGGCCGTGGTCGTCATGGCGATTGCGTACAACCAGGAGTACATCGATGCTGCGGATGCCTCCGCGGTCGAGCGCGCGGTCGACGAGCGCATCGGCGCGATTCGGGCCACCGAGGTTCATGCGCTGCAGTCGGCGAACATCGGCAGTAACCTGTTCGTTCTGTTTGAGCAGGTGAGCGACCAGAGCGACATCGTCTGTGCTGTGGCGCAGTTTCGCCGGGGGGTGTTCGGGGGACACTGTCTCAGATCGGTACTGCATTCCGACTGGCCGCTGTACACGAGCGGCGTGGTCGAGGCAGGATTGAAGCACTACCTCGTTGTCTACGGCATACATGAGCCTCCTGAGGCTGAATCCATCAGGATCTACCCCGAGGACCTGCCCGCCGCCATGCAGGGAGAGCCGACGCGCGACTACGCGGATGTGGAGCCGCTGTATGTGGGCAGTGTGAAGGCGCCGTTACTGGATGTGGTCGCCATAACCCGGGAACAGGCCGACAGCCTGTATCACCCGTGGTTCATCCACTACTACGATGCCGACGGGAACGAGCTTGACAGCCGTGAACTGGCCGAGAGCTTCGGGTATGACGGCCGAACGGGAGCCGGCGCCGCCCGCTCCTCTCAGGGCACGCTGTATCTGTTCCTGGCTGTCGTTCTCCTGGTGGCGATCGTCATCGTGCGGTACTTCGTCAGACCGTGATCTCACGGCACGTGGTTCGCGTACACTCTGGCGGTGTCAACGTGCGTACGGCCGACGACTACTGTGTCAGTTGAGGTTGGCTGAATAGGACGGC
>JAXGQG010000049.1:0-1590 GCA_040766535.1 Dehalococcoidia bacterium | reverse complement strand
CCATTGACTGGCTCTCAGGCCCACCCTTCCAGATGACAATGTGCGAGTTTCGTCAGATGCTCCGAGATGCCGAGGGGACGCGGCACTACCCCGGAATGCCCATCGATGGCCATTTGCAGACTGACCGAGGAGAGACTGAACAGCCATGACGACGGAATCTGACAGAAACCGACAGAACGACGGCGAACCCAAACTGACCGCCCGGCAAACGAGGTTCCTGCCGGTGCTGCTGGCCAGCCCGACGTATACCGCCGCCTGCAAGAAGGGCAAGGTCAGCCGGGACACGCTCTACATGTGGTTGAAGGACCCTGCCTTCCGGGCCGAACTCGACCGGCGGAGGAGCGAACTGGCCGCCCAAGGGTTCGCCCTGCTCTCGCAAAGCGTTACCAAGGCCGTAGAAACGCTGGTGGGCCTCCTGGACACCGAGGACGGTCGATTGAAGCGCCTGGCCGCCCGCGATATCCTCGACCAGCACACCAAGTTCAAGGAACTTGACGAGTTGACCGAGCGGATCGAGCACATCGAGCAGCGGCTGCAATCACAGCCGTGAGACTTGAGTGAAGGTCACCGCCAGACAAATCAGGGAGTCCTACAACTGACCGCCGAACTTCGATATCCTGCGAGTCATGGCGATGATGGCTTCCGGTTCGTAGTACGAGTACCTCGTGCAGCGAAAAAGAGGGAACGCACCGATGAAACCCAGGAGGAAGCCGATGCCCGCAATCCCGAATAGAACATACTGGGCCACTCTGTGGAGCACCGTCCCCCCCTGGACAATCCAGCCAGCGCACTAGCAGATCAGGCAGATGCACCCCACGCAGAAGAAGAAACAAAGTTGACTACCCCAAGCAATGACCGATCCGTGTCCGAGAGCGAAGGCAAACCATACCAGAAATAGTGTTGGAATGAGACGCTGATACATCCCCGCCCACGATCCTCCTGATACGAACCCGTATTCACCTGACGGGGTAGGCTTGATGGCGTTTCCGACAACCTCCATGTCGCCGATTTCCACATAGCCCGCGGACCAATACGGAAAACGGGATTCCGGCAGGTTAAACAGACTGTCCAGAAACCCGAGGCTCACAAAGAACAAGACCCACATGGACAGGACACCGATCCGTCCAGAGGGGTGGGGTTCGTACAGGACGAGTGTCCTCTCCGGCCCAGCAGAGTCTTGATTACCCATCACATTACTCCTCGATCAATGTCGCCATCAGGGGCGGAATCTGCTGCCGCCACTCCAACCGCTCCTGTAGGTCCGTGCGATGGCTGGCGAGCCACGAGAGTACCTGGGCAAGGTCAAAGGCATTTTGGGCCTTCTCCGGGCAGCCGGGGACACGCTCGGCCCTTCTCGTTTCGATAGTCGTGGGACGCCGGCCCTTGTACTTGCCGACAATCTCCACGTCGTGGCCGCTACAAGCGATGTGGTAGGCCCTTGCGGCGGCCTTGAAGCCCCACGTCTTCTTGACCTCGCCGTTTACCCAAGGGACGAGGGCGGCCAGATCGATCTTCCTGCTTCGCCAACACGCGAGGTTCTCCGCATCTTGCTCGGCATCGGCCAGGCCATCACGAAGCACGAAGCCGATG
>JAXGQG010000048.1:0-3853 GCA_040766535.1 Dehalococcoidia bacterium | reverse complement strand
CATTAGGCTATTCCTCGACGAGCCGCATGTCGATTCCAGCCTTCCGGACCATGACTCTGTATCGCGGTCGAGCGGTACGCACTAGCGTCGCTCAGATGAGGTGGGAAGATGGACATCCTATATCCGACCAGCCGAGCGTTCGCGAAAGAAGGCGATTAAGGGTGCCAGGTTCTGTCGCGTTTCTGACGCCGCAGTGTGCGGCAGAGTACAGGAAGGCACGACAGAACCTGGTAGACACTTCCTTTGGTTATGCTATGTGGTGGTACTAGGCGGCAGCCTCCGGTAGTCGTTTACCCATCTTCAAAACCGGTGTTGGGCGGTAGTCCCGTCCAGGGTGGGTTCGATTCCCATGCCGCTCCGCCTACGTCGGAGACGTGCGGCGGAGACCGCTCCGCTCCGGGCGGAGACCGCTCCGCCTGGCTTCGGAACAGATCGCTGGTCGCCACGGGGTTCGTGGCCCTATGCGGTCCACTCGCTCATCTCCCCTTTGGACCTTTGCCAAGGGTGGCCATAGGATCGGTGGCCGACGTCACAGTAGCGGCAGAACGGTTTCGGTCTGCACAGGAACTCCAGGACCTCCTTCTTGCTCTGGGCCTTGTGGATGTCGAGATGATCGCCCTCCTCTAATTCCAGAGCCGTCCCGAATCTCTCATTGAAGATGTGCACGTTCGGCGCAACGGTGCATCCGTACAGCCTTCCCTCCATGATTAGGACCAGGTGGTTTGCGTGAAAGCAGTCCAAGAAGCTCTCTGCGCCGTCCTGTTCGCCGGAGACGTCGAGAGGGATCCTGTAGGAGGTCTTGGGGTTTGCGCCGGTCTCTCCGAAGTGCTCGAACATCACCTGGTTGGCTCTTGCGGTCGCCGCCATCGCGCCGTGATCAAGACCGATCGGGTATCTCGTGTTGACGATGACTATGCCGTTCTCACGACACACGCTCCAGAACTCCTCATCCTGCCTCATGAGCAGAATGCCGTTTGTCACGAGTTGGATGACCGTATTGGGAAAATGCCTTCGCGTTTCCGCGAGGATCTGCTTGAGTTCCGGATGCAGCAGGGGTTCGCCGCCCATCACGCCGATGCGGGCTACGTCGCGATCAAAGAGATCCGCCATGCGCCCCAGGTCGCCCTGGATGCTCTCCAGTGACACAAAATGCCTCCGCGCGATTGCGGCAAAATGATCGCAGCCTTTGCAGCGGAGATTGCAGTGATCCAAGATCTTGAGCACGACATACGAGAGGCGTGGCTGGGGCGCCATCCTCAGTGACCGCTGATCCAGTACGGCGATCCTCTCTCTGACTGTAGACGGAGCCAGCCTCACCACGCCCCGGATGTACCTTTTGGCGGGCGCGGGCAGAATGCGTCTCAGGAGTGCGAGAGTCCTGTGCGGGGCCATATGGCCATCCTATACTGCGTCGCCTTCGTCGGCGGGGAAGACCTGATAGGTGCCATTGTGCGCCATCGCGTGCAACGGATAGTCGAACACGGCTGAGAGCTTCTCTGAGGTGAGCATCTCTTCCTTGCTCCCGTCGGCGAAGACCGCCCCCTTCTTGAGCAGCACCACCCGCTGGATCTCAGCGGGTATCTCATGGATGTGATGCGTGACGAGGAGCACGGTAGTCCCTCTCCGCATCAGCTCGCTGAGAAGCTCTCGATAGCGGAACGATGCCCTCAGATCGAGCCCGGAGGTCGGTTCGTCGAAGAGCAACGCTCGAGGGTCATTGACCAGGGCGCGTCCCAGCAGCAGCCTGCGTTGCTCCCCAGTCGAAAGCGTGCCGAGGGGTCGCTCCTGCAAGGCGCTTACTCCCAGCATGTTCATGGTCTCCCGGGCCTTCTGGTACTGCGTGTCGCTGAAGACCTGATGCTGCCAGGTATCCACGCTGGAGTAGAAGCCGGAGAGCACCACGTTGACGGCGAGCACGTCGGCCAGGTACTCATGTTGCAGGTCGTAGGAGACTATCCCGAGGTGAGAGCGGAGCTCCCAGACGTTCCAGCGCTCCTTTCCGAAGACCTTGATGTGGCTGCCGGGGGAGAAGACCGGGCGCAGCTCACCGGAGATCAGCTTGAGCAGAGTGGTCTTGCCCGCTCCGTTGGGACCGATGACCGCGGTGCTGCAGCCCTCCTCGATCCTGAGAGTGAAGCCGTCGAAGACACGGGTGCTGCCACGGAAGGCGCTGACGTCGTGTATGTCGAGGAGTGTGCTCATTCAGTCCTTCTTGTCCCAGTAGACGAAGTTCCCCATGAGGTCGCTTCGTTCACAGGCCTCACTGTACCAGGCGGCTACCGGTAGGGAGCCTTCGTGCTGCGCAGGCCCCACCACACCAGCAGGCCGAGCGCGATGACCACCAGCACCATGCCGGCGATCTCCGGCCGGCTCAGCTGCTCGTCGAGTTGCAGCCAGGAAGCGAGCACTCCCACCACGGGAGTCCCGATGGTGCCGATGCCGGCCATGTTGGCCGGCATCGCGTTCAGTGTGTACAGCCACAGCAACGAGCCCAACGCTGTGGAGATCACGACGCAGTAGGCGAAGGACCAGATGAAGTCGCCGTTCCACTGGATGCCGTCACCGGGGCTGACCGCCGCGACTACCACGAGGGGAACGGATCCAAGGAAGGTCTGCCAGGCGGTGAGAGACAGCAGATCGACCTTGTGCCTCCGTCTCAGCACCTTCGCGACGACGGCTCCCGCGGCGAAGCTCACTGCCGCTCCCAGGGCGAGCAGGCTGCTCAGAACGCCGTGCAGCCTCCACGGCTCGACTATGAGCACCAGCCCCGCCAGGGCGGCGACCACGGCCAGCCACTGACCTCCCCTCAGCCTTTCGCCCAGGAACCACCAGGCGAGGACGAGCAGCCAGAACTGCCAGGAGTTTGCCAGCATCGCGGTGTGTCCGGCGCCGCCCGCGACGAGGGCGGCCGAGATCAATCCCACGAAGCCGCCCACCTGGAGCACGCCTACGACCGCCGTCAGCCAGAACGCTTTCGGT
Source organism: Dehalococcoidia bacterium (assembly GCA_040766535.1). Classification (GTDB taxonomy): domain Bacteria; phylum Chloroflexota; class Dehalococcoidia; order GIF9; family AB-539-J10; genus SKVJ01. The sequence continues at coordinate 874 of JAXGQG010000048.1, read as the reverse complement.
CTGAGCGGCCGGCCTAAGACCGGCAGCAGCGTGAGCAGGAGGACGCCGGCCGGAAGAGTCCGCGCGGCTGCGAAGACGAAGGCGTTGCTGTTGATCACGCCGAGCTTGCCGGGGATCCAGGAGTACCCCCAGATGACGGCGAGCGCAGCGAGTGTCAGGACAGGGACGTAGCGAGATAGCCGCACCGCGCCTCCACAGAACGTGTCCTCGGCCAAGATGCCTCAAGTCGCCATTCTATCTCTCCGGCTGCCGCGACCCTCCATGGACGCGGCGCGCGTCTCTGAGTGGCAGGCGTCTCTGAGTGGCGGGCGCCTCGTGATATCGTCTCGCATGGGGGCGGTAGTTTGCTCGCGAAAGGGGCTTAGATGGCTGACACCGAGAAGGGGGCCACCAAGGGCGACAAGACCATCGTCTACGACATCAGCTTCTGCGGCACCGCCGTGGGAGCGAACGCCTGCATGGTGGACGTGCGGGACGGCAAGATGCTGCGCATCCGCCCGGCCCGCTACTACGAGCGGTACTCCAAGGAGGAAGTGAGGCCCTGGGTGATGCACGCCCGGGGCAAGACCTTCGAGCCCAGCGATAAGGTCCTGGTGCCGCCGTACAGCCTGGCATACAAGAAACGCGTGTATTCACCGGCCCGCATCCGTTATCCGATGAAGCGCGTGGACTGGGATCCAAGCGGGGCTCCGGGCTCCACCGGCCCCGGCGGCCGCAACACCCAGAACCGCGGCGTGAGCAAGTACGAGCGCATCAGCTGGGACGAGGCGCTCGACATCATCACCGGCGAACTGCTGAGGGTCAAGGACGAGTATGGGCCCACCGCCATACTCATCCAGGCCGACCATCAAGGCGAGAACAAGGTGGCGCACGG
>JAXGQG010000047.1:0-2963 GCA_040766535.1 Dehalococcoidia bacterium | reverse complement strand
GCCGGCAAGGACGCCGTCAGCCGCCTTTGTCAGTTCCACCAGCCGGATCGTGCCAGCACCGAAGACGAGATAGACGCGCCCGTCGTCATCGAAGAAGAGGGAGTGATCGTGAAAAGAGGGCGCAAACGCGTTCCGCTTCCACGTGCCGTGTTCGATGTCGTTGGTGGAAAAAACGTAGGTCTTGCCGGTCGTGCCCGAAAAAGTGGTTGCGTAATAGGTCCCCTGATGATGTCGCAGACTGCTGGCCCAGGTCCCGGCACCATACGCGTTCTTTCCGTTGCGGAGGCTCAGTGCATCGGAATCCTCCAGGATATCGTAGGCGTAGGAAGCGAGCTCCCAGTGGACCAGGTCGTTGGACCGCATGATCGGGAGTCCGGGGCTCATGTGCATCGTCGTACTGCTCATGTAGTAGGTGTCCCCGACCCGGATCATGGCCATGTCGGGCACGTCGGCGAAGATGATCGGGTTGCGTGCCGCTTGGGCCTGGGCGGTTGGCGAAACATGAAACAGGATCGCCTGTGCGAAGGCGCAGAGGACGAGGAGGAGGTTGTGGGTATGAGGTGTCATAGGAGGATTCCGATGGTGGTGAGATGGAATGATCGTGAAGGGGCCGACGGAAAGGCGGGCGTCGGCCACATTTCTCTGGTGCAATAGTAGGGAGGATGATCACAACCCGTCGAGGATTTCGTCGAGTTGGGACATGTAGTCCATCCAGAGGCTGATGACCCTGTAGCCGGCATAGGCTAACGCGAGGAGGTAGGCGGTCCTGGTGGCGAAGGTGAGCAGCTGCTGTCGACTCCGCGCGCCCTGCTCCTGCATCCTGGATGCCGCGATCTGAAGACCGACCTCCAGACGGCCGGCCTCTCGATGGACGGCAACGATGGGCTCGACAAAGCTTGGCATGCCAGGGATGCGTTGCAGGGCGTTCTCGAGAAGTCCGTCCCGAGCCAAATCCGGCTGGAGCTTCCCTGCGCTTTTCCGCAGGAGGGAATTGTCATAGGTCTGGGTTGCCAGGAGGAAGGCTTTCGGGATGGTGATTCCTGCGCTGTAGAGGCTGCCCAAGGTCCTAAAGAACCGTGCATGCTCGAGGTCACAGAGGGTTCTGCCCACGACAGGGAGGCGGATGAGGGAGTGGTCCATGACGAGCCGGAGCGGCGCGATCCGGCGGCATTGGGTCGCAAGGAACCACACCACTGCGGCGATGCCATATACCCAGGCCAGCTGAGAACCGACCTCCCGGAAAAATGCCTGCGTGGAATCCAGCAGGAGCACGGGCACAGAGGGGAGGATCACGGCCATGTGCAGCAGCAGGGCAGGCGGGAGCAGGCCACGGAGGAGCTGGTTCCGCTGTTCGTGCAGGATCCTCAGATCCTGGGCGCATTCCTTCAGCGCGAGATGGACCGTCCCCATCTGGGCATGGGCGTGGATCAGGGCAATATGCCGTGCCTCGAGCCGACCGGGGAACCCTTCGAAGGAATCGGACAGCGGCAGCCCGGAGCTTAGCTGCTGCTGCAACGCCTTGGCCCAGTTCCTGGTCTCGCGCGTAGCGCCCGAGTGTTTCAGGTCGGTCATGGCTCGGAGAACGGGGACACCTGCCTCGATGAGGAGCGCGAGTGATTCGAGAAAGTCTGCGCATCGAATCTGATCCATGCCACTAGAATGTATCGGTGTCGCGGAAATCGCGAGATGAAAGAGGGCATGGGTGCTGAGACATAACTCGCGAGTGGCCTGTGGACAGCGGAACCGGCAAGTGGTGCTAACTTTTCGAGAATTTCACATGTGCAAGTCTTGCGCATAAGTCAGCCTTGCCGTATTCTCAAGCTGGACTGTTTCAACCCACCTTCATCGGAAAGCTCGCAGGTGTTGACGTGCAACAGAAAGTATTGGTCATCGATGATGATAAAGGTCAGCGTCATCTTCTCCGCACCGTATTAGAGAAAGAGGGATATGAGATAGCGGAGGCTGAAGACTCGCGGACCGGCATGGAGCAGCTCCAGTCGTTCCAACCGGACATAGTGTTGTTGGATGTGCGTTTGGGCACGGAAGACGGGATGGCCCTGCTGCCTTGGATCAAAGAGGTCAATCCTTCGGTGAAGACCGTGTTGATGACCGCCTTTGCGGATGTGCGTGACGCGGTGCGCGCGGGCAGAAGCGGCGCCTCGGACTACCTGCCGAAGCCGCTTGATTTAGCTGGACTCCGTGCGGTCGTGAACCGTTTGTTGTCGGAGTCCACCCCGATGGTCAAGGAGGGGCACGGCCTCCATGGGTTGACTGCGGAGACCCGTCGGCAGTTGCGTGGGATGGTTGTGCAATCGCCATCGACGGTCCAGCTCGTCTCCGAGTTGAACTTGGTGGGACCGACCGAAGCCACGGTACTGCTCTGTGGTGAGAGTGGAACGGGCAAGGAGGAGTTTGCCCAACTGATCCACCGATTGAGCACGCGCGCCAACATGCCGCTGGTAAGCATCAACTGCGCTGCCCTGCCGGAATCGATCGTTGAAAGCGAGCTCTTCGGTCACGTCAAGGGCGCCTTCACAGGCGCAATCTCCGATCGCATCGGCTGCATCGAGCAGGCGAACGGCGGAACCTTGTTTCTGGACGAGATAGGAGAGCTCCCGCTCTCGGTTCAGCCGAAGCTGTTGCGGGTGCTCGAGCGTGGTGAGTTTCAACGTGTGGGCGATGGTCGGATCCACAAGTCGCAGTTTCGGCTGATCGCGGCAACGCATCGCAATCTCCCGGAAATGATCCAGCAACAAAAGTTTAGGGATGATCTTTTCTATCGTGTAGCAGTATTTGAGGCGACCATTCCTCCGTTGCGGGACCGCACCGAGGAGATCGATCTGCTTGTGACGCATTTCCTGGAAAAGCTGGGCCATCCGGAGCTGACCCTTTCACTCGAGGCCAAGCGGATGCTCCAAAGCTACAACTGGCCGGGCAACGTGCGTGAACTCCGCAACGCTGTG
>JAXGQG010000046.1:0-5171 GCA_040766535.1 Dehalococcoidia bacterium | reverse complement strand
GCGGAATCTGTCGCGTCGGAATTTCTTTGCGACGACACGCCGGGAGTATGCCGCCATCGGCCGCATCATCCGGTCGATCCATCCGGATGTAATACTGTGTCAATACGGGACGATGGGGTTGCGGATACTTCCCATCGCGCGCGAGCTTTCGATACCTCTCGCGGTGCATTTTCACGGTTCCGACCTTGCCGGCGGATTGGCCAATCGATGGTATCGATGGAGCATCGAGGCTGCCCTTCGTCGATTCGATGCAGTCATCGTGGTCAACACCATGCAGCGGGATTGGCTTGTCACGCATGGGGTGGACCCGGCGAGAGTGCATGTGATTCCCTGTGGCGTACCCACAGAGGAGTCTCTTCCGTGTTCGGCAAAGGAGCGGAGTGGTTCGCCTCCGCAGTTTATCGTGGTCAGTCGCCTTGTGAAGTTGAAGGGAGTGGACGTGACGATTCGGGCCTTTGCCTCCGTCGTGCGCGAGGTTCCCGGGGCTCGTCTTGTCATAGCCGGTGAGGGACCGGAGCGCAAAGACCTGGAGGCGCTCGTAGAGCGTCTTGGGCTGCGGGACAACGTGTGTTTCACGGGGTGGTTGTCTCCAAGCGAAGTACGACATGCGCTTGAGCAGTCGGATGTCTTCGTCCAGCACTCTCTGGTCCCTGAAGGGTGGCCGGTCAGTGTGGCCGAAGCGTCCGCCATGGGACTGCCGGTGGTGGTGACGGATTGCGGCGGGCTGGCGGAGCAAGTGGTGGATGGCGTGACGGGGTTGTTGGTTCCCGCAGGCGACGTGCCTCGCATGCAAGAGAGCATGCTGCGACTTGCGCGCGATCCCCATTTGCGCTCGCGCCTTGGAATGGCAGGACGAACGCGCATCAAGGAGGAATTCGATGTCAAGAGACAGATTGCTGAGCTTGAGGACGTGCTCATAGATTGCGCACGTGCGTCATGAGCGATTTTCTGATTCGAATCGGAAACGACTGTGATTCCGGGCGCCTGCTCGCTTTGCTGAAGGAGCCATACGGTGTGCGTGCTCCACAAGGACGGGGCTTTGACTTTGCCTGGGGCAGCGTGGCGGCGCTGGAAGATCGGCTCGCTTCCAACGCGAACATCATCGGCGTAGATGGAGGAGTTCTCGCCTGGGTGGGGGACCTCGTCGGAGGCATGTCCGAGACGTTCCGAGCGGCTTTGATCGCGCGCCTTGCATCATTGCACCGTTCTGCCCAAGGCCACGACGATTTCCTGGAAGATGATCCGGTGTTCCGGCAACTGAACGGCGCCTTTGCCATTCTGTACGCGGATCAAACGGGGTTTCGTATCGTAACCGATCCGTTGGGCACGACGCAGGTGTTTCTGGGGCAGGGACGCGACGGGCAGATTGTCTCGGCCGGCACACATGCGGACTTGGTTGCGGTGGCCGGCGGGATCGCGGACGAGCTCGACGTCGCTTCGCTCGCCCAGTTCCTGCGCCATGGGTACTGCGTCTTTCCGGGCACGATGTACGAGAATCTCGTCGAAAGCCAACCGGGCACCGTGCAGGCGATCTGCAGCGAAGAGGACCGGTTGCAGCCGAGGCAATGGTCGTACTGGCGGCCGCCTGCCGAGGTACGGACGGACTACAGCGAGACGGATCTTGCCGATCGGCTGCGCGAGGTGTTTCTTGCCGCCGTGATGGAGCGGTGCGGGGCCGACCGGACCGGCGTGGCCCTGAGCGGGGGCCTGGATTCTCGGCTGGTGACGGCCGCCGTTCCCAGGGACAAGGCCGGTATCGTGTTCACCATGTGCGACCGGGTCAATCGTGAAGCCAGGACGGCGCGGCGCGCTGCGGCCGCATATGGGCGACCCTGGTTTCCATTGATTCGCCACCAGGAGTATCTTGCAGATCATCTCGTGGAGGCGGTCCGGTTCATTGGATGCGAGTGCGAGTTCGTGCACGCGCATCTGTTCGGCTTTGCGGACACCATCACGAGCGAAGTGGACGTCCTGTTGACGGGCGATCTCCTGGACACGCTTCTGAGGGCGTACACGGCAAAGGATTTCGTCTGCCGGCGCCCGCTGGGGGGGCTTCTCCCGAACCGCTATGAACGGATTCCGTTCGATGGCCTCGACGTGCCACGCGATTTCTGGGACGAGCACATGCCGCAGGACGTGCTGGAGAGCATGGCGGAGCGCCGGAAAGATTTCTGTGACAGAAACACGGACCCGCGCCGGGGCAGCGTGGCGGAGTCTCTGAAGATCTATCCGTTCCGGCAGTGGCTGGAGGTGGCCACTTGGGCGGCGCAGAGAAGACGTCTGCCCATCCGTCTGGCGGGAGCGGATCGGCGGTTGCTGGATTTTGCCTTCACCTGTCCCGTGGAACTCAAGCTCGGTGACCGCATCTTCCTGAAAGTGGCGCAAGAGGTTATGGGTCCCGGCCTGCGAATTCCCTCTGCCAACGATGGTGTTCGGCCTTGCAGTGGACATCTCTGGCGTCTGGTGCAGCGGGCGATCCGAAAGATGGCGGATCGGCTCGCCGGCATCATGGAAGGCCTCGGGCGGAAGCCCCCGATTCAACACTCCTGGCACGACTACCCGACGTATTGGCGCGAGAGCCAGGGGTTGGCCCGCCTCCGACGCACGTATGGGCCGAATCTCAGCAGTCTCGATGGTGTGTTGTTCAAAGGCCGTGGCCAGGTTCTCCTGGAGGACGAAGAGCTCCGCTGGGAACATGGGCTTCGCCTTCTGCAGTTGGCGGTATGGCTGGGGCTGGTGAAGGAATACCGAGGGGTTTATCGACGGGAGTTGGATGCGCGGACGTCAGACGGGTCCGAATCCCAGCTTTCTCATTGTCATTCCGGATACGGGTGTCCAATGGACGGATGCAATCGGAAGTCCGTTCTGCCGGTGGCAGAGGCGGGCGAGAAGACGTCGCCGAGCGTCGCCGAGTGCGCTGTGTGCAGCGCGGAACGTGTGGATAGTGGGGAGAGTAGCGTCAGGTCCGAGCCGCTGTCAGATTCGACTCCCGGATCGAGCGTGCCTCACACGCGGCTGCGGCCCGCCGCCGAGAGCACCTCGCCCGACACGCAAGACGTGCGGACACTGTCGGTTGCCTTCGTTCCTTACTGGGGCGCCAAGAACCCGTATCAGGATGCTTTGGCCAGACATCTGTCGGCCCTGGGAGTCAGGCTGGAGAAGGGATACACCCTCAAAGACCTGTTTCGATACGGCATCCTCTTGAGTACGAGGCCGGACATCGTCCATTTGCACTGGCTTCCGGAGTTCGGTTGGCGAGAGTGGCGGTTCCTCAGGGCCATGGCATTTGTGTCGCGTCTGGCTCTGTTGCGACTTCGGGGCGTCCCGTTGGTCTGGACCGTCCACAATCTGGTGCCGCATGAGTCGCTCCACCCGAGACTGGATTGGCTTCTGGCCCGAACGGTTGCTGCTCTGTCGAGCGGCCTGATTGTCCACGGCCAGAATGCCAGAGAACGGGTGATCGACACATGGCGATTGCAGGATCGAGGGCATTTCGCGGTGATCCCACACGCCAACTACATCGGCGATTATCCCAACCATATCGATCGCGCGGCCGCCCGCGGGCGGTTGGGTGTCAACGATTCGCGCGTGGTGTTTCTCTTTCTTGGCGCGGTACGACCCTATAAGGGCGTGCTGGAACTGATCCAGGCCTTTCAGCAGCTCGCGCCGGACCGTGCCGTCCTGGTCATCGCTGGTCAGCCGCTGAACGAGGAGTTTCGGCGGAAGATCGAGGCGGCCGCGCCGCGGCTGGGCAACGTACAATTCCATCCCGGTTTCGTGCCGGACGATCAGATTCAGGCATATATGAACGCGGCCGATGTGGTGGTCCTGCCGTATCGGCATCTTCTGTCGTCCGCCGCCGCTCTGTTGGCGATGTCGTTCGGCAAGCCCTGCATTGGGCCGGCGATGGGATGTCTGACCGATGCTGGATGATCGCGCTGCCTTTCTGTACGACCCCGCGGGCGAGACGGGGCTTCTGGAAAGCATGCGGCAGGCGGTGGAGAGGCCGAGGCGTTGTCCGCAATGGGCCAGTACAATCGCCGGAAGGCCTCGCAATGGACATGGGCAAGCGCGGCCGCGGCCACCAGGGCCCTGTACGAGCGGTGTCTGTCACGGACCTTGTCGACCGGCCAGAAAATCATATCCGGACGGAGAGACGGACGCTGAGAGAGCGGCCCGCTCTGGGGCGATGAGGAACTAAGGCGTTCATGCCATGACCATCGATCTGGTGTTCATTACCTATCAGCGGCTGGAATACACGAAGTTGGCGCTCGCATCGGTTCTCGCCGACCCGACGGAGGAGTTCTCGCTGACGATCTGGGACAATGCCTCGACGGACGGGACTGTGGACTACCTCCGGAAGGAGGTGAGCGATCCCCGCATTGCGGACATCGTGCTCTGTAAGGAGAATGCCGGCCAGACGGCCGCCGTGAACGAAATCTGGGGACGGTCGAAGGCCGACCTTCTCGGCAAGCTGGACAACGACTGCCTCGTTCCAGCCGGCTGGACACGTACGCTGGCACAGGCCCATCAGGATATCGAGAGGCTCGGGGTGGTTGCCTGCTGGCATTACTTTCCCGAGGATTTCGACTACGAGCGCGCCAAGCACAAGATCCAGACGTTTGGACGCCATCAGATATTCCGGCATCCGTGGACCTGCGGGACCGGGCTGTTGATCAAGCGAAGCGACTTCCAGGCGTTCGGGCCGATCCGGGAGAACGCCACCACGGCGTACTGGCTGAAGATGGCGTCGGCCGGCCGGATCAACGGTTTCTATTATCCGCTGATCTGCCAGGAGCACATGGACGATCCGAAGAGCCGCTACTGTCTGATGCACCGCGAGGGGAGCTTTGAAGAGTACCGCGATGTTACCTTTGGTATGCGCGCGGGATACTACCATGACATGGACAGTCGCATGAAGGTGCGTCGCAAAATGGTGAAGAACCTGTTGGAGCACCCGTTCGATCCACGTTGCTATCTGGGTTGGCGCGGCCGGATCCGCAATCTTCGCGAGCATGCGACACGATTGCTGTCGAGGTCTCGCGTTGGGCGACCGGGAGGGGGCACATGACAAAGTCGGCCTCTGCATACGTCCGGTTCGGGGGCCGTCCAGCCCGGAAGTGTCGTTACCGTCTGGTGGAATTGTGTTCTGACAGGCGTTCGATCAGTTC
>JAXGQG010000045.1:0-6309 GCA_040766535.1 Dehalococcoidia bacterium | reverse complement strand
CGGAAGAACAGGCTGTTCTGCAAGTACTGCTGGTAGCGTTCGTCTTCCGTCCACGTGTTGGTCAGGCCGGTGCCCCTGACAAACATCAGAAAACTCCACGCTTCCGGCTCCTGGTCCTCCCGGAGGCAGTGTGACTGCAACAATTGTCCAATGGCAAACCGGTTCTCCAAGACAAAGCGATCCACATGACCCGTCCGCGGCTCCTCCGGCCCGCGGTAACGACCAACGACATCCGGACAGTAGAGGATCGACCGTCGCCCCTCGTGCGGATCCGCGTAGAGGCGACAGGACAGTTGAATAGCACCGTGGTCGAACGGCATGGCTGGGAATCCGCCGAGGCGGAAGAAGGTCTCCTTGTCAAACACACACAACTCATCAATGTCGCAGGCCGCGTGCCGCATCTCAGGGCCCAGATCAAATCGGATGGGATGCGAGACCCTGCCTTCGCAGAGTACCCGGCCCCGCAGCCCGCTTGGATGCGCCTGTCGAATGTGCTGCAAGGTGCATCTGACGAAATCGCGATCCGGCAGCACGTGCTCTCCCAGGAAGGCGACATATCGACCCTGCGCCCGCTTCGTCGCCGCGGTGCGCGGTGCGCTCCAGCCAGCGCCGGGCCCAACGTCAAAGACGGTAAGGCGAAAACCGATACGGGGCGCCGGAGACGCCAGATCGTCGGGAGCTGTCCCTCGGGTCAGCGCGATCACCTCAAAGTCCCGCGCGGTTTGTGCGTTAAACGAAGCAAGCAGCTCCGCCCACGGCATTGCATCTGCGGCCAGAGACAGAATTACCGACAAGCCTGTCGGACTCTTGGCGCCATGTTCCAGGAGACATCGAAGCGGCACGGTTGGCTCGCCAGGGTCGCCGAGGAAGATGCCTTTCTCGATGGCGCTGAGGCGCTGAGCCCGCGTCCATTGACCGTCATCTCGGTCCAGCCATTCCGTGCGGAACCGTGCGGCCTCGGGTGTCCCGTGAATGCGGCTTTCTCGATCAACACACGCCCGAGCCTGCCACGGGTGTCCGAGGGCGAAGTAGGCCAATCCCTTCACCAGTTCATAACTTCGCACGTTCTCTGCGATGCCCTCCACCAATTGCTCGACAATCTGGCTGGCCACGATGCACCGGACGAATTGACGGCTCGTGAAATGGGTGACTTCTCCTGGATGAGACTCTGACCATCCGAGGGGTCAGAGGGGCGCGCTCCCATTCACCAAACAGATGCCCGTTCTTCTCGATGAAATACTGCACACGGCCTGCCGCAGCAGGGCCGGGACGTCCGCTCGGGGGATCGGAATCAAGTTGCCGGATAACCCTGACAATTTCTCGTGGCGATACTTGAATTTGGCCCGGCGGTTGCGCGGATCGAACGCGGGCAGGCTGCCCGTCTGAGAGCCGACGCATCCGTCGCAGCGTCAGCACGTCAGGAATGTTCATCAGGCGAACCTGGTCGCTTCGCCACGCATATTCCACGACCTTGGCCAGCCAGTAGGAGTCCGAGGCGAACGGGTTCTGATCGTATGGACTGATGTCCGCGAACATCTGTTTTCGGATGATGGCCGAGCCGTGCCAGCAGAAATCGCATATCGCCGAGGTTCGATTCCTCCAGGATCTGCTCGTGCGTCGTCTTCAGGACGACCATCTCGCAGTGTTCCGGCCCCTGGTACTTATCCAGGAACATGTGGTAGAATGAGCCAACCACGCCGAGGCGTTCATCCTGGGTGATAGCGTGGTACAGTCGCTCCAACTTCTCAGGGCACATGACATCGTCGGCGTCCTGGATCACAACGAAGGGAGCGTCGGCCTGTTCGATGGCAAAGTTCCGTCGAACGTATGGCCCGGCGTTGTCGTCGAAGAAGAAGGGCCGGATGCGGGCATCGCGGGCAGCGCAATCCTCCATGATCCGCCGCGTGCCATCCGTGCTACCATCGTCGAGCAGGAACAGCTCCCACTCCGGCAGCGTCTGACGGAGAATGCTGTCCAAACACTCCGCTAGATGCGGTTCCGCATCGTGACAGGCCGTCACCACCGTTACCTTCGGGCGAGGCCTGGTCACCCTCGCCGCGGCAGCACCCGCGAACGGGCCGGGTTCGGGCCACCCGTCCCTGAATCCGGCGCCCGTTCTGCTTCTTCTGCCAAACGATGCGCCGCCCTGACGGATGTCGGCCTCACCGAGCGCGTTCTGATATGGCACCGTCGCCGACCGAGCCGCAGACGCGTCATCCTTGCGGATCACACGCGTCCACTCGTCGCGCTGCTGTGTGAACTTTTTGCGCTGCTCATTCGGTATGAAGATCTTGCGGTTCTCAAGAAGTCGCGAGTAGGTCGCCGCAGCTCGTTCGCAATGTCCCATCTGCACCTGGCATTGGGCCAGAGAAACGCAGGTGATCGCATAGCTACGGGCAAGACGAGTGTTCTCGGCGGAATCGCGAGGCGAATCGCTCGATCGCCTCACGGTGATCAGCGCCTCTTGATGCCCCAGGGCCTCCTCCCACTTGCAGGCGGCGAGCTCCCTTCTTCCGGCTGTCACCAGCCATTCGGCCTGTTTGAGTAACCACGCCACGCGTTCATCCCTGTATTTCGTCGTAAGGTGGCAGGACTCACGGGGCGGCACTGGGAGGAGTTCGCCTTCTGCGTTCAGGATCCAAGTAGCCCCCGAGGCGCGTCCCGAGTTGCCGATGGTCCCGACCAGTTCGCGGTTGCGTGTGGCCTCGAGACCCTTCCACGCTTCCTGCCGTCCTCCGGTCACATGTTCGTAGTCGTGGTCCTGATGGACCGCCGTGATGAACGCGGTCCCGTCGACCACCGGCGCACCGTAGGTGTGAGGCGCCATGACCAGCCAGTTGTCCCACACCGTTCGCCCGATCGCAAAGAGAGGAATCTCTCGATACAGCCCTTTGGGAAAGACGAAATAGTCCAGGCCGCATTCGGCATGGAGCATGGCGTGTTCTTCCATCTGCTTTTGGAGCAACCCTTGCCAGCGAGGATGATGGAAGTCGATTTCCTCGAGGATCGGAATATCCCATCGCTGGCCGATGAGCAGGAATGTGGACAGTTGCGTCCGCACCTTTTGCACGCCCTGGAGAAAGCTCTGAAAGAGGATCATGTCGGCATTGACGTAGGCGAGGACTGTGTGCGAAGCGTGCGCCTCTGCCGCTTGGAAGAGCTTGTTGACCAGAGGCGTCCCGAATTCGTTTCGATCGACCTGCGGAATATGGCGGGCGCCGATCTCCTCGGCCATCTCTCGAATGCCCGGCTCGTCGCCGAACAGAAGGATCTCCGGCACAGGCCTGAGCCGAGCCCAGCTTCGAATGGCGTTCTTCTGAATGGTGCTGATGTGACCAGCAAAGGCCTTCGGCATGGCGAAGATCGTCATGGTCTGTTCGTCTGACCTCGGTTGCTTGTTGGCGTCCGAAGGTGTGGGACACGTCATGGCCATAATCTGACTCCGACTAATCCTGCATGAACGCTACCGGCTCGCAAGGGTCTGGATTTCGAGGCACCCGTGTGACCCCATAGGCACGAAACCTTGTGTTGTCATCGATAGTGATCGTAGCCCCCTTCAGTGAAAGCCCGGCGACGCCCAAGAAGGAGAACGCCCTTCTTGTCGGAACCCCAACCGCTGTGAAGCACCTCGAAGTCACTGGAATACCTGTTGCATTGGTTCTCAAACAACTCCCGCAGCCCGGCAGGAGAAAAACGAAAATAGTCCTCCGGCGCCGGATGGTATGACCACGAGAAGACCGTGGCCGCGAAGACATATCCTCCCGGCCTGGTGACCGCAACCAAGTGCTCGCAAAAAAGGAACGGGTTCTTCACATGCTCGAGCGTGTCAAAAGTGAAGACCAGATCGAACCGCGATTGCAGAGGGCTGATCGTATCTTCTTCCAGAAAATCGCCCACCGTATTGGCCGCCGTTTGGATCTTCTCAACGCTGAAACCTCCGTCGAGCAGAGTAAGGTCTTCGCACACCCTTCGGATAGGGTTCGCGGTGAAGGCCCCATCCAGATTGACCTGTTCGGCGCCGCCCACATCGATGGCCTTGGCGTGCCGTGGGTCGACCCCAAAGTGCTCCAGCACAACCAGACAGTCCTCCACAGCGGATCTACGCATCTTCGTTCCGTTGCTCCGTTGCGACAACCGCGTCGAGTGCATTGCTCGCCGTGACGTCGCTCCCGGCCAAAGACATCGCTCTAACGTTTCTTGAATATCGAAAGAGAAAACGCCTCTTCCACCAGCTCCAGACGATTGTCGTTCACCAATTCCTGTGCCAGACGCGTGGGTCCTTGCCAACCCCGATTGAATACGTGGTCCGCGGTATCCGGCAATCGACGGGAATCGTGAATCACGATGTGACCTCCTTGGGCCACGAAATGCTGCCAGCTTTCGAAATCGCGACGGACGGCCTCATAGCAGTGGTCTCCGTCGATGAACAGAAAGTCCAACAGTTCCCCCCGATCGCGCCAATCCGCACATGCCGTTTCGCTGTCCGCCACCACAAGTGTCCATTTCGAGATCGCACCGGACCATCCGGCCGCCTCTAGAGCCCGCGTGACATTGTCGTGGCACGCACGGGCGGATGCACAAAAGCGCCCCTGGGAATCCTGTACGAAAGGATCCACCGACCAGACCCTCGCCCGCGCGGGGGAACTGGCCAACAGAAGAAACGATGAGGAACCATAGGCCGCACCGATCTCCAGCAGCTGAGTCGAGGTGTGGGCGTAGCGGCTCAAACGGCAATCTCTCCTCCCAATATACGTCAGCGCGCTCTTAGCAGTCTCTCAATCGTGTCGCGCGGCAGGGTACCCACGTCCAGACGAGCGTGGTGCGATGATTCCCTCAGACCCAGAAAATCACGGACGAACGGCCAGCATGTTTCCGGAGAGAACATCGCCCTCACGAGGGCCAGACCCTGCTGTCGCAGCCGTTCTTTATGGTTCGAATCCGACAACACCCGCACCACTTGCCGAGCCATCTCGCCAACGTTTCCCCGCGGGATGGGCAGGCCGCTGAAATTCGGCAGAAGGTACTCGCGATTGCCCAGGACATCGTAGGCAATCACCACGCATCCGCAGTGCAAGGCCTCCTGGGGAGACCGCGGACAACCCTCACCCCAGAGGGGGTGTTTGCCCAGGTTGAGGCCGAGAAAAAGATCGCAGGTCCGCATGGCCTGCGCCACATGAGCTTCATCGCCTTGGATGAGCAGGAATGAAGCGTCGATCCCGGCCTTGCGGCAAGCAGTTTCGACGGCGGCCACGTGTTCCGAAGTGTGAGGACCTTCATTCATGAAGCCGACGCGAAGCGGGACTCGTTCTTCGGGAGAGTCGTACCAGTAGTCCGGATCACACCACTCGTTGATGAAACGGACCGGACGCTTCCATTGCGACATGTGCCACGCTTGTTGGGTTCGTGAGTTGGTCGCGAACTCGATGATTCTCCCGTTTCGAACCATCGCTTCGAGAATAGGGAAGTGCTCGCCACTGGTGTACTTGAGCTCGCAATCATAGAAGTAGATGGTATCAGCCAATTCAACAAACTCTGTGGCCTCAGCCCAACCCGTGATGAATTTGAGAGGCAGGTGGGCCTGTTTCCACCGCAGGACTTCCTGGATCGACACGTGAGGCTGATGCTCGAGCAGCCAGGCCGTATGCCGGCCGTCATGTGTAACGACGTAAGCCTGGAAGCCATGTTGCCTGAGCAGTTTGACCCAGAGGTTGTAGAGTTTGAGACCTCCGTTGTACCGGGCGTCTCCCGTCTCTCGCGGGCCCTTGCATGACGAGATGAGCAGAATAGGGTGTTCCACAGGGGTCTCTGCCTGGGGGGCAGGCTGGCCCGATGAACGCGCTGCCTTGACCTGGGAGGCATTCCCATCCGTCGCAGAATCGACACGAGGGTCATGCGGGACGCTTTCTTCCCCCTCACACTTCGCCGGACGGCGAAGGCGATTGGGGGCAGACACAATACCCGAGCCGGCCGGTCCGGATGGAGTTGTGACGCGTCCCTGAGCCAGTGGGAAGACAGCGGCGTTCTTCTTGTAGAAATAGGCATCGCACTTGGATATCCGCAGGAAGAAGTACCCCCAAGACGTGAGGAGCTCCACGATCTTGTCTGGGTGATACCCAAACTGCGCCGTGTTGCGCTCCTCAAATTCGATAAGGATGCCCGGATGATGTTGACGGATGATTTGTTCTCCGCCCAGTAGGACAAACAGTTCGCATCCTTCCGTATCGACCTTGATCAAATCCACCCCTGGCAGGGCCCTTCTCGCGGCCACGTTGTCCAGCGTATCGGTCGGGACACAGACTTCTTCCCAAC
>JAXGQG010000044.1:0-7510 GCA_040766535.1 Dehalococcoidia bacterium | reverse complement strand
AATCTTCGCGAGCATGCGACACGATTGCTGTCGAGGTCTCGCGTTGGGCGAAAGGGAGGGGGCACATGACAAAGTCGGCCTCTGCACACGTCCGGTTCTGGGGCCGTCCTGCCCGGAAGTGTCGTTACCGTCTGGTGGAATTGCGTTCTGACAGGCGTTCGATCAGTTCTGTCATCCCGTTCGGGGTGACCGCAAGCGGTTATTGCCGGAGGGCTATCTGTCCGTGATTACCATTACCCAGGGAACCATCGCGTTCACGATTCTATTGTCTCTGGCGGTGTTGCTGGTGCCGAGGAGATATTTTCTTTTGCCCTATATTGTGGCGGCCTGCTTTGTTCCGGCGGACCAACGCGTCATCATCATGGACTTGGACTTCACCGCCCTGCGGATTCTCATCGTCGTCGGAGTGCTGCGAATCGTGTGCAGCCAGGACAGCAAGCCTCTGCAAATCAACTCCTTTGACAAGCTGGTCATTGCCTGGGCCGTCTGCGGTGCGGTGATCTATGTTCTGCTGTGGGGAACCTTGGGGGCCATCATCTTCAAGTGCGGTGTTCTCTTTGACATCCTCGGGACATACTGGTTGTTCCGAAAGAGCGTGACGAAGTGGGACGACATCAAGCAGATCGGTCGCGCTCTGGCGGTCTGTTGCCTGGTGATGGTGGTCTTCGTGGCCATCGAGTGGACGACGGGGCAGAACCCCTTTGCCGTCCTCGGGCGGGTTCACACGGTGTTGCGAGAAGGGGAGTTTCGTTGTCAGGCGTCCTTCCCGCATTCGATCATGCTGGGGCTGTTCTGGGCGACGGCCGTCCCGCTTTTCGTCGGGCTCTGGAAGAGTGAGACGCACAAGTGGCTGTACGGGGCGGCGACGGCCGCCGCCGTATTTATCATCATCGCGACGCGCTCGAGCACGCCGCTTCTGACCCTGATGATTGTGGGCGCCATGATGCCTTTGTTTCGATACCGTCAGCACGGCCGTCTGGCCGCCTATGGCGCCGTGGCGATGCTCGTCGCCCTGCACATCGTCATGAAAGCGCCCGTGTGGCATCTGATCGCCCGGGTGAACATCATCGGAGGGTCGACCGGATGGCATCGGTATCATCTGATTGATGAGGCGATCAACCACTTCTCCGAGTGGGCTGTGCTGGGAACGCGCGGGACCGGCCACTGGGGCTGGGGGCTCTATGATGTGACCAATCAGTTCGTTCTCGAAGGAGTCCGGGGCGGGCTGATCACCCTCGTCCTGTTCATCATCCTCGTGATCTGGGCGGTCGCCCGCGTGGGCAAGGCCTCCCTCCGCAAGATCTCGACGGGACACCAGTGGCTTTTGTGGGGGGTCTGCATCTCGATGTTCGGACACTGCGTTCCTTCTTCGGCGTTTCCTATTTCGGGCAGATCATTCTGTTACTGTACCTGACTTTCGCCATCACCGGATGGGTGTTCTCCGATCCCCGGCAGTTGCGTCTGGAAGAGAAGCTGGTTGCCTACCGACTTCTGCATGAAAAAGACCAGACGTATCGATCGTCATCGTCAGTTGGAACACGCGGGCCATCCTTCGGGATTGTCTTGAGTCCATCGACAAGAACGCTGCGTACAAGGCGAAGGCTTCGTGGTGGTGACAATGCTTCCGCCGATGACTCTGTCGTTACGGTCCGAGAGGAGTTTCCAGATGTTCGACTGGATCGAGAATGCGGAGAACCGTGGGTTTGCGGCGGCCAACAATCAGGGAATTGCCCTGGCAGCGGGGCGTTATGTCCTGCTGCTCAACAGCGATACGGTCGTGCTGACCAGGCGATTGCCAAGACGGTGGCCTTTGCCGACGTCGTCTCGACGCGGCGGGGTCGTGGGGCTGCCGTGTTCTCTGAATGCCGACCACACCCTCCAGCGGACGTGTTCGATGTATCCGTCGCTGCCCAACTTGGTCTTGTCGAGCACCTATCTATACAAGGTATTCCCCGGAGCCGGCTCGGCCGGGAGCATGACGTGGTGGGACCATGATGGCACTCGAGAGGTGGAGGTGGTCTCCGGATGTTTCATGCTGATCCGTCGCGAGGCGATCGAGCAGGTCGGAACCATGGACGAGGGTTTCTTTCCATGTACGCCGAGGAGACGGACTGGTGCTATCGCTTCCGACAGGTCGGGTTGAAAGTTCTCTACGCGCCGGCGATAAAGATCCATCTGGGCGGAAAGAGCAGCGAGCAGGTGAAGTCTGAGACGCCGTAACCGCAGTGGATTCTCCGGTTCTTCCGCGGGAAAAGCACCGATCGTTTTCATACTATGCCATGGCGTCTTTCAGCATCACTTGGTACGGGCTTCGGGCCTCTATTGGTTCCTCCCGGGGCGCTCGTTCTTCCGCAGGAGCGAAACCAGGGTTTTGCCGTCGCCGCGATCTACGCGCGAGGCTGTGCCAGAAGCCTGGGGGCTGGGCCCGTCTTTCCTGCAGCTGCGGCGACCGCCGGGTTGTGACCGTGTGAGTGTTCCGTGACCACAGAAAGACCGACATGCGTCATCGTGACGCCGGCCTTCACCGAAGCGGCATATCGAACGCACGATTCAGAGCGTCGTGCGTCAGACGATCCGGCTTCAATCCGCTGGGTCATTGTCGACGACGGGTCGACGCAATCCGACGGGCGAGATCGTCCAGCCGCTAAGGGCCCGGCAGTACGACTGATGCGCTACCTGCGTCGAGAGCGAGTTCCGGGCCAGACGTATTATGCGAGCAACGTCTACGCCCTGCTGGCCGGATATGAGGCGGCGGCGACCTGTCGCTCATACCTGGCCATCTCTGAGGACATCGTCCTCTGTGACCGCTACTACGAGGAGGTGTTCCATCGCCTGGAGATGAATCGCGACATGGGCATCGCGGCCGGGTGGTTTGCTCGAACTGATCAACGGAAAGCTGAGAGAATTGAATGGACAGGTACTCCACCCGAAAGCATTTCAGGTCTTCCGTCGCGCCTGCTACGGGCAGGTGGGGGTACGTCCCGTGCAAGCATGGTGGCGAGGACACGTGTACAGAGATCCTTGGCCAGGAACGGCTGGAAGACCTGGTCGTTTCCCGACATCCAGGCCATTCACTTGAAGCCCCTTGGGACAGCAGGTGGCCGCCATGTCCTCGTGCAAGATTCCAGCAGGGGTTGGCCGACTACTCGTCTGTCCACGCATCCGCCTTCATGCTGGCCAAGTGCATGAGACGGTGTACCAAGGACCTGCCTCGACCCTGGCCGGGCTGCAAGGATCTGCAGGTTTTCTGCATGGCTACCTCACTCGAGAGTCGAGGGAGCTTCCGGATGACGCGAGTGATATGCGCAGAGCAGATGCGGCGCCTGATGGCTTGCATCGGGCGCTGCTCCGCCTCTTTGGAGACCTATCCAGCCGGAGAGCACGGTCGAACAGCCTCCTTTGCCATCCGCATGCGAGTGCCGCACCGAGATGGGTTCCTGATCCAAGCGGAGATTTGTACAACAGAAGGAAGGATCACTTCCCATGAAGTCAACCATTGTTGCGCTGCTCCGATGTCCGTTGTGCAAGGCCTCTCTCTCGCTTTCGTCGACTCAGGCAGAACAAGCCGAGATTCTGGAGGGGCATCTTTCATGTACGGGATGTCGTGCCGAATTCCCGATCTCAGGCGGGGTTCCACGCGTTGCGCCTCGCGAACACTGTCAGAGCCATGTGTCACAGAGTTTCGGATTCGAGTGGAAGACACACCATGCGGGCGGATTCGAGAAGGGAACCGTGTTCGGACGAGGCATCGACGAGCAAGTCAACTACTTCTTTGAAGCCTTCGGGATCTCGGAACGGGACATTCAAGGCAAGTGGATCCTGGACGGTGGTTGCGGCAGCGGTGTGCTCACGGCAGAGATCGCGAGGCGTTATCCTGGGGCGGAGGTCGTCGGCATGGACATCAATCCCGCGATTGTCGACGCCTATCAGGCCGACGGCCGGTTGCCAAATCTCCATCTGGTCCAGGCGAGCGTCCTTGCCCCGCCTTTTCCACCGGAGTCCTTCGATCTTGTTTGGTGTAACGGCGTGATCCACCATACGGGGGATTCGCGAGGAGCCTTCGATTCGCTCGCGGCGCTCGTCAGGAAGGGGGGACGGGCCTATTTCTGGGTATATGAGAAGAAAGCCAGTCCGATGGTGGCCCTCCGAAAGGTTTTCCGTCCGTTGGGCTTGGTGCATTGGAATCATCGTTTTCTCTACCATCTCTGCCAGGTCATTGCATTTGTCACTTGGCTGACGCTCTTTCTGTTGACCCCTCTTCGCCGCTGCCGATTCATCCAGAACCGCACTCACCTCAAGATTCTCTTGCTTCAGAGGGGATATCGAGAACTCGTGCTGACATGGTTCGACGTTTTGTCTCCGATGTATCGAGATACGTTCACGGAGAGCGAGTTCGAGTCCTGGTTCCGGGATCGCGGTTTCGACAATCTCTCCAGGTACTGGTGGCCAGTTGGGATCTCCGGCGTGAAGAAGGCCCCATCTTCGTAGTATGCAGGCCCGCTCCTGTCAAGGGAGCGGCCAAACGGGCAAAGGAATTCGTTGCTGTGTGTGGGATCGCGGGTATCGTTGGTCTTTCGCCAGATCCGGCTCGCCGTCGGATCGTTGAGAGCATGGTGGAGGTGATGCGCCATCGGGGGCCCGACGGGGAGGGTCTGATTTCCACCGAGCACGCCGCTTTGGGGCACGTTCGTCTGAGCATTATCGACGTGGAAGGAAGCAAGCAGCCCCTGGCGAACGAAGACGAAAGCGTATGGGTGACGTTTAACGGCGAGATCTACAACTACCGCGAGCTGCGCGAGCACCTGCTGGGCAGGGGGCACCGCCTCAAGACGTCCGGGGATACGGAGACCCTGGTGCACCTGTACGAGGAGTACGGCCCGGAGATGGTCCACCGGCTGCAGGGGATGTTTGCCTTTGCCATTTGGGACACGAAGCGCCGACAGCTCTTCCTGGCTCGGGATCGGATGGGAATCAAGCCGCTTTACTACAGCCAGTGCGGCGGTGACTTCGTATTTGCTTCCGAACCGAAGGCGTTCTTCCAGCATCCGGGCATTGATGCGGCCGGGCACGGAGGCGATCTGGCACTATCTGACTTTTTCGTTCCGTTCCGGCTCCGGCCACCTTCTTCGAAGGGGATCGTTTCAAGGTCCACCCGGGCATCTCGTAATCGTCACCGAGGCGGGTTTGGTTGATCGGTCGTACTGGGACATCCCTTTGGAGCGGATGGTTCTGGCCCGCGGCAGCGAAACCGGCGGAGATCGAGCTGCAGACCGAATCGCTGCTGAAGACCTTCCGTGAAACGCCGGCTCATCAGCGATGTCCCGCTGGGGGCGTTCCTGAGCGGCGGGTGGATTCCAGTCTCATTGTAGCGCTGATGAGTACGCTCACCAATGCCCCGGTGCGGTGAACGTATTCCGTCGGGTTCCGTGACGCGGCGTCCTCGGAGCTGCTGCATGCCCGGATCAAAGCAGAAGCAATAGAACCGACCACCACGAACTCGTTCTCGAAGAGGACTGCTTGCGGACCATCTGGAGAAACTCCGACGTGGCTGCGGACAGTCCTTTGAGCGAGCCGGACGTTCCGCTCTATCTGCTGCTCAGCTGATGGCTCGTCAGGATGTCAAAGTGCTGCTTTCTGGAGAGGGCAGTGACGAGCTGTTCGGAGGCTATCCGGCACGCCTACGATCGGTTCTCCCCATGGTGAACTGATGCCGGGCCGGCTTACCTGCCCTCTGCTCCATGGTGCCGGCCAGGCTCAGACGCGCGGACGCGCTGCGAAGTCTATGCGAGCGCAATCCCGCTGATCGGTGGCCTCAGTGGTTCGCTCCGTTCACCCGCCGGGAAAAGCGCTCCTGATGCCGGCCCACGGTTCCTGGCCCAGTCCTTTGCAGGAACATGTTCGCCGTTCCCAAGGCCACGCACTGGACGCCATGCTGTACGCGGACTGCAAGGTGTGGCTGCCCGACAATCTCCTCGACCGGGGCGACCGGATGACCATGGGGGCCTCTGTGGAGGGGCGTGTCCCGTTCCTGGACCACGAACTGGTGGAGCATGCGTTCCGCCTGCCGGCGGACGTGAAGGTTCGGGGCTTTGCCCGGAAGTGGCTGGTCAAGCGGATTGCCCTGAGATACCTGCCCGAGACGATCGTGCATCGAAGGAAGGTCGGCTTTCGTTTGCCGCTGACCGCGTGGTTTCGGGGCCAGTTGCGCGATCTGTGTTACGACCGGATCTGCGACCGGCAGGGGCTTCTCGTACGATTATTTGATGGACGGGAACTGCGAAAGGTTTTGGACGACCACTGCACTCAGCGGAAAGACAACTGGCTTCAGATCTGGACGCTCCTGGGGCTGTCGATCTGGAGCGATGTATTCTGTAACCACCCGGTTTCCAGGGCTCGAGAGAAGTATTGTCCAAGAGTGGAATCCATTTCGTGAAGGCCAAAGGACCGCTCAAGATCTGCCTTGCGGCATCCGCGGGCGGCCATTTGAGCCAACTGCTCAAGATTGCGAACGCCTGGTCCGGGAATGAGACGTTCTGGATCACCACGGCTGCGGTGGTCCGTGATTCCCTGGGAGGCGGCGGAGTCGTGTATGTCGTTGGCGAATGCAACCGCCAACATCCGCTGCGCGTCGTCAGCGTGCTGTTCCGTTGCCTGCGGATTCTGCGCCAGGCCAGGCCGAACCTCGTAATCAGCACGGGGGCGGCTCCGGGCTGTATGGTGGCGGTGTTGGGGCATCTGTTGGGCGCCAAGGTGATTTGGCTGGATAGCATCACCAATGTCCATCGCCTGTCGCTCTCAGGGCGGCTGGTCCGTCCGTTTGCGGATCTGTTTCTGGTCCAGTGGCCGGAGCTGGCACGGAAATACCGGGGGGTGGAGTATGTCGGAGCCGTGATATGATCTTCCTGACCGTCGGGACACAGTTTCCTTTCGACCGTCTCGTTCGGGCGGTCGACGATTTCTTCGACGCATACGAACTGGGCGATGAGGTTTTCGCGCAGATCGGTGATACCACCTACAAGCCCCGGCACTTCGATGCGGTGGCTACCCTCGACAAAGAGATGTTCGACCGGCGTTTCCACGAGGCTTCTGCGATTATCGGTCATGCCGGCATGGGCACCATCATGCTGGCCCTGGACAGCGGAAAGCCGCTCCTGGCGATGCCTCGTCGGAAGAAATATGCCGAGGTCGTCAACGATCATCAGGTGGCTCTGGCGGACGAGTTTGAGGCTCTGGGGCACATTCTGGTCGCCCATACGCCCGGTGAACTGGCCGCGAAGCTGACGCGGCTGAAATCCTTCCGGCCCCGGCCTCGGACGGCCAGCCCGGACGCGGTGGCTGAGCGCATAGATTGTTTTGTCCGGTCGATTGACTTGGGATGACGCTTTTGGTATACTTTATAACACCTCGTAGGTCGTCGAAGAGCAGGCCTGGGAGTTGTTGTATCATCGGTGGTGGCTCAAGGGAGATGAGCTGCGCTAGGTCCTGGAGGACCATTGCCCCGAGCGGAAGG
>JAXGQG010000043.1:0-1677 GCA_040766535.1 Dehalococcoidia bacterium | reverse complement strand
CGCCGCGCCCTGCCCGGGTCCCTCGAAACCGATCACTTCGTAGCCACGGGTGGCGAAGTACCACATCCAGGAGTAGAACTCCTCGATAAACGAGTCGAATCCGCCGTGCATCAGAATCGTCCCGCGCGGCGGGCCGGAGACCGGCCGAACCCTCATCGCCGGGAGAAAGGCCTCCTCATAGGGCACGTCTACCCGCTCGATGCCCTCGTCCCTGAAGACCCGGTTGAACAGCCACGCGAAGCGGTCGTACAACTGCTCCTTGTCGGGGTCCTCTTCAAACGTATGGAACTCGGCGGCCCGGTAGTAGAACGTCGCGTTCATCAGGCGCCCTTCGGACACCGCCTTGTCCGCCTGCCGGACCATCTCCGTCTTCCATTCCGCGAAGGAGTTGATGCGCTGTCCCGCCTCCTGCATGTCCTCCAGCCGCGCGTAGCCGAAGGAGAGCCAGCGGTTGAGCTGGAAGTTGAACACCTGGCTCTTGTGGAAGTCGTGATAGCCCACCGGGAACGTGAACTGCATCCGCTGGCCGTCGTTCATCATTGCACTCTCCGCCGCGGTGTGGGCCTCACACTGAGACCCTGAATCCATTCTTGCACCATACTACCTCGAAACGCAACGATTCGCCGCACGCGTGCTCTCGCGCCGGTGTATCATCATCGGTACACCATGCCCTCGCGGCACTCAGGCCGGTCACAGGGAAGAGACATGCTCCGCCGTTTCTCACTGTATGGCTTTCTAAAGAACCAGCGGTACTTCGAACCGTTCATCATCCTCTTCTTCCTGCAGCAGGGACTCTCGTTCACGCACATCGGGCTCCTCATCGGCTTCCGCGAACTGGCGATCAACCTGATGGAGGTCCCGAGCGGGGCAATCGCCGACTTGTTCGGACGCCGGCGGAGCATGATGCTGTCGTTCGCCGCCTATATCGCCTCCTTCGCGCTGTTCGGGCTCAGCCACAGCTACGCCCAGCTCTTCATCGCCATGTTCTGCTTCAGCGTTGGAGAGGCGTTCCGCACCGGCACCCACAAGGCGATGATCTTCACCTGGCTGCGGCTGCAGAACCGTCTGGACGAGAAGACGAAGGTGTACGGCTTCACACGCTCGTGGTCCAAGATCGGCTCCGCCGTTTCCACGGTCATCGCGGTCGTCATCGTCTGGTGGGCGCAGGACTACGCCTGGGTCTTCTTCCTCGCCATCATCCCGTATGTGATCGGACTCATCAACTTCGCCGGGTATCCGAAGGAACTGGAGGGCAAGCCGGCGTCACGCGTCCACCTCCGTGATGTGTTCCGCCACCTGGGCAAGTGCGTCGCCGATGCCGTCAGACTGTGCGGCCTCCGGCGGCTGGTGGTGGAATCGATGTCCTTCGAGGGCGTGTACAAGGCGGTGGAGGACTACCTCCAGCCGGTGGTGCAGAGCATGGCCCTGGGAGTGCTGGCGTGGGCCTGGCTGGGTGAGACGCGCCGCAGTGCGCTGCTCATCGGCATCGTGTACATCCTGCTGTACCTCGGTTCGGCCATCGCAAGCCGCCATGCGCACCGTTTCGCGGCGCATTCCGGCGGCGAGGAGCGGGGCAGCCGCATGCTCTGGGTGGTGGTCTGCTGTACCTATGCGGCGCTGGTGCCTTTGCTCTACTTCGGACTGTACCGGGCGGCGGTAGTGGGCTTCGTGCTATTG
>JAXGQG010000042.1:0-1809 GCA_040766535.1 Dehalococcoidia bacterium | reverse complement strand
GCAGGCTTCCCCGCGGTCAAGACGTTGGAGGAGTTCAACTTCGACCACCAACCCGCCGCTGACAGGGCCCAGCTCCACCGCCGGCTCGGGCTTGCCTCCCACCAGCATCCACCCGCTGGTGCCTCGTTTGCGGACGGTCAGCACGCGTCCGGAATCATCGAACAGGCAGACTGCAGAGACTTCGATCACGTCGTCGAGGTTACTTGTTCGGACGGCACGCCCAGTCCGGTGTCAGGAGCGGATGTCCAGGTGAGGCACTCTCTGGTCGGGTCCGTCGTTGGGCATTCCGGAGATGATGCCCAGTTGCCTGGCCTTCTCCAATGCGTCGTCCTTGGAATTCACGCCGAGCTTGCGATACACGGCCGACAGATGGGTCTTCACCGTATTGCGCGACAAGTGGAGCGCCGCAGCTGCACTGTCGAGGGTGGAGGTCTGGTTCAACGCTTGCAGTACCGAGGTCTCGCCGCGTGTCAACTGAATCCGCGATGCCTTCGAGGTGTCCGAGCCATCGGGTAGAGCCGCCCGTTCGAATGCTGCCCGTTCGTCCGGCGGCAGGGTATCGGCGATGTGGACGATGACGGCGGAGGGAGTCTGGGTCAACAACCACCGCGAGCCGCAGAGCACCTGGCCGGCGATGGCCCGCGCCAATGTGAGTTTCAAAGGGATGCCGCGATGATGGGCGATCTCCGCCTCCAGCAACTGGGCCCCCAGCCGCACCGTAGGGTCAAGATCGCTGTTCAGCAGATCCTGCAGGACGAACTCCGCGTCGTCGTGGTTACCGACCCTCACCAGCAGCCGGGCGCGCGCGACCTCGGTTCGTTGGCCCGGTTCGGCGACGAAATCGATCAGGGAGCACGCTCGCTCCGAGGCATCAGATGCCAGCAGCGCATCAAGGAGTACGGAGGTCAGCAGTTCTGCCGCCAAGGATCCGGGGACCAGCGGCCGTGAACTGAACGCGAGTTCGGCGATATCCAGCCCCTCCAGGGGTCTCTTCTGGCCGAGCGCGAAGCGTGCTTTGATGAAGACGATGAACGGCCAGAGCTCGTCGAGCGTGTCGATCCCGGGCAGTTCGCCGACCAGAGTCCCGGCGTCGTGATCCATGCGCGTGAGCGCGATCATCGCACGTGCGACACGCTGCGTGGTATCGAGAAACTCGGACATGAACACCGGGACCGCATCAGACTTACGACTTTCGTCCAGCATTCGCTGAGCTTCGTGCAGACTGCCTCGCAGGGCAAAAATGACAGCGAGCTTTGCGCAGGCATCCGGATAAACAAAGGCGTATGAACTTTCGGACGCCAGATCTTTGGCCCACAGCAGGGCCCGGATTGCTTCGCGGGTCTGACCCGCAAGCATATAGGTAATCCCTATATGAAGTAGGGATAGCGGTGCCGGGTCTTCGGCGTGGTAGCCCGATGCCATGGCGTTCGTCATGGTCAGATCGGCGAGGCGCTTCGCGGCACTGCATGCTGTTGGGTAGTCGCTGCTGACCCGGCTCACGATCATCTCCACAAGGAGTTCGCCGGTGTCGGTCAGTGTCTTTACGGGTTGTTGACTCGTTCCGGTCGACCCGGCAGCTGGCGTCAGCGAGTGATTCGTCAACAAGATCAGGGGCTGAGCGATACGCAGCAACGGGTGTTCCGCGATCATGCTCGGTGGGACGTGCGCGAGCGCCGCCCTCATTTCTGGGAAGTGATTGGGGAGCAGCCACCATTTCTCCGCGGTGATGACATCGATGATCTCGTGCGGGTCGTCCGCCTCTACCGCTCGTTGAAGGCGCTCCAAGGCGTCGGCGATCCCCCTATTCGT
>JAXGQG010000041.1:0-1933 GCA_040766535.1 Dehalococcoidia bacterium | reverse complement strand
GCGGACTCGCAACTCGCCACCCAGCACTCGTCACCCAAGCACTCAAGCACTCAAGCACCCCGCCGCTCTACAGCAGCGAACCCAGAACTATGGCTCCTGACCATCCAACCCAAGCACTCAAGCACCCAAGCACCCAAGCACCCCGCCGCTCCGCGGCGGCGAACTCGCAACTCCGACCTCGAGCCAGCGATTCCCGGCGTGGTGTGACACACAGTTGTCACAACGGGTATGACAGAATGGCGCCACAACAGGGGTGGGGGGACTCGCAAGGCGCGAAGCGCCTGGACTCGCAGCCCGCACAGCGGGCGGACTCGTCACTCGCAACTCCGCCGCTCATCGGCGGCGCGCAGAACGCAGAACCCAGAACGCAGAACCCGCACCCCCTGTAGGGTGCGGACCTCTGCGTCCGCCCTCGCAGTCACGGTAAACCCCGCGTTTCCCTGACGGGAAGGTCTGAGACCCTCTCCTACATGGCGTCATATCAGGCAAAGGCGATACGTATGGTTCGGTTGGCGGGCGGCATGGATGCCGCCCCTACGGCCGGACAGCGCGTCATTGTTCACGATGTCGCTGGACTGAACGCGGACGAGACAACGGGAGCCGCGTGCGGCTCCCCTACGGATATTCACCGCCCCACCCCGCCGCGCCTAGGTGTAGTACTCGATGGTCAGCGTGGGCAGGTTGCTCTCCGACCAGTAGAAGAGGTCGTTATCGCTGCTGCCGTCGGTCTCGCCGTCGGCGAACTGCAGCCGGAACTGGAACCTGGTCTTGCCGACGCGCGACTGCACGGCGTTGAGCAGCCGGGAGGAGTTCCACTCGCTGTCCAGATCACCGAGTGAGCACCACTCGCCGATCGGCGTGGGCAGGTCGTCCGGGAGCCGGTACTGTCCGTAGAGCGTGCTGTAGTTGTGCACGTACGCGGTCAGACAGCCAAGGTCCGGCAACGGAGAGTCGTACGGCGCCTCGTACTGGGACATATCCACCGCGACCCGTGTAATGGTGGCATCATCGGGAACACAGGAGATATCGTACGTGAGGAACCCCTGGATGCCCCGGTCGCCGGAATCGTCACCCACGTAGACAGAGCCTGGCGTGTAGATGCCCAGACTGCGCACGAACCCGGTCATGTCGATGTCCGGCGTCAGTGTCACCGCACGATCTGCGCTCTCCACCATGATCGTCAACCTGGCGGAGACCGTCGCATTGGCGCCGGTGGCTGTCAGGGTGTAGGTGATGGTCTGTGCCGGCTTGACCGTCGTCGAGCCCTCGAGCGCCACAGAGCCGACACCCTGGTCGATAACGACGCTCGTCGCGTTCAGGACTTTCCAGGAGAGCGTCACGTTGTCGCCCGCCTTGATGGTCATCGGCGAACCATCGAACCTGGAGATGGTCGGTGGCGCGGACGCGGCCAGCACCCGGACCGAGCCGCTGACCTCCTGCGACCAGTTATCGTTGTTGTCCTGTACGGAGAGATAGATGATGTGGTTGCCGGCGGAGAGCGACGTTGTCTCGATCGTGGCGGTCCGGCCCAGGTCCCCGTCCCTGTCCGAGCGCCAGCGGTAGCCTACAACCTGCCCGTCCGCATCAGTACCGTGCCCTGCGAGCCGGACCGTCTGGCCCGGGGTGGCCTCGGTGGGGGTGATGCTGTCTATGTACGCGGTTGGTGGCTGGTTGGCCGCGGTCGGGAGCAACGTGCATCCGGGCAGCAGCGCCAGCGCCAGCAGTGTGATGACTATCCTCTTCATACCCCTTACCCTCCACAGTGGACGATGGCCGACACCGCCATGGTACCACCTGAGCGCGCAGAATGGGAATCGAGGCAGGGAGAACGGCGAGTGTGCTGAGTCCTGGGTTCTGAGTTCTGCGTTCCGCCTCCACCCGACCTCCGGGTCGGCGTGGGAACCGACCCTGCGGCGGACCCGACCGCCCCGCC
>JAXGQG010000040.1:0-2390 GCA_040766535.1 Dehalococcoidia bacterium | reverse complement strand
GAGTGGCTTGCGAAGAATGGCCTGCGGCTGGCGAGGCTTCCCCGGGAAATCTGCCTGAACGATCCGCGGACGGTGAAGGCGGAGGACCTCCTCACCGAGATATGCGCGCCGGTTGAGTAGCCGGACTGCATCGTCGATCTGCTGCTAGGTCGCGAGTGCCGGTTCCATCTCGCCGCGTGCGCCCTCGTCGGTCTCGACGACGAGCGCCTTCTCAACGGCCGCTCGGGCCTCAGCCCCTCCCAACCTGCCCAGCGCCCAGGCGGCGTAGCCGCGCACCAGCGGCTCGGGGTCTCGCATGGCCTCGATCAGGAACGGCACGTGCGAGCGGTCGCCGCTGTTACCCAGCGCGATGGCCGCGTTGCGCTGGAAGTACTTCTTGTGGCGGATGTAGTTGTAGGCGATGGGTTTGAGTACCGACTCGTAGTACTCGTCGGTCAGCAGCAGCACCTTGCGCGGGTCGAACCGCGACGCGATGACGGAGAGGAACTCGTTGACAGGCAGCTTCGCCTTGAGCCTCGGCTGGTTGCGTGGACACACCTCCTGGCAGATGTCGCAGCCGTGTATCCACGAGCCCATGCGTGATCGGATCTCCGCTGGCACGTGACTGGAGGTGGTCGGCGCGTAGCCGTCTTGCGACATCATGGTGTTGTAGGCGATGCATTTCCGCGGATTGAGCTTGAAGGGCTCAAGCGCGCCCGTGGGACAGGCATCGACACAGAGGCGGCAGTTCTCCGGACATGGCGCCTCCACCGTGGGCGTGTCGTACTCGAGTTCAGCGTCCACCACGAACGCGGTCAGCACGATGAATGATCCCGCACTCTTTGTGAATGCGAAGTTGTTTCGGCCGAAGGTGGCAACGCCCGCTCGAGCCGCCGCCATGCGCTCGGGTACATTCAGGTCGGGTCCAAGCATCACCTTGAGCCCCCTGGACTCCAGGAACTCCCGGAAGAGCTGTCGGCGTGCACCATGGATGCGGTGCCGGGGGGCGTTGTATGTCCGCGACTGATACAGGCGGCCTATCGTGCCCGTCAGTTCGGGTGGAAACCCCTGGCTTCCGTAGTCGTAGACGGCGGAGATAATCGACCGTGCCTCGGGCATGATCTGCGTGGGTGTGGCGCAGTCCAGCATCCTGAGCCGTCCGTCGATAACCCAGCTGTACGCATCGAGGCGCGATGTCATCTCCCGGATGAACTGTGGAAACGGCTCGGCTGTGGTCACGCCGACCGCGCTGTAGCCGAGATCGAGGGCGAAGTCCTTGATATCGCGAGTGAGCGACATGGGTGGCACTCCTTAACGTGAGAGTCAGGCTGACGTGGCTGAATCAGACGAGCAAATGTACACGGACTCTCGAGGTATGTCGAGCCGGGAACGACTCCGCGCCGAAACGCGAGCACACCGGGCGAGCATCGTGCTGACCCCGACCCAGCCGTGGGGGCAGACCACCGTGTTCGCCCTGGGGTGTGGGGACGGTGAACCAGTTACACCATCAGCACATCGCGCTGACTAGGAACCCAACGAAGGGACGGACCTCAGCGTCCGCCCCTGGGATGGGGAGGTCTGCTTGCCCACAGTGGGACACCATTCCCGAACAGAGGTTTCTGATCGACCGGCAGGGGCCGGATACATCCGGCCCTCCCATCAGTATTAGACGTGATCGCGTGTGGCGCACGGGCATGCGTGGCTGGGATGGCCATCCGTGCCGCGCCATCGCCTCTGCCTCCGGACGGCGCATCGTTGTCCATGGTGCTGCCGGCGTTGATGTGAACGTGACAACGGGAGCCGCATGCGGCTCCCCTACGGATACCCGACCCCGCTCCATCCATCTGTTGTGGGGGCGGACCGGCATCCTTTGTCTCCGCAGTGCCCACGTACTCCCTCAATCCATCCGTTGTAGGGGCGGACCTCTGCGTCCGCCCGCCATACACATCACCTGTCTCCTGAGAACACATAACGAAGAGATCTCCAATCGTCGCCGGCGGTGTACAATCCTGCGCAGTGAAGGACGCAAGCCTCCCCACACGGCATATCCTCCGTCTGCGAGGATACGATTACTCAACGCCAGGCGCCTACTTCGTCACACTGTGCGCTGAAGACCACAGGTGTGACTTCGGTGAAGTCAAAGACGACATTGTCGCCCTGACACCACTGGGACACATCATCCACAACACCTGGGTGGAGGCCTGTTCCTTCTGCACCGGAGTCAGCGCGGACGCGTTCGTGGTGATGCCCAACCACCTCCATGCCATCGTGCTTCTGCACAACGACACCACCAACCGCAACGATGGCCGAGATGGGACCACGGGGCTCTCTTCCTTCATACGCCGATTCAAGACCCTCAGCACCTTCCGCGTCGTGCGGACAGCGGTGTGCGAGGGAAGGCCGCTACGACG